>JAZSEN010000118.1:0-60054 GCA_045531675.1 Faecousia sp.
AGGCTCTGTGCGCAGAAGTCGATGATCCAGCCCATCTCCACACGCTTGGGGTCGATGTCCAGACGCGTCAGGCCCTTCTTTGCCAGCCACTCGTCGTTGTTGTTACGCTCGTGCTGCATACGGGCAGTCAGGGCAACCATAGCCAGGTTGTGAGCGTTCATAATGTCGTTGATATCACCGGTCAGGCCCAGGGAGAACTCGGTCATGGGCACCAGCAGAGCGTTACCGCCGCCGGCTGCAGTACCCTTAACGTTCATGGTGGGGCCGCCGGAGGGCTGACGCAGAGCGCCGCCGGCATTCTTGCCGATGTAGCCCAGACCCTCGATCAGGCCCAGGGAAACGGTGGACTTACCTTCACCGAAGGGGGTGGGAGTAACAGCGGGGACCTCGATGAACTTGCCATCGGGCTTGTTCTCCACACGCTTCATAACCTTGATGAAGTCGATCTTGGGGGTCTTGCCGTAGGGGATGATTTCTTCGGGCAGCAGGCCCAGCTTCTCACGGAAGTAATCGACGGAAGGCAGAGTCTTCTCAGCTTCCTCAGCGATCTGCCAGTCAGCGAACTTGGTGGGGTCCAGCTTCACAAGACCCTTCTCGTCCACATACTTGCCGCTCTCATCAAAAACGATTGCCATGGTATATGTCCTCCTTGATTTTGGTGCCTTTTGGCACATTATTAATGTATGAATCTCAGCCTTCAAAATCGGATGTCATTCCGAGCCAGTGCGCACACCGGCGTGGGAATCTCCGGAAATACCGGAAACCTGAGGGGGATTGCCACACCAGTCTGCGGACTGGTTCGCGATGACAGTGGCTTTATGTAAGGCTGTGACTTACGATTCTACCACCGTGACGGTGGCGTTCTGCCGAATCAGGCTCATGACCTTTCCGGTGAGGATGCTGCGGCCCAGAGCCTGCTCGAACTCAGCGTTGTAGTAGGGTTGGACCTGCTCCAGCGTCAGGTTGTTCTGGCGGCAGACCACCGCCAGCGCATCAGCCAGCTCCTGCTGGGTGGGCTCCAGCTTTTCCAGCTCCACGATTTTCTCCACAGCGGCGGCGCCACGGAGGGCAGCCTCGGCGGCGGAACGGGACTCCTCACGGAGCGTAGCCTCGTCGGTTTTCAGGAAAGCGCAGTACATTTCCATGGACAGTCCCTGCTGGCCCAGCTGGGCTTTGAGGGTCTGAATCTGGTCGTCCATGGCGGATTGAATCTGCTCCTCGGTGAAGGTATTATCCATAGTTTCCGCTACCTGACGGAGCAGGCGGTCTTGCAAATCCATCTCGCCACGCTCGTCGGAGTAGGCCTGCAGGCTCTCCTTGAGCTTGCTGCGCATCTCAGCGATGGTATCACACTCGCCAACCTCCTTGGCGAAGGTGTCGTCCAACTCGTAGGGGGTCTTGACCCGAATCTCGTGGATAGTGCACTGGAAGGTGGCTTCTTTGCCGGCCAGTGCCTCGGAGTGGTACTCCGTGGGGAAGGTGACGTTTACGGTGACGGGTTCCTCGGGGACTTTGTCCACCAGCTGTTCCTCGAAGCCGGGGATGAACATTCCGCTGCCCAACACCAGCGCCTGATTTTGAGCGGTGCCGCCGGCGAACTGCTCGCCGTCGCAAAAGCCGGCATAGTCCAGTACCACCTCATCGCCCAGCTGGGCAGGCCGGTCCTTAATGATGGCGATGCGAGGCGTCTGCTGCTGCAAACGGCGCAGCTGCTGCTCCACCTCGGTGTCGGTGACGATGTGCCGGTCCAGCTGTGCGGACAGGCCCTTGTATGTAAAAGACATAAGCTTGGCTCCTTGATTTAGTAAATCTTGCCTCCCTCCCTGAGGGGGCCAAGATAGGTGCGATAAAAGCACAAAAAGCGACCCAATCCTGCGGATCAGATCGCCCAGACGGTCGGCATAAAAGCATCACACTCCCCCGCAGTACTCCGCGAAAACCGTCAGTCATGTGATGTGCTACTATGATAATTCAGAAATTCCCTTTTGTCAAGACAAATCATGGGAAGTATTCAAGGATTTTTTACGTTTTTCGCCGGAATTCAAAGAAAACGGGCAAGTGTTTTTGTGTTATGAACATCTGTATTTATTACAGACCATCAAAGCGCCCTTGCGGAGGGAACCGCAAGGGCGTTTATTATCAGATAACCAGGAAGGTGCAGCTTCCGGGAGCCAGCTTCAGGGTGCCGGCGTTCTGGTAAGCGCCGGACAGATCCGGCAGCTTGTCCTTCTCGCCCAGCTTCAGCTCTCTGCCGTTGAGCAGCATGGTACGGCTGCGGAGCTTGCCGTTGCCGGTGAGGGTATAGCGGGTGCAATCCACAGGCACATCCACATGGGTGACCTCGTTGGAATTGTTGATAATCAGATAGCAGTAGCCTGCCTTTCCGTCAGCACGGGAGTGGCAGAACACATGAGCGCCTTCACGAATCGGCTCCTTGGTATCGTAAACCACTCTGCCCATGAGCCGGTTCCACAGCAGCACCGCGAAATAGTTGGGCCGAGGCTCGAAGGTGCCGTGCTTCAGGAAGCCGTAGTCAGAGGATGCCAGAGTATTGTGGAAGATGATACCGTCGGTAACCGTGGCGAACTGACCCAGCTCGTTGAGGGTACGGGGCACATCCACATAGGTGGATGCCCAGGTATTGCCGCCGCAGCCGGCATCGCCGGACTCGGTGACCCACATCTGACCGCCGGGAACGTATTTGTCACGGCGTGCCGTATACTGACGGGCGCAGCTGGCCGCCACACCCAGATAAGGCTCGGTCAGCGCTGCCTCGTAAGGCCAGTGACCGCCCATGGCCTGTCCGCGCTCGGACACACCATTATAATAATGATAGCTGAATACATCCATCTTGGACTGATATTCGCCCAGAAGCGCCTCGGTGGTGACGATTTCATAGCCCGCTGCCATGCCGCCGCCTGCGCCCTCCATGCCGAACATATCGATATCGCCCACGGTGCAGGGTCCCACGAACAGGCACTCGGGGTAATGCTCCTTCAGCCATGCGCCAAACAACTCATGGTCACGGGCATGGTCGGCGGCGGTGTAACCCTTGGGCAGACCGCTGAGCGCAATCAGGTTGGGTTCGTTGGTGAATTCCGCGGCGCTGATCGGCACGCCGTACTCCTTGGAGGTGCGGAACAGCAAATCCGCCTGCTCAAAGGGCATCGGCTCGTCCGCGGCGTGGATGCCGGGGCAGTTGGCGATGGACACCAGCAGCTTGCCGTCCACGGCCTTGACGAAGTCCAGCAGACTCAGCCACTGCTCTTTGGTCAGCAGATTCTGGAAGCCTTCCGGCACAACGCCGTTGCAATGTCCGTCGAAATCATAATAGGTTTTATTCGCCCAGGTGCCGGAGACACGGACCCATGCGGTGCCCAGCTCTCTGGCCAGCTTGATCAGGCGGGGATTTTTGGTGTCGATGGGGTCGTACCATTGCTGCAGATTGCCCATGTCGGACCAGTTGGCGATGGGTGGGAATTCCTCGGTGCCGTCCACCTGTGCTTCGGTATAGGCCTTCCAGAAGGTGCCGCCGGTGACTTCAGTCATCTCCACGTTGTAGGATACCAGCCGCTCATCGATGGTCCGCAAAGCGGAGAGTCTGGCAAGGTCAAGCTTGACGAATTGTGACATAATCTAACGCCTCCAACAATTTTTTAGGGGGTATCCATAATATACCATATAAAAATAAAAACACAATACGGCAAAATGTCACATCTGTGACACCGCCCCACAAATTTTGAAGGTCCCGATTGTGCAGAATATCCACACGCCCTGTCACAACATCTCCAGCACATTGGGGAACAGCGGCGTACACAGAAGGTGAACCGCGGTGGCCGCCATTTGCTCCACCGTTTCCACATAGCCGCCGTGATGCCACCGGATGACCAGCGCCATTAAACCGCTTATGGCAAACATCACAATGGACTCCTGATCTTCCTGCATAACCTTCGGCAGCATCCGGAAAGGCAGTGCGTTATTGCACAGCACACTATGGATGCACCGTTGAATCAGAACCGCGGTCATTCTGTTTCGTTCCAGCACATCCAGCAACTGCTTCTGGTCAATCCAGAAGCGGAAGCATCCCTCCAGTTCTCCCTGTATCGTCCGTTTTTCGGAATTGTAGTAGCGGGCAGAATAGGTTTCGTAGCTCATCAGGGTATGGTCCAGCAGCGCCATCAGTGCCCCGTCCTTTCCGGAAAAATACCGGTAAAAGGACTTCCGCGGAATCCCCATCCGCTCACAAATATCGGTGACGGAAATATCCTCATAATCTCTGGTTGCCATTAGGGTAAGCAGTCCCTGCTCCAGCTCATGCTGGCGTGCGGCGGAACGCTCGGACTGGCATTGCTTGTACATATCATCACCCCATTTTCTACATATAGTATAGCAAACACTTTTAAAAAATCAACTATTTTGTAGAAAGTATCCAAAACTAATTCTAAAAAATCTGCGCATAGTGACACAGAAAACAAAAACTGTCCCATACACAAAACTTTGGTAATCATGTATAATGTTTTTGATATGGATTGCTGCTTTTTTGTGCAGTCTACCAAAACAAAAGGAGGAAGAAAGAATGGCAAAGAAACCTGTTCAGTTGGATTCTAATGGCTATCGCAAGTTTGGTATGCGCGACAAGCTCGCTTATGCCGCCGGTGACTTCGGCTGTAACATGAGCTTCGCACTTAAGGGTACCGTCCAGACCTTCTGGCTGGTGTACATGATGATGGAAACCGGACTGCTGTCCATCCTGCTGCTGCTCGTGCAGATTTGGGACGCGGTCAACGATCCGCTGATTGGCTCCATGATTGATAACGATAAGCGGCACTACAAGCGCGGCAAGTTTAAGCAGTATATTTTTGTTGGCGCCTGTGGCCTGCTGGTGGCCGGAGCGGCAGTATTCCTGCCCTTCCCCAATGCGCCTGTTGTTGTGAAGGCGGTCCTGTTCATTCTGGGCTACATCATCTGGGATGCGGCCTACACCGTTGCAAACGTCCCCTACGGCTCCATGCTGTCCCTGGTCACCGAGGACAACGGCGAGCGTGCGCAGCTGTCCACTTGGCGCTCTGTCGGCTCCATGGTCGGCGGCATGATTCCCGGCATCATCCTGCCCATGCTGATTTGGGAAAAGGTGTCCTATGATGGCACCGCCGGCTTCCTTGACAAGATTGTCATTCCTGAGGGCTTTACCAAGGAGCAGTTCCTCACCAACCCCATCACCGGCGAGGCCTACAAGGTCGGTGATGCCATCCTGAGCCCCGAAACCGGCAAGCAGGTGGAAATCCTGCTGGGCGAGCGTGTGTTCTGGGTCGCTCTGATTATGGGCATTCTGGGCTTTATCGCGTTCATGTTCATGCTGAAGAATATCACCATCCGTGTGGATGAGAACAGCGTCAAGACCAACGAGGGCGGCGAGAAGTTCAATATCCTCAAGTCCTTCGGCAACTTCCTGAAGAACCGTCCCGCTGTCGGCGCAACTGTTGCCGCCATGGGTATGTTCCTTGGCATGCAGTCCGCCACCACTGCCAATACCATTATGTTCGCCACTTACTTTAATCAGGCATCCCTGTCCGGTCTGGTTATGATGATTGGTTTCCTGCCCATGTTCATCTTCATGCCCTTCGTCAAGAAAATCGTCGCGAAGTGGGGCAAGAAGGAAGCTTCTGTGGTCGGCACCATCGTTTCTATGGCTGGCGGTCTGATTATGCTGGTGTTCCCCACCATTTCCGATACCGGCACGGCTCTGATTGTTTATATGGCCGGCCTGGTGCTGTTCGGCGTTGGTATGGGCGTGTATACCTGTGTTTCCTGGGCGCTGATGGGCGATGCCATCGACTACAACGAGTGGAAGTTCGGCACCCGTGAGGAAGGCACAGTTTACTCCCTGCACTCTTTCTTCCGTAAGCTGGCTCAGGGCGTAGGCCCCTCCATGGTTCTGCTGATCATGGGCTGGCTGGGCTATGAGTCCAAGCTGGGTACCATCGGTCAGAGTGTTACCACGGCCCACAATATGTGCTGGCTGGTTGCCGGACTGTATATGTTCAGTGCGGTGATGCAGTTTGTAGGCATTGCGCTGATTTACAACATTGATAAGAAAACGCTGGAAAAGATGAACGCTGAGCTGGCAGCTCGCAAGAAGTAAATAAAGTGATTTCGGCGCCCCCTCCAGATTCACCGGAGGGGGCGTTAATTATGCGCGAAAGATGTTAAGCACCGCACCACAAAAAAAGCCGTTGTTGTGGAATTATCACAACAACGGCTTTTCTTTATCAGTACATTCCGCCCTGAGCGGCAGCGGCGGCAGCGGCTGCATCGGCAGCGGGGTCGGGCTTATCCACAACCAGGCTCTCGGTGGTCAGCACGCAGGACGCAATGGACGCGGCATTCTCCAGACTGGAGCGGGTCACCTTGGTGGGATCGACGATGCCGGAGGCAACCATATCCACATACTCCTCGGTGTAGGCGTTGTAGCCGTAGCCAACCTTGCCGGAGTTGCGTATCTTCTCGTAGACCACAGAGCCGTCCACGCCGGCGTTCTGGGCAATCTGGCGGATGGGAGCCTGCAGAGCGGCAGCAATGATGCGCGCGCCGGTCTTTTCGTCGCCGTGGAGGGTGGCAATCAGCTCCTCAACAGCAGCAATGGCGTTGACCTGAGCGGTACCGCCGCCGGCCACAATGCCTTCCTCAACGGCGGCACGGGCAGCATTCAGAGCATCCTCCACTCTCAGCTTCTGCTCCTTCATGGCGACCTCGGCCTGAGCGCCGCCCTTGATTACCGCAACGCCGCCTGCCAGCTTGGCAAGGCGCTCCTGCAGCTTCTCACGGTCGTAGTCAGAGGTGGTGGTGGCGATGGAAGCACGAATCTGATGGGCGCGGGCCTGAATATCCTCGGCAGCGCCGGCACCGTCGACGATGGTGGTGGTATCCTTGGTCACCACGATCTGACGGCAGCGGCCCAAATCGGTGAGCTGGGTTTCAGTCAGCTCCATGTTCAGCTGGCTGGAAATCACAGTACCACCGGTGAGGACTGCGATATCCTGCAGCATCTCCTTGCGGCGGTCGCCGAAGCCGGGGGCCTTGACGCAGACGCAGTTGAAGTTGCCACGCAGACGGTTGACCAGCAGAGTGGCAAGGGCATCGCCCTCCACATCCTCGGCAATAATCATCATCTTCTTGCCAGCCTTGACGATGGGCTCCAGAATGGGCAGAATCTCCTGAATGGAGGCGATCTTCTTATCGGTGATCAGGATGTAGGCATCGTCCAGAACGGCCTCCATCTTGTCGGTATCGGTGACCATGTAGGGGGAGATGTAGCCCCGGTCAAACTGCATACCCTCGACCACTTCCAGACCGGTTTCGGCGGTCTTGGACTCCTCGATGGTGATGACACCCTCGGTGCCCACCTTCTCCATGGCCTCGGCAATCAGAGCGCCGATGGCATCGTCGCCGGAGGAAACGGCACCGACACGGGCAATGGAAGCGGAATCAGACACGGGAACACTATGCTCCTTGATGGCGGCAACGGCGGCATCCACAGCCTTCTCGATGCCCTTGCGCATAACCATGGGGTTGGCACCGGCGGACAGGTTCTTCAGACCCTCACGGGTGATGGCCTGCGCCAGAACGGTGGCAGTGGTAGTGCCGTCACCAGCAACGTCGTTGGTCTTGGTGGCGACCTCACGAATCAGCTGAGCGCCCATGTTCTCAAAGGAATCCTCCAGCTCCACCTCCTTGGCGATGGTCACGCCGTCGTTGGTAATCAGGGGAGCGCCATACTTCTTGCCCAGAACAACATTTCTGCCCTTGGGACCCAGAGTAACCTTAACGGTATCGGCCAGCTGGTCGATGCCGGACTGCAGCTTCTTGCGAGCTTCCTCGCCGTAAACAATCATCTTTGCCATAATGGAACCTCCTTAGTCGGTGACAACAGCCAGGATATCATCCTGCTTGACGAACTTGTAATCCACGCCGTCCAGCTTGATTTCGCTGCCGACGAACTGACCAACCACAACACGGTCGCCCACAGCGATGGTCATGGTCACGTCCTTGGTACCGGGACCCACGGAAACCACCTCGTAGATGGCGGGCTTTTCTTTGTTGGTCGTGGCGAGGATGATGCCGGAGACAGTGGTCTCGGCGGCCTCGGATGCTTTCAGCAGCACGTTGTCTGCCATGGGTTTCAGCTTCATTTGTGTACCTCCTGTTATGTTAGACCGCAGGTATTGCCTGCATTTATCTATGTGTTTAGCACTCCGTTTACCTGAGTGCTAACATATCATACCCCAACCGGAACAAAAAATCAAGAGGAAATATGGAAGAAGCGGTAAATATTTTATGAATAGATAATTCCCGCCGCGTCAAATTATTCTTTATCCGGCACCTGACAAGCAACACACCGGAGTGATTCAATGCACTCCGGTGTTGTGTTTGTCATATTGACGCAAAGACAGCAGCCCCAATGCCGCGCCAAGGGTATTGTGCAGCACATCGTCGGTTTCCGCCACGCCCACATGGAACGCGTACTGGCAGATTTCCACGCCAAGGCTCATCGCCACGAACAGCCAAAGCAGCCATGCCCGTTTTCTACAAGGCAGCAGGCTCAAAGCCAACAGTCCCCCGGGATAAAACAGCAGCACATTCATAAAGGCACTGCGAATCAGTTCCGGCTGCCCGCCGCTGAACACGGTGATATAGGTCTGGAAGGGAATCAGGGACACCTGATGGATTTCGTTGCCCCGTCCTGCCACGTTATTTATCACCACAACTACCGCCCAGCACACCAGCAGCAGAAGTATCGCCGGCTTCCACCAGCGCTGATTGCCGTATCGGCGACGAAGCCAGAAGAACAGCCCTGTGGCTGCCAGCGCCAGCACCACCGCATGCCACAAGGGCAGGCAGTAGATCCAATGCACAATCCCTCTCAGCATCAGCTTTTCGGTGCGTAAAGCAGCTTCAGAATCAGCTTATCCAGCGCTTCGGTGTCAACGTGGTATTCCATGTATTTGCCCACCACGTTTTTGCCCTCCACGGAGTAGATCTGACCCATATCATAATCGCTGTAATATTCCACCAGACCCAGCAGGGCATTGGCGGAAATATCGGTGACCATGTAGGGAGTCATTTGCTCATATACCGTGGTAGCCAGAGTGCGGTCCTCCTTGAGCTTACTGCGAAGCTGGTTGACAAAGCCGGTCATGTAAGCCTCGTGGCGCTCCATACGGGTCAGGTTCAGCTGGTCGCCCACGCCCTGACGGGAACGGAGGAAGGACACCGCCTGCTGACCGGTCAGGGTCACCTGACCCATGCCGATGGTGCTGTCCACAGCAGAGAAATCCTCCTCCACAGTAACGGTAACACCGCCCACCGCATCATTGAGCAAAGCGATGGCATCCATATTCATGGTAATGTAGTAGTCGATATTCAGACCGTAAAGGAAATTGGACACGGTTTTTTTCAGGTTCTGGGCAGAGTCCTGCAGACCGCTGCCGTAGGTATGGGCCAGCGCCAGCTGACCGTTGATGGTGCCGGCCGGCTTGCCGCCGATACCCAGAACGGGAATCTCCAGCATGGTATCCCGGTTCAGCGCCAGCACGTCCACAGTTTCCTTTTTCTGATCCAGAATCACCAGCGCCACCATGTCCGCCTCGCCGGAGTTGTTGTAGGTGCCGCTGTCCTGGACAGGACCGGTTTCGTCGATACCGGCCACCAGAATCACCACCATATCCTGACGGGGGTAGTAGGACACGCCGTCACGGACGATGGTCTTGCTGGGCTGCTCCTGACCGGGGGCTTCCGGTCTGCGCAGGTTGCCTTCGATAATCTGAATCACGCTGTACAGCGCAATCACAACCAGCAGCAAAATCGCTGCCAGTATCAACACATCTCTAAGTTTCAGCTTTTTTTCCATATGGAATCCTCCAGACGGGAAAGCTCCCGAAGGGTCTCCCGATCCAATTTGTCGCTGATAATTTTCCATGCATCGCCCAGATCCGGCTTACGGCTGCCCATACTGTGGCAGTCGGAGCCCAGCAGCTGCGCCTGCCCCTTGCGGAGCATGCCCAGCGCCATGGAACGGGTGGCGCAGTGCATCAGGGAACCGGTGTTGATTTGCACCAGCACCGGCAATTCCTCCAGACGGCGGGGGATGCCGAAGCTTCGAAAAGGGGTAATGTAGCGGTCCAGATGGGCAATCACCGGTGTCAGCCCATGCTTCTGGTGGATCTCCACCAGTTCCTGATAGACCCGTTCCGACCACGGTGCCGCATTCATCTCCACCATGATTAGACCGGTACCCTCAATCGCCAGCGCCTCCAGCGCATCGCAGTCGCTGATGCCTTCGAAGTAGTGGACCTCGGCGCCGATGCGCAAATCCATATCCCGGGACTGCCATACCTGCCGCAGCTTGCGGACCGCTTCCTCCCGACGGCGCAGAAACCGCTCCGGAGAATCGTGGTTGGCATAGAAGTGGGGGGTCGCCGCCACACGGCGGACACCCTGCCCATACAGTTCCTCCAGCATCCGCACCGACGTTTCCACGTTGGGACTTCCATCGTCGATGCCGGGCAGGACATGGGTGTGCATATCAGCAATCATTCTTTATCTCCACGGCGTTCCGCTTCCCGACGGGCGGCACGGATATAGCTGCCCTCGTAGCGGCTGTAATAGCGCTTGTAGTAGCGGTAGCCTCTGTAACGGAGGCTGTTTTCGGTGGTGCAGTTCAGGACCACGCCCAGCACTCTGGTATCCACGAAGCTGAACTGCTCCACGGCATTGGACAGGGCGCGGCGGTCGCAGTAGTTCTGACGGACCACCAGCAGGATGCCGTCCACCAGCTTGGCCACCACCAGCGCATCGGAAACCTCGCCCACAGGGGGCAGGTCCAGAACGATGTAGTCATAGTTGGCACGGAGCTTGTCCAGCAGCTCCTGCATCCGCTGGGAGCTGAGCAGCTCGATGGGGTTGGGCGGATTCCGTCCCGCAGCCACCACGTCAAAGCCGGCATCGCCGGATTTGAACTTCTGAATCATCTGCTCCAGCGGCACCTGACGGGTCAGGTAGTTGGAAAGACCGGGGGTTTTCTGGATGGGCAGCTTGGCATTCAGAGAAGGACGGCGCATATCGCAGTCCACCAGCAGAACGCGCTTCTCAAGCTGCGCCAGAGAGTAGGCCAGGTTGACGGAGGAAAGACTCTTGCCTTCGCCGGCCATGGCGCTGGACACACCAAGAATGTGGCAATCGCTGTCGTCCACGAAGGAGAACTGGAGCTTGGTACGCAGCAGCTTGTAGGCCTCGCTGGCAGCGAAGCTGATGCCGGCACCCACCAGAGTGGTCTCCTTTTCGGCGGTACCGGGACGCTTTTTCCGGTCCCGATCGTAGTAGCCGCCGCCCTTGGAATGGGCGTTCATATCCGGCACGGCTGCCAGCACCGGATGGGTGCAGCTGCGCTGGATGTCCTCCTCGGCACGGATGGTCACATCGAACACCTCATGCAGCACGATTGCCGTGATGGTGACCAGCAGACCAAACAGGAAACCCACCATGGTATTGAGAACATAGCTGGGAGAGCTGGGGGAGGTTGCCTTCACAGGGTGGTCCACGACCTTGGCGGAGGTACCCTCGATGATGGTGGAGATTCGCTTGGGCAGAATCTCAGCCACGGCAGAGGCAATGGCCTGCGCTTCTTTGGGATCCTCGCTGGTGACGACCACCTCAAAAATCTCGGTGGAGTTTACCGCGGTAGCGGAAATCATGCTCCGCAGGTCCGAGATGGTGCGGGTGTTGACATCCGCATAGTCCCGAATCTCAATCAGGGTTTCACGGCTCTCAAGGATGATGATGTAAGACGCCACCAGCTCCTGTGCCGCGGAAATATCGCCGGAGCTAAGACCCACACCGCTCAAATCCAGATCGCTGTTGTTGACATAGAACATGGTGGAGGACTGGTATTGGGGGGTAATCAGGTAGTAGGTGATACCGAACATCGCCACAGCGCAGATGATACCCGCCATGATGATGATCCAGCCCCTGCGCAGCAGCGCCATCAGCAGCTGCTGAACACCAATCTCCTTTCCGGACTCTTTCTCTTTGACAATATCGCTCATAAAAACGCCTCCAAGGTCGTTAATTTGCTGTTTTAGCCCTCATCAGGCTATCACTTCCGCCACACCATTTTGTCCACGATACCGGTGTAGGACTGGATGATTTTTACCACCTTTGTGGACACATTCCGCTCCACATAATCCGGCACGGGAATGCCGTGGCAGCCGTCCGTGTTCATGGAAACAGCGGTATCCACCGCCTGAAGCAGGCTCTTTTCGTCGATGCCCGCCAGCAGGAAGCATCCCTTGTCCAGCGCCTCGGGACGCTCGGTGGAGGTGCGGATGCACACCGCCGGGAAGGGATGCCCGATGGAGGTGAAGAAGCTGCTCTCCTCCGG
This sequence comes from Faecousia sp., assembly GCA_045531675.1. Classification (GTDB taxonomy): domain Bacteria; phylum Bacillota; class Clostridia; order Oscillospirales; family Oscillospiraceae; genus Faecousia. The sequence goes on from JAZSEN010000118.1 coordinate 12,437, forward strand.
CAGAGTGCCGGAATCGGACACCACCGCGAAGGCGTTCATTTGCAGGCAGTTGTAGTCGTGGAAGCCCAGCGGCTCATGCTGAATCACCCGCTTGTCCAGCCGGAAGCCGGTCTGCTCCAGCCGTTTTCTGGAGCGGGGATGGCAGGAGTACAGGATAGGCATATCGTACTTTTCCGCCATTTTGTTGATGGCGGTGAACAGGGACAGGAAATTCTTTTCCGTGTCGATGTTCTCCTCCCGGTGGGCGGAAAGCAGGATGTATCTGCCCTTCTCAAGCCCCAGACGGCTGTGGATGTCGCTGGCTTGGATTTTCGCCAGATTATCGCCCAGCACCTCCGCCATGGGAGAGCCGGTGACGTAAGTCCGCTCTCTGGGCAGACCGCAGTCCGCCAGATACCGGCGGGCATGCTCGGAATAGCACATGTTCACATCGGAGATGATATCCACAATCCGGCGGTTGGTTTCCTCCGGCAGGCACTCATCCTTGCAGCGGTTGCCGGCCTCCATGTGGAAAATGGGGATGTGCAGCCGTTTGGCACCAATCACCGACAGGCAGGAATTGGTATCGCCCAGCACCAGCACCGCGTCGGGCTTGATGCGCGCCATGAGCTGATAGCTTTTGGCAATGATGTTGCCCATGGTTTCGCCCAGATCCGCGCCCACCGCATCCAGATAGACCTCCGGATCGTCAAGCTCCAGATCATGGAAAAACACGCCGTTCAGGTTGTAGTCGTAATTCTGCCCCGTGTGGGCGAGAATCGTGTCAAAATAGGCGCGGCATTTCTTGATTACCGCCGCCAGCCGGATGATTTCCGGACGGGTACCCACGATAATCAGCAGCTTCAGCCGCCCGTCATCTCGAAATTGAACATGATCCATAGCTTTCCTCCAGAATGTGAATGCTACCGTTTGGCGAAGCAATCACACTCCGCCAAACGATTTGTTTTACATCAGATAAATCGCCCGCAGGGCCTCGATCTGCTCGTCGGTGATGCCCACGGACTTCAGGTACAGCACCGCGTTTTCCTGCAGACTGTCACCGCCCAGCATGTTGAGTCTGAAGATCATATCCTGCAGATCGTCGCTGTTCAGCTTCTCAAAGTACAAAGCCGACAGCTCGTACTCCCGAATCAAATCCTGCTCGCTGACACCCAGCGCGGCCTCCAGCAGGAATACCACCGTACCCGTCCGGTCCAGACCGTGGGTACAATGCAAATAAACAGGATAATTGTTGATATCCGCCAAATCTGTAAAAATGGCGTTCATTTCGTCCTTGGCATAGTCCTGGAAAATCTGCACATACATGGGGGCATTATAGACCTTGTGGGTCACGCCGGCACCCAGTGTATAGCCGTTGCCCGCCACCTCGGCGGTACGCAGGTCCATATCCAGCTCGATACCCAGAACACTCAGCATATCCTGACGACCTTTGTCGGTGATCTTGTAGCCCTTCTGGGCAGCATCGTCGATTTCGCTGCCCCGGTACAGCAGTCCCTGACGGATGGTTTTGCCATCGGCCTTGACCCAGCCGCCGATATCACGGACATTGACAATGCCGTCGATGCTCAGGATGCGGGGCAGATTCTCGGTATGGAAGCTGCTCTGGATGCCCACCACCGACCGGTCGGACAACGTGACGTTGATTTTATAGTAGTAGGTGGTGTCCGCCTTCAGCAGGTACACCTTCAGACTTCTTTCATCCTTGTTCAGGTTGAAGTTGCGGACAGCGCCGAAGTTGGGGTCCTCAGATACCAGCACCCGTGTGGATACCACCGTGCAATCCTCAGGCAGATTGGTAACCTCAAAATCCAGCGTGGCCGCCAGTCCCGTATCCAGACGGAGTCCCTCCTTGCGGTAGGGCGCCAGAATCTGGGTGGCAGGGGTCAGGTCGGGGTCGGACACGCAGGCCTTCACCCACGAATCCGCCAGTGGAATACTCTCTGTGAAATGAGGCACCGCCAGTCCCACCATGCCGTCGGAAATCTGAACCTGAGTCTGAAGCTGAGGACGGGAATCCGGATTGGAATTCTCGCCGTCATTGGGTCGCTTTTTCATCTGGAAGCCGACAACCAGTCCGATGATGACCAGAGACAGCACCAGCGAGACGCCCATGCCAATCAGCGCCTTCTTGTTTTCCCGAAAGAATCTGGTTTTTTTGTTTCTGGAATGTTTGTGATGATGACGGTGGCTGTGGTCAGAGCCGCCGTGACCTTTGTTTTCTTTTTCTTCCATTTTCTTTTCCTCTGTTATTTCAGCGAATTAATGAATTCCTGCCTTCAAACCGGTTCGGCGAAGGTATCGGGATGGTTGGAGTCAAACAACTCGTTGGCCCACATCAGCGTCACCAGATTCTCGGTGTTGCTGAGGTTGATGATGTTGTGGGCGTAGCCCGGCAGCATATGGATTGCCTGCAGCCGGTCGCCGGACACCTCAAACTCCAGCACCTCGCCGGAGTGAATCTGCCGCATTTGAATCAAGCCGTGACCGGACACCACAATGAAAAATTCCCATTTGCTGTTGTGCCAGTGCTGACCCTTGACGATGCCCGGCTTGGATACATTGACGCTGAACTGTCCATGGGTCAACGTCCGCATCACCTCCGTAAAGGAGCCCCGGTCGTCCACATTCATTTTCAGCGGCACCGCAATCTTCTCCACCGGCAGGTAGGACAGGTAGGTGGAGTAGAGCTTGGTAGCAAAGCTGCCCTTGGGAATGGGGGGCATAATCAGCGTATCCGGCTGGCTTCGGAACTGCTCCAGCAGCTCCACAATCTGCCCCAGTGTGACCTTGTGGGTCACAGGAACATGGCAGTACCGCTGTCCCGTCACCGGCTCCAGACCCTCATAGTCGCAGCGATGCTCCCTGCCCTGAAGGGCATCCAGCATCTCCTGCACCAGATCATCGATGTACAGCAGCTCCAGCTCCACGTTGGGATCGCTGACGGTGATGGGCAGATTATTGGCCATATTGTGGCAGAAGGTAGCCACGGCAGAATTGTAGTTGGGGCGGCACCACTTGCCGAACAGGTTAGGGAACCGGTACACCAGAACTCTGGCGCCGGTTTCTTCGCCGTAGCGGAAGAACAGCTCCTCGCCTGCCAACTTGCTTTTGCCGTAGTCCGACTGTCCGTAGCGCCCGATCAGAGTGGCCTGAATGGAGCTGGACAGCATCACGGGGCAGGTGTTACCCTTGGCACGCAGTATATTTAATAATGTAGAAGCAAAGCCGAAATTGCCCTCCATGAACTCATTCTGGTCCTTGGGGCGGTTCACACCGGCAAGGTTGAACACGAAATCAGCTTTCTCGCAGTAACCCTCCAGCAAAGCGGGGTCGGTGTCAAGGTCGTACTGAAAAATCTCTCCGATGGAGATGTCACGGGTACCATCCTTGCCGTCACGGATATTTTGCAGCGCCGCAGTCAGGTTCTTGCCTACGAAGCCCTTGGCTCCGGTGATTAAAATATCCATCACTTCGCCTCCCATGCTGCCAGCTCATCCTGAATATACGCAAGGGTCAGGAGTTTTTCCTTCACCTGCTCCACGGTGAGCTGATCTGTATTGCTGCTATTGAACTCAGACAGGTGGTCGCGCTCCACGCTGCCCTCCTTGAAGTACTTATCGTAATTCAGACCCCGCTTGTCGCTGGGTACACGGTAGAAATCACCCATATCCACAGCGGTTTCGCATTCCTCGTTGGTCAGCAGGGTTTCGAAAAGCTTTTCGCCGTGGCGGATGCCGATGGTACGAATCTCATGACCGGGGCTGAACAGCTCGGTAACAGCCTTCGCCAGAGTTTCGATGGTGCAGGCAGGGGCCTTCTGGACCAGAATATCACCGCTTTCACCATGCTCAAAGGCAAACAGCACCAAATCCACCGCCTCCTCAAGGGACATGATGAACCGGGTCATGGCACCGTCGGTGACGGTAATGGGCTTACCCTCGCGGATTTGGTCGATCCACAGAGGAATGACGCTGCCACGGCTGCACATCACGTTGCCGTAACGGGTGCAGCAAATCTTGGTCCGGTCGGTGACACGGCTCTTGGCCACCACCACCTTCTCCATCATCGCCTTGGAGGTACCCATGGCATTGACAGGGTAGGCGGCCTTGTCGGTGGACAGACAGATAACACTTTCCACCCCCGCCTCAATGGCGGCGGTCAGGACATTATCGGTGCCGATGACGTTGGTTTTCACCGCCTCCAGCGGAAAAAACTCGCAGGAAGGCACCTGCTTCAAAGCGGCGGCATGGAAGATGTAGTCCACGCCGTGCATGGCATTTTTCACCGATGCCAGATCCCGCACGTCGCCGATATAGAAGCGGATTTTCTCCGCCGCCTCAGGGAATCGGGACTGGAAGGCATGGCGCATATCATCCTGCTTTTTCTCGTCACGGGAAAAGACACGAATCTGACCGATGTCGGTGTTCAGGAACCGATCCAGCACCGCATTGCCAAAACTGCCGGTGCCGCCGGTGATCAGCAGGGTCTTGTTTTTGAATAAGGACATAATCAATTCTCCTCATTGTGGATATACGTTGGGCATTGTAACTCTATTATTTAGTATACAACAAATTTCGCCGGTTGTCTATAACAAAAAACAGCCCCTTTTCAGGAGCTGTTCATGAATGAGATGATTCTTTATCCTCCCATGGCGATGGCGCGCAGAACCTTGTAAAACACCTGTCCCCAGCCCAGACGGGGAACAGAATCCGCGGCAATCATGTTCACCTGCGCCAGCACCTGCTCGCCGGCCTTTACCGTCATGGTACCCAGCCGCTGGCCCTTGCTCACCGGCGCCTGAACCTGTTCCTCCAGCGTCACCTCGGTGGTGACGCTGCCCCGCTGAGAGCGGTCAATCAGCAGTCTGGGATCCTCCGACGGCACCGCTTTGACTGAGGCGGCAGTTCCCAGCTTCACCGGAATCTGACCGGACTGGACCTCCGGCGTAATCAGGGCGTAGTTGGCAAAGCCGTAGTCCAGCAGCTGCTTGCAGGCGGCAAAACGGTCCTGAGAGGTAGCGCTGCCCATGACCACCGCAATCAGTTCCATGCCATCACGCATGGCAGATGCGGACAGGCAGTACCCCGCCGCGGCGGTGAAGCCGGTTTTCAGTCCTGTGGCACCGGGGTAGAACCGAACCAGCTTGTTGGTATTGGACAAACCAAAAGCCCCATTTCGAATCGTATCCATCCAAATAGTGGTGAATTCCTTAATTTTCGGGTGGTTTACCAACAATTGCCGGCTCATAATGGCGATGTCATGGGCGGAGGTCAGATGATTTTCCGCACCCTGATCATCCAGACCCGTGCAGTTGACGAAGCTGGTGTCCGCCATCCCCAGCTCTTTGGCACGGGTGTTCATCATTTCCACAAAAGCGCTTTCGCTGCCGGCGATATGCTCCGCCATGGCGCAGGCGCAGTCGTTGGCAGAGCTGACAGCGATGGACTTGAGCATGTCGGTGACGGTCATGGCTTCACCAACCTTCAGGTAGACCTGACTGCCCCCCTTGGCGGCGGCCATTTCGGAGGCGGTCACCGTGTCGGACCAGCCGATTCTGCCGTCGGCAAGGGCTTCCATAATCAGCAGCATGGTCATGACCTTGGTAACGCTGGCAGGTGCCAGCCGTTGGTGGGCGTTCTGTTCATACAGCACAGTGCCGGTGGCGGCATCAATCAAAATGGCGCTTTTCGCCGCCACCTCCGCCGGTGCCGCCTGCACCCGCACCGGCACCAGTCCCACCACCAGCGCCACCGCCAGCACGATTGCGATACGTTTCATAAAATCCCTCCTGTTCTTGTGCTAGAACCTATGCCCGCCGGACTTGCATTATTCCCCGTCAGGGGATATAATGAGAGAAATGAAACTTTGGAGGTACCGTTATGGTCATTCGGCTTGCCAATCAGGGGGATATTCCGGGAATTGAGGCACTGCTGCTGCAGGTGGGGGCTGTCCATCATCAGATTCGTCCGGACATTTTCCGTGACGGGTGTCTGAAATATGACGAGTCCGTTCTGGCGGCGCTTCTGGCTGACGAGAGCCGTCCGGTGTTCGTGGCGGTGGAGGATGAGGCGGTGCTGGGTTACTGCTTCTGTCAGCACCGCAACTACGATGACAGCGGCGTTTCCACCTGCCGGAAGGAAATTTACATCGATGATTTGTGCGTGGACGAAGGACATCGAGGCAAAGGCATCGCCACCGGCCTGTACCGCCATGCGCTGGACTACGCCAAGGCATCCGGTTGCCGGTTCGTCACCCTGAATGTCTGGTGCGGCAATGACGCCGCCATGGCGTTCTACGAAAAAATGGGCATGGCACCCAGAAACATCACAATGGAAACCTCGCTGGATTAACGCAGCCACCGCCAACTATCTTCTGATGGAGGATTACTATGCTGATTAAGAAACAGGTATACGATGCCGTTATTTGCGACTACACCTCGCAAGGGCAGGGCATCGCGAAAATTGAAGGCTGCGCCGTGTTCATCCCCAACGCCATGATGGGGGAGCGGGTTCGTGTCCGCATTGAGAATGTCCACAAGACATGGGCATCGGGCAAAATCGTGGAGCTTCTGGAGCGGTCGGAGCATCGCATCAACCGGGACTGCCCCGTGGCAAAGCTCTGCGGCGGCTGTGACTTCCGCCACATGGACTATGAGGAGGAGTGCCGCCTGAAGTCGGAACGGGTCCGTCAGGCGCTGAACCGGATTGGCGGTGAGAATCTGGAGGAGCTGCCCATCCTATCCGCTCCCACGGTGGACGGCTACCGCAACAAGGCTCAGTATCCCGTAGCCAGCCGGAAGGGGCGCGCCTACGCCGGATTTTTCCGCGCCGGCACCCACGATGTGGTGGAAAACGACCGTTGCCGGATTCTGCCGCCGGAGATGGATCAGGTGAAGGATATTGTCATCCGCCACATGAATCACTTCCGAATCCCTGCCTATGACGAGTCCGCCCACACCGGTCTGGTGCGGCACATTTACGTCCGTCAGGGCGTGGTGTCCAGACAGGTGCTGGTGTGTCTGGCGGTGAACGGACGGAAGCTTCCTCATGCACAGGAGCTGGTGGAAAGCCTGCAAAAAGTTGCCGGTTTCACCACCTTGACCCTGTCTGTCAATACAAAACGGGGCAATACCATTCTGGGTGACGAGACCATCGTCCTCCATGGACCGGGCTACATTGAGGACACCCTCTGCGGTCTGACCTTCCGGCTTTCTCCCAGATCCTTCTATCAGGTCAACCACCATCAGGCCCAGCGGCTCTACGCCGCCGCCATTGAGCAGGCGCAGATTACCAAGGACGATACGGTGCTGGATCTCTACTGCGGTGTAGGCACCATCACCCTTGCCATGGCTGGCTCTGCCGGTCGGGTGATTGGCGTGGAGGTGATACCTCAGGCCGTGGAGGATGCCCGTGAGAACGCCAAACGCAACGGCATCGAAAATGTGGAATTCTTCTGCGGCGATGCCGGACAGGCGGCGCTGGAGCTGGAGCGGCAGGGAATCCGTGCCGATGTGGCGGTGGTGGATCCCCCCAGAAAAGGTCTGAACGCCGATACCATTGAGGCTCTGCACCGGATGGCGCCCCGGAGAATCGTTTACGTTTCCTGCGACCCCGCCACCCTCGCCAGAGATGTGGCGCTGCTGAAGGAACGGGGCTATTGCGTCCAAAACGCCCTCGCCGCCGACCTGTTCCCCCGCTGCGCCCATGTGGAGAGCGTTGTTTGTTTATGCATATAATAAGCCGATGGCCACCTGTCCCCACAGGAAGCCGCAATCATTGACACATTTCAGGTAACACACCAAAACAATCACAGCCGCCTCCGGGATGGAAGCGGCTGTGATTGTTTCAGGAAAAGCATCCTTATTAAACTGTTCTTTTGATGTAGCCCTCGGTGGCGTTTTCCCTATGTATCACCTTTGCAGGATTTCCGATTACAATTGAGTGGTCAGGAACATCGAAATTTACATAGCTCAACGGGGCAATTAACACGTCCGTTCCGATTTTGATATTGCCCACAATTACCGAATTGGTTCCAATCCAGCAATGATCTGCTATGGTTGGCGCGCCTTCTCTTGCCCCTCGGTTCTCCCGACCAATCGTCACACCTGTGGCTATATTAATATTATTTCCCAACACCGCTTGCGGACTGATAATAATGCGCCCTGAATGTCCGATATATAATCCTTTTCCGATTTTGGTGGCTTCCGGAATTTGTATATGGCTTTTTCGAGTCAAGCGTCGAAGCTTGATTTTGTAATAGGTTCTTGTTAAAGAATTGGAACTCTCCTGATACTTTCTGAACGCGTAAAGGTATTGAATTTCAACCGGGCGAAAAATCCTGCTTCTCAGACTTTCGCCCTGTTCGCCATAATAACGGAATAAATCATCCTTGAAAGCAGAACGTTTCATATTGCAATATTCCTTCCAGATTCAAGTTTACCGGTATGTTCATTGTATCACCGGAAAACACAAAATGCAACCGTTGTCCTTGCTCATATCCGGCAAAAACAGTCCCGGGGAGGCAATAGCGTCTCCTTCGGGACTGGTTTTTATGAATCTTAATTACACGCCATTCTTCTGTGCCGCCAGTTGGTTCATTTCCTCCACAGCCCTGACGATCAACTGCTTGATGGCGCCCTTCGACGGCACACATGCCTGACCCTCGCCATAAGCTTCCCGGTTGTACCGGCAGCCGCCCTGACATATCGGCAGCAGATTGCATTTTTCGCAGCTGGCAGGAACACGGTAATCTCTGAACCTCAGCGTAATGTCGTTATCCAGCATGCCGGTGGTGACATTGCCGCTGCTGTACTGCTCTCCCCGTCCGAAGTACCGGTGGCAGATATAAATATCGCCCTTGGAATCGATGGACAGCGAGCATTTGCACGAGCCAAAGCAGCTTACCGGTATGGGATGGATGTAATACTTCATCAGAATCTCGCTCCATGTGGTGGGCTGCTCCGCGATAAACAGACGGGATTGACCCAGACCGGCATAACCCTCTTCAAAGTTCAGCATGGTCAGCAGGGGATGCTCCGAAGCTCCGGAGAAGGTGTCGGAAATCGCCGGCATCACATCCTCACTCTCGTTGATTGGCGCAAAGTAGACACCGCAGTTGGGATACGCGGCAAACTCCTTTTTCAGAAAAGCGATGATATTCTGTGCCTGCTGGATATTCCGCAGGTCCACATTGATTCTGATGCGCATGAAAATATCGTAGGACAGGGCATTCCTGATATTTCTGAGTACAACCCGGAAGGGGCTTTCGCCCTTCTCATATACATAGTTTTTGATTCTGTTATACTCTTCTTCCAGTCCGTCAATTGTCACCTGAATGGTCTTAACCTTCCATTTGGAGGTGGCTTTTTTCATGGTGGCGTCATCGAGCAAGTATCCGTTCGTGGTGATTTTCGCAGAAAATTCCATGCCCTCAGCAATCAGCCGGTCGCTGATCAGGTCGATGACATCGGGTGCCAGCAGCGGCTCTCCACCAAACCATTGAATCAGAATTTCCTTCGGACCCCGGTTGGCAACGATGAAATCCGCAACGTTCCGGGCCACCTGCGCAGACATCGTCTTATGATGGACTTCCTTCTCGAAGCAGTAATAGCATCTGGCGTTACACGCCAGGGTGGGGGTAATCATATAGTACAACGTTTGCTCGTTGTTTTTGTCGTATGCGAATTTTCTGATGTCCTCCAGCTGCCGGAATTCATCAAAGCTGTCATCGTGAATGAATCCCATCCCGCGCAGCTGTTCCACCAGCTGACCGTGCTTTTCAAATTCCCGGTTTTCAAAGATGGACGTATATATGTCATTTTCCAAAGAAACAATCGCCGTGGTCAGGGTGGAGAACAGCAGTTTTTCACCGTTGTAGTCCTGAGTAACAATATAGCGCGATATATACATGATGTTTCCCCGCTTTATCTCTTAATGAATTTACGTGGATGGTGCGGCTGCACCATCCACGCATGTGTCTTATTAGCCGTCGCTCACTCTGCACAACTCGCAGCGGGTAAAGTCGGATCCTGCAACCTTGGCAATCGCCATCTGGTTCAGGGTAGCCATGGAAGCCTGAACAGATACTTCGTTGATAACCTTCATGTTCTTACTCCTTTCTACGGTGTTATATATTGTGTCCCGAAGGACAAATACACGCGTCTTTCCTGATGACCTAGCGCGCTTCACCGGCAGAGACGGTTGACGCCCTTTTATTATCAGATTGCACAAATCTTACATAATAGTTTTTTCATCTTTAGGCAATCATAGCACAATTGGTTTTTCCTGTCAATACAATTTCCAACGAAAATATGAATTTTTATGCAGAAGATGCCAGTTTCAGTCCGCGTAGAATACCTTTCCGTCCTCCAGCCGCAGACAGGCCAGCCGTCCGGAGGGATAGGCCGCGCCGCAGTCGATGCCGATCATACCATCCCCATACCAGATACGCGCCGGTGAACCGTCCTGATAATACATGGTGGGGGTGTGACCGAAAATGATTGTTTTCCCATCCACATATTTTTTGTCGGGCTCCAGCCGTTTCCACACCGCGTAGGTGGCGGAATTGTCATAATATTCCGGATCTTCGCTCCAGCAGACCTCCGGCGCGCCGTGTACGAGCAGATAATCTTTGTCTCCAATCCGGAGGTCCACATTCACCGGCAGCCGGTTCAGATAGCGAATCATCTTTTGCCGCAGGGAAGTGGGGATTCCCCTCCATTGATAATGGGTGACACGGCCGCCGTTCCGGTACCACATCTCCCGCAGATAGGGGTCGGAGGGGTTTGCCAGCACATCCAGCATCATGCGCTCATGGTTTCCCGGAAGCATCGTCACATTGGGCATGCCCATCAGCCGGTAAAGGATGGACAGTCCCTCCGGATTCCGGTCGATGACATCACCGAGAATGTACAGCCTGTCCTCAGGCTGAAGATTGATTTGGCTCAGAATGGATTCAAAACGTTTTTTGTGACCATGAATATCGGACATCACATAGTTCATGAAAATTACCTCCTTCGGGTGGGACAGCCGGCAATCCACGGGATTGCCGGCTGATTCGTATTTATTCACAATCTGACAGATATTCCTTCAGGTTGTCGTCCAGACGGGAAAGCGCTTCCTCCAGAATATCCTCCGGAATTCCAAAGCAGGCCTCCGCGATGGCACCGGCAATGGCTGCCTGCGTATCGCCATCTCCGCCCAGAGAAACCGCGTTGCGAATGGCATCCTCAAAATCCTGGGCATCCAGAAAGCACACGATGGCCTGAGGAACACTGCCCTCGCAGGTCATATTGTACCGATACCCCGGTCGGATTTCCTCCACAGTGAAGTCCAGATCATAGTAGTTTTCCTGAATGTAGCGGCGGATTTCCTCCTTTCCGGAGCCGGTTCGGGCCAGATACACCGCGGCGGCAACCGCCTGAGCGCCGCGGATTCCGTCGGGATGATTGTGGGTGACTTCGGCGCTCCATTTTGCCAGACGTTCCGCATCCTGCAGTGTTTTCGCCACCCACGCCACCGGCGATACCCGCATGGCCGAGCCGTTGCCACAGCTGCCGTAGGGCTGACCGTCATCATCCATCAGCCATCTGAAAAACATGTCGCCGTAGCCGCAATCCGGATACTGCCGTCCGATTTGCCGCATTTTTTCCACAAGAATCCGCTTATATTCATATTCGTTGTCGCAATCCGCCTCCGCGCAGGCGCAGCCTACGGCGATGGTCATAATGCTGTCATCCGTGGGACGGCAGCCCGGAACAAACAGCTTAAAACCCTTCCACTTGCCCGAACCAAGCTCATAGGGCGAGCCGATGATATCGCCAACAATCGCTCCAAGCATACTTATTTCTCCTCTCCGCCGGTTTTTACCCGGGTTTTTTTCGATGTAACAATGGTGTCAATCATGCCGTAGGCCACAGCCTCTTCGGCAGTCATATAGTAGTCCCGATCGGTGTCCGCCGCCACATCCTCCACATGTTTTCCGCAGGCCTCCGCCAGCAGCGTGTTGAGCAGATGCTTGGTGCGGGATATGTTCTGGGCATAGATTTCGATATCCGATGCCTGGGACGCGCCCATTCCACCTATGGGCTGGTGGATCATGACGGAGCTGTGAGGCAGCATGCTGCGCATGCCTTTGGTGCAGCAGGCCGCAATCAGCGCCGCCATACTGGCGGCTATGCCGCAAACGACCGCACGGACAGGCGCCTGTATGCACTGAATGGTGTCGATGATTGCAAGACCGGAGGACACCTCGCCGCCCGGGGAATTGATTTCCAGCGTAATCGGCGTCTCAGAGTCCAGATAGTCCAGATATTTCAGACAGTTCCCCACTTCATAGGCCGTTTCCATGGTGATGGGGCCGTAGAGAAAGACCGTCCTTGTTTTTCGGAAAAATTCGCCGTTGTCCATGGCGAACATATCAAATGCAGCACGATTCATGTCATTACCTCCTTAATATAAGCCGTAAGGCTTTTGTCCGTCCAGCTGTTCCTGCAACAGCTTCAGCTGGAACACGTTCTGTCCCACACACAGATTGCGCAGCTTCTGCTGGAGAGAATCCCGCCCCTCGGCGGCATACTGCAGCATGGCAAGGGGCAGCCGGTCCTTGGATTCCCACAGCACACCCCGAAGAGAAACGATCAGCGTCGCCATATCGCCGGCCTCCTTACTGACCTGCGCCAGCATTTCCGGAGGAAGGGCCACCAGAAGCTGACTGCCTGCCCTTTCGCAAAGGCTGTGAACCTGCTGCCACACCTGAGCTTTTTGCGGCTCGCCCATGGTCTTCAGGCTGTGGGCCATGGCGCGCATGGCAAATTCATCGCCGGCAAAGGCCAGCAGTTTCCAAAGCCGCAGGGCGTTGGCTCCGGTGGACCAGCCATCCACCTCCAGCCAGTTCAGGCACGCGCCCAGACGAATCGCCCAGACTACCCCTCCGGCACCGGCCTTACGCACCGTTTCCAGCAGCAGGTCCATGTCAAAGCTGGCAGGAAGCTGCATATCCAGCTGCCGCAGGCAGGCGGCTCTGGTCTCAAAATAGTACAGCAGCTCCTCACTCACAGGCAGCTTGCCGGTGCGCAGCAGCTGGCTGTCGGATGTATTGTGCATGGTATCGGTTTCCCGAAGAATTTGCGTACAAAGGGGCATCAGCTCCTGATGAGCGTAAATGTCCAGAACCAACGCCAGCAGCCGGTCCGATAACGCCTGACTTTCGGCGCTGCTCCGGCAGACCAGCAAAGGTCCTGCAATCTTGAAATAATCACCCATAATCTGCTTGACTTGCGCGGATCGCAATGTGAGCTTTCCTTTTTTCTTCATTTCTGTTCCTCCTTTTCAATCCTACACAAGTAATATCCGGTGCTGGATGTGATTTGTCGAATAATTTTGCAAAAATTTTTTTATTGCCCGTAAGGGGCGCAAAAAACCGGACCATCTGGTGGTCCGGTTTGGATTGTGCATAATGCAGGCACTATGAACGGGCATCTTTACTGGCTTTGCTGAAATATACTTCCTCTGCCTGATTTCGGGCTGATATCAAAATGTCGTAAACCTTTTTACATTCGGGGCATACCTGCAGGTGCGCATTCGCCCGGGATGCCAGCTGGAAATATCGGGCATTGACGGTTCCGGTGAATACCAGCTCCGTTATCTCTTCAAAACGCAGATGCTCTGTCATAGTTCCTTTCCTCCGTTCAGCCGTTCCCAAATACTGCGCAGTCTCTCGGTAATCTGACTGCAGACTCCGGAAATCATCCGGGGGGTCAGATTAAATCTGCAATCACCGCAACGGCTCTGGGATACAGACTTGTCCAGCTTTTCCAACAGCGGCGCGTAGACCTCCATGCTCACCGCGAAGGGACAGACCTCCTGAATCTGCCGGATCGCGATTGCGGCAGATTCATCCAGAGTCAGACCGGCCAGCTGACGGGCTACCTGAGCCGGCTTTCCGTTCTTTCCACCCTTGCTGGTCAGGGCGGTGCATCGGGTCATCAGGTAGGCAATAATCTGCTCCGCCGGGAAGTTCAGGGAGCAAATCAGCTTCAGCGCCTGCCGCACCTCGTCACGGCTGCTGAGGCCGGCGAAGGTGTCCTCGCAGACACCGCTCAGCTCCTCAGGAAAATCCTCCGCATCGTAGGAGGTCACATTGCTGTGTCTGTACCGGCGTGCCAGCTGGTCGTTCATTCTGCGCTTGACGATGGTTCTCAGGCAGGCGTTGCGCTGCGCCGGAGAGGCATGCCGGAAGTTTTCCACATACCAGGTCAGTCTGGGGAAGAAAGAAATCTCAACATCCTGAACGATATCCTCTTTGTCCTCAATGGACAGATTGTAACGGGACAGCAGTCCAAAGGCATCCACCCAGATGATGTTGTACAGTTCCTGATAGTCCTTTTCGCTGTTGGGTTCAGCAATCATATTACGCACATAGTCAAATACAACCTGTTTTCCGAAGTTCATAGCAAGAATTCCTCCATTCTCAAAGCGGAATCAAATCCCGCGCTTCGGTTCGTGTCTATGGCGTCTGATTATTCAATTTGTCTTTTGGCAATCCTTGAAGCAGACGCCATTTGTCGTATGTAGGATCCGAATACTGTGGCGGTTGTCAAAATACACTCCTTCGATATGCCACCAGCGATCCTGTGGAAATAATAAGGGTTGGGTCGGTGCCTTACAAGGCATCCACCGGTGCGTAATTGGGCGTTCTAAGCCGTCTTAACTCGCTTCCTCCATTGGTTTTCCAGGAGTAGCCATTCACATTCCATCTGTTCTTCTTCATAACAGATTCCTCCTTTATAAATCTCGAATTTACCGCAGTATAATATATATCACTCTTATTTCAAATTGTCAAGGGTAACTTTTACAAAATTACTAATTTTTTATTTTTTTCGGGAAAACAGGAAAGACGGACGGATATTACTTGTGTAGCGAATGTGAGAAAGAATGAGAACCCGAAGGAGGTTACAAGAAAATGAATGATTTCAGAACAAGTTTGATTCAAAGACAAATCGACCGGCATTATCCCAACGCCCGGCTCGTTGCTTACACCGACGCCGACAGCGGTCTGCGCTTTTACACAGAACAGCAGCTGCAACAGCTGACGGAGGACTGGTTCCCGCTGGCCTGCCACATCGACCCCGACACCAACGCGCTGGTATTCGGCGGTCGGGGAGATGTGTCCCACACCTACACCATCGGCGAAACCGGCTCCGGTAAAACCACACGCTTCGCCATTCAGAGCATCCGCGCTCTGGCATCCATGCCCGACAAGCCCAGCTTTCTGGTGACAGATCTGCACGGCGAAATCATCGAAAACCTGTCCGACCACTTGAAAGCCAATGGCTACACCGTGAAAATCCTCAACTGCGACGATCCGGGCCGTTCCGATACATACAACCCCTTTGCCACACTGGTGAAGAACTGTCAGGCTACCGGTCTGGTCGATGACGAAGGTCACGACATGCTCCGCAAAATTTCCAATCTGATGCAGCCGGTACAGTCCAACCACGACCCCATCTGGGAAATGGGCGCCCGGTCCTATACCCACGGCTGTATTCTGGACAAATTCGAAACCCTGCTGGAGCATAAAATCCCCCCGAGCTGCATCACACTGCACAATATTATCGAAAGCCACTACTGGATTCGCTCCAAGCTGGGCGATAACTATGATATAAAAAATATCCCCCATTTTGGCGAAAAGCCCCGCACCGCCCTGTCTGTTCAGAAGCTCCAGGCCGTAACGGACAACGCGGACCGGACACGGCGCTCCTACTGGGGTGTGGTGGAGAACCACTACGATGTTTTCGGTCAGACCACCATGTACCGGCTCTCCTCCAGCAATACCATCGATGTGACGGATTTTATTGAGAAGCCCACTGCCATCATCGTCCAGTCCGGCAACTCCGTCTGCGGTGACCAGCTGGTGTCCCTGATGGTCAACGATATCTATACCTCCATCGTGCGCAGAGGCAGACAGCTGCGCACCAAGCGGCTGCCCCGTCCCATCCATTGTTTTCTGGACGAGTTCGCCAACTGCCACATCGCTGACGGTCCGGCCTTCATTAAAATGCTGACCACCTCCAGAAAATTCGGCATGCACTGGCATATGATGCTTCAGTCTGACGCCCAGATGGAAAGCAAGTACGACCTTAACACCTCCAGCATCATCCGCGCCAACTGTACGGAAATCTTTCTGGGCTCCAACGATTACGACACCGCCTGCCGTTTTGCAAAGTCCTGCGGCAAAACCACCATCGAATCCCTGTCCTCGCAGGTGAACCTGCAGGCGCCCATTCTGGAAATCACCGAGCTGATTACGCCGGAGCAGCTGAATCTGATGGAACCCGGCTGGATCTTTGTTCGCAGCAGAAGGCATCCGCTGCTGCACAGCTACTTCGAGGCCTTCTACAATTGCAAGGAGTATACGCCGCCGGAGGATATCGATTCCATTTATCCTTTCAACAATTTCGACTACCGGCTCACATCCTTTACCCCCGACGATATCAGCAAAAAAATCACCAAACAGGAATACGCCATTCTGGAGTTCCTGAACGGACGGGGACTCATCGGCGAGGTGGAACTGTCTGCGCTGTTCCCGCCGACGGAAAGAAGGGTGTATATCCAGCGGCTGGAGGCGTCCGGCTATGTCACCCGCAACGGCAGACGAATCCAATCCAACGTCGATCCGTGGTGCTTTGAATACTTCCGCCAGCAGTATGACAGCAACAACCTCCGTTCCCATCCGGTTCCCCCCAAGCCCCGGAAGTCGAAAGACGACTTCCTTGTCACCGACTGCGACTGTAATGATGACTTCGACACCATTGACCTCCTCTCCAATATCGATCCGGAGGATTATCCCTGCAACATGCCCATGGATGTTGTGCTGAAAACGCCGGTTCAGCCGGAGCAGGCGAAAAAAATCACCTGCCTGCCCTTCGAACTGCTGAACAACATACAGCGCGTCTGCAAAGGCGAAGACCCTTCCAAGGTGATGTTTGTCCTGCCCAAATACAACTTCTTCAAATACGAAATTATCGAGGCTTTCGTCGCCAGAAACGACTTCGACACAAAGGAAGAATGGGTAGAAACACTCCGGGAGGAGGTCCGTATCATCACGGAAAACAACTGGTTCGACGAACAGGTGACCGTCTGCTTCACTCAGGCTCTGGAAGAAGTGGCCGACGGATTAACCCTGTCCCATATTCAGGAAATCAAAAGTCTCCTGTCGGATGACTAAAAGGATGATTGCTATGAAGATACTGTTTTTGGATATTGACGGCGTTTTGAATTCTCTGCGCTACGACCGGGAGCGGACGCCGGAGCAGGGGAATATCGACGAAAGCCGGTTGCCGCTGTTAAAGGAAATCGTGGAGGAAAGTGGCGCTCAAATCGTCCTTTCCTCCTCCTGGCGGGAGCATTGGGCGCCGGAGGAAGGGCATTGCGATGCTGTGGGTCTGGAGCTGAACCGGCTTTTTCAGAAATACGGTCTGCAAATCTCGGATAAAACACCCCAAATCAGCCCCCGTCAGCGGGCCGCGGAGATCCAAGACTGGCTGACGGCCCATGCCAATCAGGTAGACGCCTTCGCCATTCTGGACGATACCTTCGCCGGCTGGGGCGATTTGCAGGATCATCTGGTCAAAACCGACAGCCGCATCGGCAGAGGGCTGGAGCCGTCCCATGTCAGGCAGGTCATCCGCCTGCTGTCTGCGCACCGGAAAAGCCGCGTTTTCTGACACCTCCGTCAGAAAACGCGGCTGTTTTCATATTCGTCGTGCCCCTCAGTTGTTTGTCATTTTTTGCAAAAGTATGTTGCAATGCCATATATTTATTGTATAATAATTACACTTGATCTTGAGCGGCGGTCACATCCGCTCACCATCCCGGAGGAAAACCATGGGTACAGCTTACTACAAAACTCTGCTTTCCAAACAGGAGCAGACCCTCTACGACGGCATCATCCGTCAGCTGCGGCAGTTCAAATCCTCCATCGCCCTGCCGGCAGCCTCCATTGACGAAATCACACGGAGCTTTCACGCCGTCCGTCGCGACAACCCGTCGCTGTTTTTTATTTCCAATGAGTATTCCGTTCAGGCATCCTGTATGGACTCCGTTCTGGATGTGAAGCTTCTGTACGGTTTTAAGGAAGCCAGCGATCTGCTGTCTAAGATGAATCGCATCGCCAATGCCGTCGCTGCCCATGTGCGGGGCATGCCCGATTATCAGGCCGCCACCTTTATTCACGATTTTCTGGTGCAGCGGCTGACCTATTCCGAGGATATCAATGCCCGTCTGGAGGCCCACTCCATCGTCGGCGCGCTGATTCACCACAGCTGTGTCTGCGAAGGCTACGCAAAGGCTTACAAATTCCTGTGCGACAAGGCCGGTATTCCCTGCATCCTGGTCACCGGATCTGCCACCAACCCCGGCGGTGTTCCCGAAAGCCACGCCTGGAATATTGTAAAAATCGGTCACGACTGCTGCCATGTGGATGTGACCTTCGACAAATACATAGACAATGCCTATTGCTCCCGGGCTTATCTGTTCCTTTCGTCGGCGGAAATACTCACCGACCATACTCTGGACACCGATTATCCTGTGCCAACATGCCCCAAAAGCCGACTCCCTCTGGCACGGGTGAAGGATCTGTCCTCCTTTATCGATGCGGCCGGTCAGGACCGACGCAAAAAGCTGCACCACAGCGAGTACGCGCTGACTGCCCCTGTCAACCCCCGTTCGTTTATTGACGCACTGAGTAAGAAAATACCTGCTGTTGATTTGATGCTGAACAACAGTATCAAAAATTTCTTTTTCCCCGAAAAGAAAAAGGTTTATGTCATCGGCATCAGGTGGAGGTAAGCAACGATGATGAATCCTACCACGATTTACGGCGAAAACCTGTCCGCCAACCGTCCCCCGCAGCCAAACGCCAACAATATTATGCGGTTTTCCGGCACTTTCGCCGGTACAAATGCCATTTTCGGCATGAATGAGGAGCATATCGACAAGCACACTCTTCTGGTCGGCACCACCGGCTGCGGCAAAACCACGCTGATGAACAAGATGATCGAGCAGACCCTCAAGCAGTTGGGCGCCAATGATGTCGCCATTATTTTCGACAGCAAGGGCGATTTTTACTCCCGATTCGGCGGACACAGCCGGGCCCAGGTGATTGGAAACTCCAGGTCCTACCTGTCCAAATCCCTGCGCTGGAATATTTTCAAGGAGGTCCTGTTCGACGCGAAAACCGATCGGGATTTGGTAATGAACGCGCAGGAAATCAGCAAAATCCTCTTTGCCGACCGGGAAAAACGCACCAACAATCCCTTCTTTCCCAATGCCGCCAGAGATTTGTTTGGGTCTTTGTTAATTTTTCTGGCAAGAACAGGTATTCAGGACAAGAGTTTTCTTTCCACCATGCTTTTCAACAACAAGCTCAAGGAGCTTCTGGACAAAAGCACCGCGGACGACCTGATGCATTTTCTTTCCTACGATCAGGACCTGACCAGCGTTTCGTCCTATATCAGCGGAGGCGGCGAGCAGGCCAACGGTGTGCTGTCGGAAATGTATTCCGTAGTGCGGGATATTCTGGTGGGTGTGTTCGCCGAGTGCGGCGATTTCTCCATCAAGGATTTTGTACGCCGCAGAGGCGGAAAAGTTCTGTTCATCGAGTACGATCTGGCCATCGGTCAGTCCCTGACGCCCATCTACCGTCTTTTGATTGATCTGGCTCTGAAAGAGGCTCTGGGCAGACCGGCATCCGGCGCCACAGGCAATGTGTATCTGTTTTGCGACGAATTCCGGCTGGTTCCCCACCTGCAGCACATCGATGACGGCGTGAACTTCGGCAGAAGTCTGGGCGTCAAGATTTTTGCGGGCATCCAGAGTGTGGAGCAAATCTACGAGCTTTACGGCGAAAGCCACGGAAGAAATATCCTGACCGGCTTCTCCAACCTCTTTGCGTTCCGCACCTTTGACCCCTCTACCATGAAGTACATCCGGGACAGGTCCGGTCGAAATGTGGTTCTGGACCGGTTTTTCACCGGCGGTAAGAACTTCGAAGAGCAAAAGCGGGATTCCCATACCGTGGAGGATTGGGATCTGTATACTCTGGATGTGGGCGAAGCCATCGTTTCTCTTGCCTTCGGCAAACCCTTCCGGTTCCAATTCAGCAAGTAGGAGGCAACACAATGGGATTCATTTTGGATATGATTACCGACGCGATCCGTCACAGCAACGTAAATAAACAAAATCAGAAAAACCGGGGCATTGTTTACTATAAACCCTCTCAGGTAGGAGGCTTTGTGGAGCCGGACACCTGCTACGGAAACACGCTGGTTTCAGGCGGCGACGCCCAGATTCGCAGCGAGGCCATTGAGGGTCTGTGCATCAGCGCCGCCAATGCCGGTCTGCCCGTCATCGTCCTGCATCAGGGCGACCGTCAATGCGAAAACACCCTGAAATCTACATTTTCCGGCTTTCAAAACTTCTGTCTGGCCAATGCCTCCAATCCCGTATTCGACCCGATTTACGGACTGTCTGAGCACCAGATATGCAACGCCATCGTCAACTCCGCCCCCAAACGCTACAACATCACCTCCGACGGCGGCGCCTACGTTTCCGCCCTGACCGGCACCCTTTTATCCAAGCTCAAGAAAATCCCCCTTCCGTCTCTGACCGCCTTGACCAAAAACGATAAAATCACCCAGTTGCTGCTGGGCGGTCAGCTTTCTCCCGCCATAGCCTCCACCATTCAGAGCCGCTACACTCAGGGTCAGAAGGAAAGCAACAACGTCAATCAGTACCTCCAGACCCTTTACTCCGAATGTTCCTCCACCTTGCCCAAATCCATGAACGCCTACAAACAATGCCATTCCCTGAATGACATCATTCAATCCTGCGGCGTTCTGGTTCTGGATGTGGTATCCGACATCAACAATGTCTACCTTCGCCTGCTGACAGAGCTGCTCAACGACATCATTCGAAAAGGCGGACAGTTTATGCTGATTATCGACGATTTGTCGATTTCCGACGACAACGGACTGAAAGCCTTTTTATCCCCAAAAAACACCCGGGTGGGCAAGGTCCTCGCCGGCGAGGACCTCTTTTCCTCCTGCTGCTGTGACGAGAAGCTGTTCCAGTCCTTTCTGGGCCGCAGTCAGAAATGGTTCATCTTCAATCACATGTCCAGCCGGAGCGCCGAGCAATGGTCCAAAGGCATCGGCATATACACCAAAATCGAAACCTCGGTCAACATCGGCAAAGGCAACGCCACCGGTGTCGGCGTGGGGACACACCATCTGGGGGGAAACACCTCCCATCACCACCAGACCGGGGAAACACTCCAGCTCAAAGACGAGGAAAAAATCCGTCCCTATGAGATTCAGCAGCTGGGTCCCCGTCAGGGAATCGTCTATTCCGGCAACCAGAACGAGCTGGCCTTTATCTCCCAATTCATCCCCTAAAAGGAGGGTTCACTATGACCATCGGCTCCGCCATGAGCGGCTACTTTCAAAAGCTCAAAGCCCTTTACCTGAACACCTTCGGTACGGCTCCCACCTTCCCGTGGGACGCCAACGCCGAGCACAGCCTCTTCATCGGTCCTCCTGACGCAGACGGCGATGCCCCGTGGAATCCCAAAATCGCGGCACCGCTGGATGCCTCTGTGGCGGGCGCGCTGTGCAGCGAGCTCAACGCCTATTACAGTAGCTGGTATTTCCTGCAGCTGCGGGGCAGACTGCAAAATATCGATATTGATTTTCTGCCTTTCCCCTCCGCCAAAGCCGCAGTCACAGCCGCAAAAACCGCGCTGGCGGACGGGCGCTACTATTTCCCCAAAGAAAACTGCGCGCTGCTGGCCACCTGCACCGTCAGCGGCATTGACGATATGCTGCTTTTCTATGACCAGACCGCCGGCAGTCTGTTTATCTACGACACCGACAAACAGGTCCGCCACAATGTCAAATCCTCTCTGGCAGAGCTTGTCGCGAACATGGAGGCGCTGATCTGATGTCTATCAAGGCCTACGACAACATCCCGGACAACGTTCTCGATCAGGTACATACCACTCAGGAGGGCAAGTCCTACACCATCCGCTGCAGCGAAAAGCTTGCGGTGGATATGAAATTCTCCGGCAAAACCCAGCCCTCCTCCAATTCTCAGGGCTGGGAGCGCAGCAGCACCAAGTATTTTCAGCAGCTCCACCAGAATCATCCGGAGATGTTCAGCGCGAAAAATGTCGCCAGAATTCAGAATAATCAGGCACCCATCGTCGATCAGAGGATGATTGACCACAATCCGCAGTACGCCCAGTTCAAGGGCGAGCAGCTGGTACACCACCATGTGGGCGGAGACGGACAGGCCGTTGCCGTTCCCCGCAGCATCCACAAGGGCTTCGGAGAAATCCACAATCATGAAAAAAACGCCGGAATTACCCAAAACTGCAGAGAATTTTCTGAACGGTGCGACCATTATGTGCAAAACCACCCCGATCAGAGGAGCAAAAGCGCATCGGAAATGAGCCGGCTGGTGGGCGCAAAGCCCAGCCAATCCCCGCAAAACGCCGCCCCGTCCCAAACCGGCAAAGGTCAGCAGAGCAACCCCAGAAGTGCCGCGGTGAAAAGCACCCTTCAGTCCCATTCCAGCCAATCCGGCTCCCGCGCCAGCGCGGTCCATGCCGTATCCGCCAAAAACTCCTCCGGGCAAAGCACCTCCGGTCAAAGTCAGGGACACACCGGCGGACAATCCAGATAATCCCAGCGCAAAACAGAATTCTTTGAAAAATTTGTCATATTTTCTGTTGCGCCACCCATGCAAATATGTTATACTTCAACAAGGAGAATTGAACTATCAATTCTGATTTACGAAAGGGGATTATACCATGGACGATTTGACCTTTGAAAACAACGATGACTTTGAGTTCGATCAGATTCCGGGTGCCGACGAGGAAGTTACTCAGGTTAACACCGAGGAAGGTTCCGGCGTTACCCGCAGCTGCATGAACCTTGTATTTTTGCTGGATACCTCCGGCTCCATGGCTTTCGGTGGCGGTCAGCGTATCAACCAGCTGAATACCGCTATGCCCATCGCGCTGGATGCCGCACGGGATGCCGCTCTTGAAAAGGAAGTGGACCTGTTTATCCGCATCATCCAGTTTAACAGCAATGCTTCCTGGGTAATGGGCAGCACAGAAGCCGGTGTTCCCATCAATGACGCCTGCAACAACTGGAAAAACCTCGCCGCCAGCGGCGGAACCGATACCGCCGGTGCCATCCGCCTGGCCCGTACCGCCATGCGCACCAAGTACATCGGCACCCGCAATTATCACCCCGTTGTGATTCTGATTACCGACGGCGAGAGCAACGATCCCAATCAGACCAGACAGGCAATCGAGGAGCTGCGTGAAGCCCTGTCCGGCGGCAACCCCAACAAGAAGGACAAGGTATGGCGTTTCGCCATCGGCGTTGAGGATTACAATGAGAGCGAGCTTCAGGACTTCGCCATGATTGGCACTCTGGAAGACGAGCTCGGTACCGAGCAGAACAACGTTCCCATGGTATTTAAGGTGGACAATGTTGCCAATCTGGCTAAGGTGCTGAAGAACGTCACCGAAAGCTCCCTGTACTCCGTTGCGGCCGCTGGCAATACCGGCGAGGATACCGAAGCCCCCATTATCGCCATTTAATTTCCCGTCCCCCCACAAGGACCAATCGCCAGACATACTATGTGCGGGATGATGGTCATGCTGCTGCGACGATATTTCGCAACGGATGACCACATTCCGCACATCCTGCATTTTATGCTTTTTTATTAGAGGAGTACTGCCAATGGAACAACTGTCATTTGACGAAAAAAAGCGTCTGCATGATCTGGAAATCCAGAAAAATGTGGACATTGCCAAGGATTCATCCAACTATTGTACCTATTTGACGGAAGTCTCCCAGTTTGACCCCGAGGTTACCGTCTATTCCGCCCGACGGATCGGCAGGGGACATATCAAGGGCGGAAAACCCTGTCAGGACTACTGCCTGTCCCGGGCGCTGCGCAAGGGTCATGTATTCGCGGTGTCCGATGGCGTCAGCGCCTGCCTTCGCAGCGAAAAAGGTTCCCAGTTTGCATGCGAGGCGGCCATCGCCGCTGCGCAGCAGGTTGACGAGGCCACGAAGGACGAGCGCAGCTTTGTGGAACAGCTGTGCAACCGGACGTTCCGGAAAGCGCTGATCAATATCTGGCTGGAGCTGGTCAAAAAGGACATCGTCGAAACCGACGAGAAGGCGCAGCCGGGTATTCGGGATATCGAGCTGTACGGTGCCACCCTTTCTCTGGCAATCATGACCGAACACCGGATCATCACCTTGAATCTGGGCGACGGACAGATTCTGCTGTTCAACCCCGTGGATGCTATGCGGGTGCGCTGGCATCTGCCCAAAGAGGATTCGGTGACCGCCGCTCTTTGCAACCCCGACAGCTATGAGGACAGCTTCATTGTCCACAACCACGACCGTCAGGCTTACAGCGGCATTTTGCTGAGCACCGACGGCATATACGACACCCTTTCCAATTACAGCAGCTTCTACGCCTATGCCCGCCAGATCACGCAGCGCTTCGAAAGCTGCGGCGAGCCTATGCAGCCCTTCTGTTTCCTGGAAAACCTGAAGGAAGGGACCCGCATGATTGATCTGAGCGCCAATATTTCTCAGGATGACTGTTCCATCATTCTTGTAGCGGATCACCATCCCATTTCCTCCGCGACAGCCGATCAATTTGCCAGACTGTCCAAGGAATACTGCGTGACCGAGGTGCAGACCCGTGCCGACAAGCTGACCCTTTACAGCGCCGTAAAGGACAAAAAACGCTATGCGGTACTGGCGCTGGAGGGAAATCCGGAGCAATTGCAGTCCGCAAGGGCGCAGGCACAGGCTCTGGAGCTTACCACCGCCAAGCTTCTTCAGCCTGTCTGCGAGCTGAAGGAGGAGGACTTCGCTTTTGCCGTTTATCCGGATATTCCTTATTTTTCCCCCATTGGCTTCTTTTCCACCGGCAAGCTCAAGGAGCGGGCCGAGGTCAAGTACGGCATCAATGCTTCCGGTCTGGCGCTGAAGGCATACCGCACCCTGCTCAGATGCGAGAAGGAACTGCGGCAAAAAGGCTTCTGCCTTAATGACAACGCCCGTTTCCTGTCCTTCTTCACGAAGGAAGGTCTTGCCTTGATGCCCGAGGCCATTTCCCCCGTGGCAAAGGCCTCCGAGACCATTCTGCTGTGGCAGCTTTTTGACAATCTGGTCGGTACCCTGACCTGCGGCAATCTGGTTCGTCCCGTATTCTCCTTCGGCTTCAACAGCGCAGGTCCCAACCTGCTGAGTCCCTTGACCACCCCTCCGGAGAATCTTTGCTATGTCAAACGGGATTTGGAAGGCACATACCTCTTGATGAACTCCGGCAAAACCCTGTGGAAGCTGCCCGACGGCACCGCGGTGAACCCCGGCTGTCCGGTGGAATTGAAGGACGGTCTGAGCTTTGAAATTGTGCAGACCGGCGCGGCAGCCGGCACCATTGTTACATATAAAAAACGGGAGGAGATTGAATGATACAAGGCGATTTTACCCCCATTTGTGATCACTCCGGCAAGATGATCGGCCGTCAGGTCACATCCCGCTTTGGCAATGACTATATCATCGGCAAGAAGCTGGGTGCCGGCGGCGTGGCCAAGGTATTCTACGCCGAGCGCAAAGGCGACAAGAAAAAGTACGTCTTTAAGGAATACGTACCCAAGCCGGAGCTGAAAATCCTTCACCGCACCATTAAGGACAATATCATCCGTCTGGTCAAGCAGCCCATGAAGGATGCGTCCGGAAACCCTCTGCCCCACTTCGTACCGCCTCTGGATGTCATCGATCTGCCCGCAAGCGGCGGCTTCGGATATATCATGGATCTGGTGGATACCCAGAACTGCAAATCCGTAGAGAAAATCATTAACCACCACGAATTCTACCCCGATGCCAAAATTCTGTGCAAATTCTGCAAGGACTTCGCGCAGCTGTACCTGACCATCCACCTGAAGGGCTGGTGCTACAAGGACATCAACGAGGGTAACATTTACATCAACCCCAACACCGGCGATTTCTACGTCATCGACTGCGACAATATCAGCGTTCCCAAAAACAGAACCATCCTCGGAACCGCCGGCTACATGGCACCGGAGGTCTACAAGACCCAAACCCCCGACACCCAGTCCGACTATTTCTCTGTCGCCGTGTTTTTCTTCCGGCTTCTTGTGGGCTCCTACCCCATGGACGGTCCTGCCTGCGAGCGCTATATGCAGCAAAAAGAGCTGAGCGTCGACGGTGCCGCACCGGTCATCTATGGCAGCAACGCACTGTTCGCCTTCCATCCCACCGATACCCGCAACGCCGTCTATCTGGACGGGACCAACAACGACTACAAGATCCAGACCAGAAAATGGAACGCTCTGCCCAAGCAAATCAAAAAATGCTTTATACAGACCTTTGTGACGGCACTGCCCTACGACAAGCGGGAGCTGCGCACCAACGAAGCAAAGTGGATCCGCTGCTTCGAGGATCTGGAAAAGAACCACCTGATTCAGTGTTCCAAGTGCAAAAAGTACAATTTCGACAACCGCAAAACCTGCTACTGTTGCGGAAAACCTCTGCCCGCTCCCAAAAAGCAGGTCCCGCCACCTCCTCCAAAACCCGTTCATACCGGCCCCTCGCCTGTGAAAAAACCGGTTCAACCCCCTGTTGCTTCACAGCCCCGGTATGAGGTCGTCTTTGAAACCCTGCGGATGATTGGCGGACAACAGGTCAAGGGTCAGATGGCCTTTGCGCTGGACGAAAAGGTCAGCGGCAACCGGCTGCATCCGGATTTCCCCGCAGCCCCCATGCTGTATGCCCGCCACCGCCAGAAAGAAAACATTTATACCATCCACAACTGCAGTTCCCTGACATGGGTGCTTTCCAGAAACGGCAATACCGCCCAACAGCCCCCGGGAGCCGAGGTGCAGATCAATACCGGTCTTGTCATCAAGGTGGACAAAACCAAATGTCTGCTGAAGGTTCTGGGTATCCGGCAGAAAAAATAACCCTGCAAAAGCAAGGAGATGGAAAGAGATATGGATACACAAACTGCACCGGAAAACCTTCTGCTGCCCGACTTCATCAAAACGGACAGCGGCATAGGTATCACCTTTTTTAATAGAAGCAGAGTTTTTCCTGCCCGCATCAAATACGGTTCCGTTCCGTCGTCCTGTCTGGTAAGAGTGCCTGCCGGCGATTCCACCCTGCTGGAGGCCTTTATGGCACAGGGCATTCTGGAAGAAGTGGACGGCACCATCAATCGGGAAATCTTCATTCCTGTGGAGCTGGTGTGCCTGCCGGACGGAGAACGCTGCGCCGTTCTTACGGAGGATATCAGCGGCTGCGCCCAGGGCTTCATCAATCTGCAGGCCGACGGCAACGCCGGCTGTCAGAGCCTTTTTGGAATCCTGTCCAAAATGGCAAACGCGGTGGGCTGTCTGCTGGATAACAATTTGTTCCTGAGCCGGTGGGACGGCCACCAGTTCTACGTCAATCCGGAATACGGCGTATTTTCCGTGGTTCTGGACGGCGCGGATTTGGAGCGTCTGGACACGCAGGATTCTACCGAAGCCACCAACCGGGCTCTGGCAGCCTCCCTGCTGTGCTACCTTACCGGCGCCGTTCCCGTACTGGACGAAGATACCCCCTACGCCCGGCTCATACATGCGCCGGCTCAGTCCGTCATAAAGTTTGACAGGGATAATGGCGTCATCCGTCCGGATAATTCCGGCGCAGCGGATTTCTGGGACACCCTGCCTGAAAAATTGCGCGACGCCTTCCAGACCTGCTTCTGTGCACCGGATTCTCCCAGCCCCAACGCCAGATTCTGGGCCCAGCTTCTTGCGGACCTTGCGGAAAATGTGGCGGAGGAGCCTTGCATCCACTGCGGAAAACGGCTGATTGCCGGTACCGCCGTATGCCCCTACTGTCAGGGCAATCAGGACAAGCGGAATATGCTGGCACGGTGGCTGATTGCGGACAGCGACACCGGCATCCGCTTCGGACTTGCGCTGCCGGTCAATATGATTCTGGATTTTGCAGCCCTTTCCTCCGGACTTCCCAAGGGCAATTTCCTTCGCATGGGCTACAACGCAAAGCGCAATCTGCTGGCCATGCAAAACATCAGCGCGGATTTGCTGACTGTGGATTACGGTGAGCTGGGTACGATTGAGGTGAAACCCAATACCATCTTTGCCCTTAAAAAAGGCATGCACATCGCCGTTCCCCATACGAACGGTATCACAATGACCCTACTGGGTTTTGATTGGCAGGATTCATGGGAGGATGAATGACCATGTTTGATAACGACATTAAGAAAAGTTCCGGCGAGCTGTACGTCGCTTTGTGCAAAAGCAAGCGAAACCCCATTTTCAGACCCAAGGCAGACGACGTATGCACGCTGATTGAAACCATCCAGAAAGAACTGTTTTTCGGCTTTGAATCTGAATTTCTGGATGCCTGCTATGCCATCTGGCTGCAATCGACTCAGGACATGAGCATTGCCGATTGCAGCTATAATCCCCGTACGTTCCGCTTGACCTGCTCCAACGCCCCCTATGCTTTGTCCAGCTACGATGCCTACATTGTGTTTAAGCAGCTGGCAGACGCGGTCACAGGGGAGGATTATCACGCCACCGCCGAGAAATGGCTCAGCTCCTATCTCGGGAAAAAGCTGGTCCATCCCAATCCTGAGGACCACCAGCTGGATGCCCTGCTGGAACAGATTGACGAGGGTCTTTTGCGGATGCATCAGGGCGTGGCCCGTCAGCAGGCTGCTCTGGACGAAGCCATCCGGAAAGAGGATTCCGCCCGCAAGCTGGTCCAGGCCGCTACCGCTCAGGCCACGGAAATTGTGGAACAGGCCAGGAATCAAAGCGCAACCATCCTCGCCAACAGCAAACTGCTGGAGCAGCAGGGCGTCAGACTTCGTCAGGAGGGCGAAATGGCCTCCCGAAAGATGTACGCCGTTGCCGAGGAGGTACATCGCCAGCGCACGCAGCAGGCACAGGAGCTTCTGGATAACGCCCGCAATCAAGCGGGCCAGATCATGGGTCAGGCACAGGAAGACGCCAATCAGCTCCTTCAGGATGCCCGCAATCAGGCCCACACCGTCATCCTCGACGGCCATCAGCAGGCCGCCGAAACCGTTGCCCTCAGCAAAAGCAAGGCTGAGGAGATCACCGCAAAGGCAAAGGCCCGCGCCAACGAGATCACGCAGCAGGCTCTGGATGACAAGTACGCGGCACAGCACGATGATCTGAAAGACGGCATGGATATGGTCGTCCGCCAGTTTACTCAGGTGCAGGAGGCCATGCGCGCTCTGGAGGGTCAGTTCGCCCAGCAACAGCTCATGAAGATTTTCAACACCTATTATTCGCTGTACGACCTGATTGATTTGAACAGACGCTCCCTGCAGACGTTGCCCGAGGAGTACATCTACATCTGTGAAAATATGGACACCTTCCTGGAAATCATTCAGGAAGGACTGGCGGACTTCGGCGTGCAGACCTTCGTCACCGCGCCGCAGTCGCCCTTCAGCGGTAAGCTCCACGAAGTGCAGAACAGCAAAATGTTTGACCCGGCAACCGCCGTAGTCAAAACCAGCCTGCGTCCGGGCTTCCTGAATACAGCCACCGGAAATGTGCTGCAGAAGGAATACATCGAAATCGCAAACCCGTAACCCGGCATTTCAACTGCAATGTGCAGGACCCAAGCAATTTATAGAGAGGGATAGTCAGATTTATGTATATCGGAGTTGATTTTGGAACATCTTTTTCTCAGGTAGCCACCATGCACAACGGACATCCGCTGGTGCTGCTGCCCAGTGATACCTACGGTATTCCGTCGGAGTTCTACTATGACTCATATTCCGGCATCCAGATTGGTCAGGACGCGCTGGATTACGCGGAAGGAACCAACGCAAAATTTCTGGTCAGTGAATGTAAAATGAAGCTTTTGCATACTCCAAATTCTGTCAGTCTGGACGGCCGTACATTTACTTATCAGCAAATGGCACAGAGCATTTATCGCACGGTTCTGCAAACGGCCATCAATGTGGCGCAAACGAAAATCATCAAAAAAAGCGATACCATCGAGGGTCTTGTTCTGACAATGCCTGTCAGCTTCAACTATCAGGAAAAGAGTATCCTCAAGGATATGGCTCAGACCTGTCTGGGCGGATCCCCCCTGCGGGTGATGGACGTTCTGAAAGAACCGGTCGCCGCGGCAATCGCCTACTATAAGGACTCTCTGGACGATGGAAAAACCATTCTGGTTTTCGACCTTGGCGGCGGTACCTGCGATGTGGCGCTGGTTCGCTCCGACCACTCCCAAAGGGAGATGTTTACCGTGGTGGATTCCGCCATGGAACGTGTGGGCGGTCGTGACTGGGACGCCGAGCTGATGAAGTACATCTCCGGCGAGGTGGAAAAACGAACCGGCATCCGCATCATTGACCATGATTACTACCGCAAGCAGCTCAGAACCAAAGCCATCGAAATCAAGAAAAAGCTCTCTGACGGCTTCAGCACCTCCGCATCTGCCGTCATCGCTATGCAGAACGGTCGCATGGTTTCCGTTCCCGTCAGCCTGAATACCTTCGAGGAAATCACCTACGGCCTGATGACAAAGGCGGTGGATTGCCTGAAAAGGGTCTACGCCAAAAACATCGGCAGCAACAGTATCGACGAGGTCGTTTGCGTGGGCGGCAGCTCCAAAATGCGTCAGGTCCGCTACAATATTCAAAAAGAGTTTCCGGATATGACCGTTCGCCTGTACGAGCCGGAACACGCTGTCGTTAACGGCGCGGCCATTTATGCCGAGCTGGTCAGTACACGGGCCGATCCGGTGGTGTCTGACGTTGCCAGCTTCTCCTACGGCATCCGGGCCTACGAAGATTACCACACCGATAAAAACAAAAAGGTTATCTTCAATCTGGTGCGCAAGGGCGACAGACTGCCTGCCAAGGGTACACAGACCTTCTATCCGCCTCAGGATAATCTGAACAACATCTCTCTGGTTATTTTTGAGTCGGACAATCCCGCTTCGAAATTCGACATCAATTACCCCTCCACCAACATCGGCAACGTACTCTTCCCCCTTCCGCAAAATGCTTCCACATCCTTTGCGATCCATTGTGAAATCTCCCTTCGCGGTGACGGTTTCTTATACTTTGACGCAAAAGATGATTACGGCAAGGATATACCGGCCCAATTTAAGCTTTCTAGATAACCATTCTGCTGTTTTAGCCGGAGTGACGTTGACGCGTTACTCCGGCTAAACGTGTTATTTGCGGTAAATTATCGTTTAGCGGTGCAAATTTACTACGCGAAACAATTATTTATGCTCTTGATACGCTGCTGCCGGTGCGTCACTCCGGCACCGGCAGCATTGGGATTATTTGTTATTTCATCCGTATAAACTTCCAGAATATTGTAGTTGGTATTGCGCTTACACTAGCTAATTCCATGATTCGACAATGGCCATTTGGTTTACCATAATACCATAATTTCTTTCGGTTGCGGCTTTCTTTCAGGCTATGCTAACTTATGCAGGCAATTTTACACGAAGAAGGTAAAAAATGGATATTAAAAGACTTCTGATTGCGGACAAACTGCCCATATTCGCCGAGGAGCTGGCACGGAGGCTCTGCGGCACATTTCAGGTCCGGTTTTGTCACGACGGACCATCCGCTGTCCACCTGCTGGAAACCTTTCAGCCTCATGTGCTGGTTCTGGATATGATGCTGCCGGGTATCGATTGCTCCGGAATCGCCCATATCATTCAGACCTGTCCCACACAGCCCGCAATTCTGGCCACCGTCAACCAGATTACCCCCTTCGTTGAGCATTTCGCACAACAGGTCAAAATCGATTACTTCATGAGCAAACCCTGCGAATTCGGAAGCCTTACCAATCGAATATGTGAGATTGCCGGCAATCTGCCCAAGGACAGATTCCTCACAGAAGGACTGGATTCCACTATCTCCAATATGATTGCCACCCTGAACGTATCCTTCAATCACAAAGGCTTCGACTATCTGTGCTACGGCATTGACCGGTTCAGCCGTGACCCCGGCATATCCATGACAAGAGATCTGTATCCCGACATTGCCCGACAGTTCCATGTCCGCCCTGAGGCCGTGGAGCATGATATCCGGCGGGCCATCGATGCCGCATGGCGCAGCGCAAATCCCAATACCTGGCGGCTGTACTTTCCCGCCGGCATGGGCGATACCATCCCCCGTCCCACCAACACGGCTTTCATATCCACACTGGCACGCCGCCTGAGACTCTGTCAGGTCCGCCGCGCCTGACAGGTTTGTTTACAATCTTTGCTGCAAGGGATTTGGCAACTTTCACAGCAGGTTGCATCGGAATTGTCAATAAATAGGCTTTTCGCCAAATTGACGAAATCCGGTCTGTTTGCTATAATGGAAACGTATTCATAGCGCCTTCGTTACTGACGGTTTTGAGTGGAGCACCACACGGAGCGAAGGCGTATAAGGCCGACCGTCTGGGCACACTCACCTCGACGGGGTAAGTGTGCCTTTTTACGTTTTGGAGGTAAAAGCATGAAAAAAGTTGCCATTATCATGGGCTCAGACAGTGACCTGCCCGTGGTCCGCAAGGCTGCAGATACTCTGCAGAGCTTTGGCGTACCCTACGAAATGCATGTCTACTCCGCCCACCGCACCCCCGAACAGGCTCGCGATTTCGCCCTCAACGCCCGCAGTGCAGGCTTCGGCGCAATCATTG
Organism: Faecousia sp.; assembly: GCA_045531675.1. Classification (GTDB taxonomy): domain Bacteria; phylum Bacillota; class Clostridia; order Oscillospirales; family Oscillospiraceae; genus Faecousia. The sequence continues at coordinate 45,275 of JAZSEN010000118.1, forward strand.
CAGCTGCCGGTATGGCGGCGCACCTTGCCGGCGCTCTGGCCGCCAACACCACCCTGCCTGTAATCGGTATCCCCATGAAATCCACCACCTTTACCAACGGTATTGATGCGCTCTTGTCCACGGTGCAGATGCCCTCCGGCATTCCTGTCGCTACTGTGGCGGTCGATGGCGCGGTCAATGCCGCTTTGTTGTCTATTGAGATCCTTGCGGTGGCTGACGACGAGCTGGCCGCCAAGCTGGACGCCAAACGCACCGCCGATGCCGAAAAGGTTCTGGCCAAAGACGCAGCACTGCAGTAACCAAACAATCCCATTGTAGGGGAGGGTCTTGACCCTCCCTCAATGATGCAAAAATTGAGCTGTGAAAACTGTGCGAAGCAGGGGTATTAAGCGCCGAATGTGATAGCTCAATAACCGTGAAGTTACGGGAGGGTCAAGACCCTCCCCTACAATAGAACTGTATTGTATATCTTAACAAAGTGAGGAATTTATTATGGAAAATCTGACCCTTCTCTACACTGGCAAGACCAAGAATGTTTACGCTCTGCCCAACGGCAACTGCCTGCTGAAGTTTAAGGACGACTGCACCGGCAAGGACGGCGTGTTCGAGCCCGGCGAGAATGCTGTTGGCCTGACCATCGAGGGCGTAGGCGATGTGAACCTGCGCATGAGCATCTACTTCTTCGAGAAAACCAACGCCGCCGGTATCCGCACCCACTATGTTTCTGCGGATTTGGCGAACACCACCATGGAGGTCCTGCCCGCCAAGGTTTTCGGCAAGGGTCTGGAGGTCATCTGCCGCAAGAAGGCCGTTGGCTCCTTCATCCGCCGCTACGGCGCTCTGATTGAGTCCGGCGCTGATCTGCCCAGCTACGTGGAAACCACCCTGAAGGACGACGCCAAGGGCGATCCGCTGATCACCAAGGACGCTCTGGTCGCCATCGGTGTGATGACCGACGAGCAGTACGAGGACCTGAAGGCTCAGACTCAGGCCATCACCAAGATCGTTGCTGACGATCTGGCCGCCAAGGGCATGGAGCTGTACGACATCAAGTTTGAGTTCGGCTACGATCCCGACGGCAACGTGATGCTCATTGACGAGGTTGCCTCCGGCAACATGCGCGTCTACAAGGACGGCGAGTACGTCGATCCCCTGACCCTGAACAAGCTGTTTTTTGCGTAAGTAATACCAACCCTTATTGTAGGGGAGGGTCTTGACCCTCCCTGAATGTTACAGATACTGAAGTATATGCAAAATTTGCATTTTCAGGATATACAAAACGATTCAGATTCCTGTAATGTTGAGGGAGGGTCAAGACCCTCCCCTACAATGGGGTATTCCTCAATATCAAGGAGATTTCTCATTTATGGGTGGCTTTTTCGGGACGATTTCCCGCAAAGAATGTAAATACGATGTGTTTTTCGGTACGGACTACCACTCCCACTTAGGCACACGCCGGGGCGGTATGGCGTTCTACGATGCCAAAAAAGGCTTCCAGCGCCAGATCCACAACATCGAAAACACACCTTTCCGCACAAAATTTGAAAACGATCTGGTCAAATTCTCCGGTCATGCCGGAATCGGCTGCATCTCCGACACCGACCCACAGCCTTTGCTGGTCCGGTCCCATCTGGGGATGTTCGCCATCTCCACCGTGGGCATCATCAACAACGCCGAGGAGCTGGTGGAGCAGGCCTTCTCCGGCCCCGGTCACCAGTTCATGGCCATGTCCTCCGGCAAGGTCAACACCACCGAGCTGACTGCCGCCCTGATTAACCAGTCCGACAGCATCGCCGAGGGCATCCGTCACGCGCAGGAGGTCATCGACGGCTCCTGTACCATCCTCATGCTGACCAAGGACGGTCTGATTGCCGCCCGTGACCGGCTGGGACGTATCCCTGTGCTGGTGGGTCAGAACATGGAAGGCTGCTGCGTATCCTTCGAGTCCTTCGCCTACCATAAGCTGGGTTATCAGGACTACTACGAGCTGGGCCCCGGCGAAATCGTGAGAATCACACCCGAGGGCGTGGAGCAGCTGGCAAAGCCCGGCAAGGAAATGAAAATCTGCGCCTTCCTGTGGACCTACTACGGCTACCCCAACTCCAACTATGAGGGCAAAAACGTAGAGGTCATGCGCTACAAAAACGGCGAGATCATGGCCCGCAACGAGGAAGCCGCCGGTACTCTGCCGGATGTGGACTTCGTGGCAGGTGTGCCGGACTCCGGTCTGCCCCATGCCATCGGCTACGCCAACTACTCCAAGAAACCCTTCGCCCGTCCCTTCGTCAAGTATACCCCCACATGGCCCCGCAGCTTCACCCCTGAGGATCAGAACGTCCGCAATCAGGTGGCGAAAATGAAGCAGATTCCCGTTCCGGAGCTGATTCAGGACAAAAAGCTGCTGTTTGTGGACGATTCCATCGTCCGTGGCACCCAGCTTCGGGAGACTGTGGATTTCCTCTATGAAAGCGGTGCGAAGGAAGTGCATATGCGCTCCGCCTGCCCCCCGATTATGTACGGCTGCAAGTTCCTGAACTTCTCCAGCAGTAAGTCCGACATGGAGCTGCTGGCCAGAAAGATCATCCACAATCTGGAGGGTCTGGAGGGCATGAAGCATATGGAGGAGTACACCGACAGCTCCACAGAGCGGGGCAAATGTCTGCTCAAGTCCATCTGCGAGGAAATGGGCTTTGATTCTCTGGGCTACCAGAGTCTGGACGGCCTGCTGGAAGCCATCGGTCTGGACCGGGATAAGGTCTGCACCTACTGCTGGAGCGGAAAAGAATAAAATAATGCTGTCATTGCGAGCCAGTGCGCACACTGGCGCGGCAATCTCCATAGTTTTAGGGATTCTCACTGAAATATCATCTGTATCAGCAGGGGATTGCCACGTCGGGCTTCGCCCTCCTCGCAATGACGCGGATAATAAGGAGCGTAATTATGGATCACAAGAACTCCCAGTCTGCCAGCTACGCGGCTGCCGGTGTGGACATCACCGCCGGATACAAGGCTGTCGAGCTGATGAAGAAGCACGTTGCCCGCACCCGCAACGAAGGCTGCCTTGACGATGTGGGCGGCTTTGGCGGCTGCTTTGGTCTGCCCATCGCCGGCATGGAGGAGCCTGTTCTGGTTTCCGGCACCGACGGCTGCGGCACCAAGGTCAAAATGGCCATCCTCATGGACAAGCACGACACCATCGGCATCGATGCCGTGGCCATGTGCGTCAACGATATCATCTGTGTGGGCGCCAAGCCTCTGTTTTTCCTGGATTATATCGCCTGCGGCAAGAATATCCCCGAAAAGATTGCATCCATCGTGTCCGGCGTAGCCGAAGGCTGTGTCCAGTCCGGTGCTGCCCTGATTGGCGGCGAAACCGCGGAGCATCCCGGCATGATGCCCGTGGAGGACTACGATTTGGCCGGCTTTGCCGTGGGTATCGTGGACAAGAAGAAGATTCTGGACAACACCCGCATGGCGGCAGGAGATGTGGTGATTGCGCTGGCATCCAGCGGCATCCACTCCAACGGCTTCAGCCTGTGCCGCAAGGTGTTTAATATCGACAACAACGACCCCATGCTCTACGAAAACCGCGCCGAGCTGGGTGGCAAGACCATCGCCGAGACTCTGCTGACCCCCACCCGTATCTACGTCAAGTCCATTCTGGCTCTGCTGGAGAAGGTGGACGTCAAGGGCATCAGCCACATCACCGGCGGCGGCTTCTACGAAAATATTCCCCGTTCCATCCCCGACGGACTGTGCGCCAAGATTGATAAGTCCGCTGTCCGGATTCTGCCGATTTTCGACCTGATTGCCAAGGTGGGCAACATTCCCGAGCGGGATATGTTCAACACCTACAACATGGGCGTCGGCATGAGCGTGGTGGTGCCTGCGGAGCAGGTGGACACCGCTCTGGAAATCCTCAAGGCTCACGGCGAGGATGCCTACGTCATCGGCACCATTATCAATAATGAAGAAAAGGTGATTCTGGAGTGAAACGAATCGCGGTATTCGTATCTGGCGGCGGCACCAACCTGCAGGCGCTGATTGACGCACAGGGCAAGGTCCTCAAAAGCGGCAAAATCACCCTGGTGGTGGCCAATAACGCCGGTGCCTACGCACTGGAACGGGCAAAAAACGCCGGCATCGCCACGGAGGTGGTGCTGAAAAAGGAATGTGGCTCTCAGGAAGCCTTTGAAGAGCGGTTGAAGGAAGTCCTCACCGCCCACGGCATCGACATCATCGTGCTGGCCGGCTTCATGACCATTCTCACGGAGAACTTCACCTCCGCCTACCCCAAGCGAATCCTGAACGTCCATCCCAGTCTGATTCCCAGCTTCTGCGGCGAGGGTTTTTATGGACTGCGTGTCCATCAGGCGGCGCTGGATTACGGCGTAAAGGTCACCGGTGCTACGGTGCATTTCGTCAACGAGATTCCCGACGGCGGCGAAATCATCGCCCAGAAGGCCGTCTACATCGAAGAAAACGATACCCCCGAAACCCTGCAGCGCAGAGTCATGGAGCAGGCAGAATGGATTCTGCTGCCTCAGGCCGCGGAGCAGGTGTGTCTACAACTGTAATGCTACACATCCGTTTCCTTTACAAAAAATAGTTGGAGGATATACCAATGAACGTCTACGAAACCAAGTCCATGGCTGAGCGTCTGGATGGCAACACCTATCCCGGTCGCGGCATCGTCCTCGGCGTGACCCCCGACGGCAAGCAGTCCGTCGCCGCCTACTTCATCATGGGCCGCAGCGTCAACAGCCGCAACCGTGTGTTCTGTCTGGAGCCCGACGGCATCCGCACCGAAGCACACGATCCCGCTCTGATGAAAGATCCCCACCTGATTATCTATCATCCCGTCCGTGAAACCGGCAACGGCTTAATCGTCACCAACGGCGACCAGACCGACACCATCTGGGAGTACCTTGCCAAGGGCGAGAGCTGGGAGGCCGCTCTGCGCACCCGTCAGTTTGAGGACGACGGCCCCAACTGGACCCCCCGTATCTCCGGTATTCAGGCCGGTGACGGCTCCTACAAGATGTCCATTCTGAAGGCCGCCGATCCGGAAGGCTCCGCCTGCGCCCGTTTCTTCTGGGAGTATCCTGCCATTGCCGGTCTGGGTCACTTCCTGCACACCTACGTCTGCGACGGCAACCCCGTAATCCCCACCTTCCAGGGTGAGCCGGAGCGGGTGACCATCCCTGCCGACATTGACGCTTTCACCAAAGAGCTGTGGGAGAATTTGGACGAAAACAACAAAATTTCTCTGTTCGTCCGCTATACCGACATCGCCACCGGCGAATCCACCCAGCGCATCATCAATAAGCATCAGTAATCCTTGCACACCCAAACCCCTTGTAGGGGAGGGTCTTGACCCTCCCGCTACGTCGCAATAATTGAGCTGGAGTATTGGTGCGAATTAGAACATTGGAAAAGGGAGGGTCAAGACCCTCCCCTACAGATGACGTTTATTTATCTTTGGAGGTACATAAAAATGACTGAATTTATGCTGAAATATGGCTGCAACCCCAACCAGAAGCCTGCCAAGCTGTATATGAACGACGGCAGTGAGCTGCCCATCACCATCCTCAACGGCCGTCCCGGCTACATCAATTTCATGGATGCCCTGAACTCCTGGCAGCTGGTCAAGGAGCTGAAGGAAGCCACCGGCATGGCTTGTGCCACCTCTTTCAAGCACGTTTCTCCCACCTCCGCCGCCGTGGGCAAGCCCCTGAGCAAGGATCTGAAGAAGGCTTGCTTCGTGGAGGATATCGAGGGTCTGGACGAGAATCCTCTGGCTTGCGCCTATGCCCGTGCCCGTGGTGCTGACCGTCTTTGCTCCTTCGGTGACTGGGTCGCTCTGTCCGACGTTTGCGACGCCATGACCGCCTCCATGATCGCCAAGGAGGTTTCCGACGGCGTTATCGCTCCCGGCTACACCGACGAGGCTCTGGAAATCCTGAAGACCAAGCGCAATGGTAATTATAATGTCGTCGCCATCGACCCCAACTATGTCCCTGCTGAGCAGGAAACCAAGCAGATTTTCGGCATCACCTTCGAGCAGGGCCGCAACAACTTCAAAATCGGCGAGCATCTGCTGGAGAATCTGGTCACCACCAATAAGGAACTGCCCGAGTCCGCCAAGATTGACCTGATTATTTCCCTGATTACCCTGAAGTACACCCAGTCCAACTCCGTCTGCTTTGCCGTGGACGGTCAGGCCATCGGCGTGGGCGCCGGTCAGCAGAGCCGTGTCCACTGCGTCAGACTTGCCGGCGGCAAGGCCGATACCTGGTTCCTGCGTCAGCACCCCAAGACCCTGAATCTGCCCTTCCGTGCCGATCTGGGTCGCCCCGGCCGCGACAACGTGATTGACGGCTACATCAACGGCAACGAAGAGGACGTCTGCGCCGAGGGTATCTGGCAGAACTACTTCACCGTCCGTCCCGAGCCCCTGACCACCGAAGAAAAGCGCGCATGGCTGGATTCCCGTGATGCCGTTGCGCTGGGCTCCGATGCCTTCTTCCCCTTCCCCGACTCTGTCAAACGTGGCGTTGCCTCCGGCGTTAAGTACATCGCTCAACCCGGCGGCTCCATCCGTGACGATCTGGTGATTGCCGAGTGCGACAAGAACGGCATCGCCATGGCCTTCACCGGTATGCGGCTTTTCCATCATTGATATGAACCCTCAGGGGACGGCAAATCGCCGCCCCCTGTCGGTGCGTTTTGCGGCACAGCCACCAAAGCCTCCCTCTGATGAGGGAGGAGGCCCGAAGGGCCGGAGGGAGAGAAAAAGTTCAGATTTTATCTCTCCCCCAGTCAAAAATCAGCTTTTTAGAAGCTGGTTTTTGACAGCCCCCTCGTCAGAGGGGGCCTTTGGGCGCTCCTGCGCTAGTGCTATTTTACAGTTTATCGACACGCTTAGCGGCTTCGCCGCAATAGAATTGTCTTGGAGGTTATCTATGAACATCCTCGTCGTTGGCGGTGGTGGCAGAGAGCACGCCATCATTCGCTCGTTGAAGAAAAACCCCGACGTGACCACCATCTACGCCCTGCCCGGCAACGGCGGCATTGCCGCTGACGCCACCTGCGTCCCCATCGCCGCCACCGACATCGACGGCATCGTGGATTTTGCCAAAAACAACGCCATCGACTACGCCGTGGTGGCTCCCGACGATCCGCTGGTTCTGGGCTGCGTGGACCGGCTCAATGAAATCGGCATCCCTTGCTTTGGTCCCACCGCCAACGCCGCCATTATCGAGGGCAGCAAGGCCTTCGCCAAAAACCTGATGAAAAAATACGGCATCCCCACCGCCGCTTATGAGATTTTCACGGAGCTGGATGCCGCTTTGGAATACCTGAAAACCGCCCCCATTCCCACGGTCATCAAGGCCGACGGTCTGGCTCTGGGCAAGGGCGTCATCATCGCCCAGACCAGAGAGGAGGCAATGGAGGCCGTCACCGACATGATGGCAAACGCCAAGTTCGGCAAGTCCGGCTCTACCGTGGTCATCGAGGAATTTCTGGAAGGACCGGAGGTCAGCGTACTGGCCTTTACCGACGGTCGGGTGGTCCGCCCCATGGTGTCCAGTATGGACCACAAGCGCGCCGGCGATAACGACACCGGTCTGAACACCGGCGGCATGGGCACCATCGCCCCCAACCCCTGCTACACCGAGGAAATCGCCAAGCAGTGCATGGCAGAGATTTTCCTGCCCACCATCCGCGCCATGAAGAAGGAAAAACGGACCTTCAAGGGCTGTTTGTACTTCGGACTGATGCTGACCAAGGACGGCCCCAAGGTCATTGAGTACAACTGCCGCTTCGGTGATCCGGAAACACAGGTGGTACTGCCCCTGATGAAGAGCGACCTGCTCACCGTCATGATGGCCTGCACCAACGGCACTCTGTCCAAGACCCCTGTCCGGTTCTCCAAAAAGCATGCCTGCTGCGTGGTCAAGGCATCCGCCGGCTACCCCGAAAGCTACAAGAAGGGCTACCGGCTGACCATGTCCGACCGTGCCGCCGCCGCCACCTTTGTGGCAGGTGCCAAGCTGGAGGAGGGAAAGCTGGTCACCTCCGGCGGACGGGTCACCGGCACCACCGCTGTCCGTTCCACTCTTGAGGAGGCCATTGCCGCCGCCTACCGGCTCTGTGCCGGTGTGAAATTCACCAACGCCTACTGTCGCTCCGACATCGGTCAGCGCGCTTTGGCAGAAATGAAAAACATTAGTGATAAATGATTGTTTCGCGGTGTAAGTGCGCACTGCACCTATGGTAGGGGAGGGTCTTGACCCTCCCGCTACGTTGCAACTATCGAGCTGTAAATACTGTGCAGATAGGTAACCTTTCCGCAAGGATTGCAACATTTTAGAAACGGTCAGGTTGACGGGAGGGTCAAGACCCTCCCCTACGATGCGTTGTGTTTACAAAAGCTAAACGATGGTTTATTCTATCAAATACTATATAAACTAGGAGGAAATCCCCATGGTTTATCGCATTTTTGTTGAGAAAAAATCCGGTCTGGATAACGAAGCCAAGGGTCTGCTCAGCGAGGCAAAGGGTCTGCTGGGCATCACCGCGCTGGAAAATATCCGGGTCTTTAACCGCTACGATGCGGAGAATATCTCTCAGGAGCTGTTCGACTACGCGGTGAAAACCGTGTTCTCTGAGCCCCAGCTGGATATCGCCACCGCCGGAATCGATCTGCCCGATGCCACGGTGTTTGCCGTGGAGGCGCTGCCCGGTCAGTTTGACCAGCGGGCCGACTCCGCCGCCCAGTGTATCCAGATCATCTCTCAGGGCGACCGTCCCCTGATTCGCACCGCCAAGGTCTATGCCCTCTACGGCAACCTGTCCGATAAAGACATCGCCGATTTCAAGAAGTACGTCATCAACCCCGTGGAGTGCCGGGAGGCAGCGCTGGAGATTCCCGAAACGCTGGCCATCGCCTACGAAATCCCCACTGAGGTTTCCACTCTGGACGGCTTTACCAAGCTGGACAAGGACGGTCTGGCAGATTTCATCAAGTCCTACGGCCTTGCCATGGATTTGGACGACATTACCTTCTGCCAGAGCTACTTCGTTCAGGAGGATCGGGATCCCACCATCACCGAGATCCGCATGATTGATACCTACTGGTCCGACCACTGCCGTCACACCACCTTCGGCACCATCATCGACGATGTGAAGTTCGAGGATGACCTGCTGCAGGCTACATACAATGAATACATCGCCACCAGAAATGCTCTGGGTCGGGAAAACAAGCCCATTTGCCTGATGGATCTGGCCACCATCGCCGTGCGCCACCTGAAGTCCGTGGGCAAGCTGCCCAAGCTGGACGAGAGCGAGGAAATCAACGCCTGCACCGTCAAGATTGATGTGACTGTGGACGGCGTGAGCGAGCCCTGGCTGCTGCTGTTCAAGAACGAGACCCACAACCATCCCACGGAAATCGAGCCCTTCGGCGGTGCTGCCACCTGCATCGGCGGCGCGATCCGCGATCCTCTGTCCGGACGGAGCTACGTCTACGGTGCCATGCGTGTCACCGGTGCCGCCGACCCCCTGACACCCGTTTCCCAGACCATCCCCGGCAAGCTGCCCCAGCGCAAAATCGTCACCACCGCTGCCGCCGGCTACTCCAGCTACGGCAATCAGATTGGTCTTGCCACCGGCATCGTTGACGAAATCTACCACCCCGGCTACGCCGCCAAGCGCATGGAGATTGGCGCGGTCATCGCCGCCGCTCCTGCGGAAAATGTCCGCCGTGAGCGCCCCGAGGCCGGCGATATTGTGATTCTGCTGGGCGGCAACACCGGTCGTGACGGCATTGGCGGTGCCACCGGCTCCTCCAAGGCCCACAATACCCAGTCTGTCGAGACCTGCGGCAGCGAGGTCCAGAAGGGCAACGCCCCCGAGGAGCGGAAGCTCCAGCGCCTGTTCCGCAACGCCGAGGCCTCTAAGCTAATCAAGCGCTGCAACGACTTCGGCGCCGGCGGTGTGTCCGTTGCCATCGGTGAGCTGGCAGACGGTCTGACCATCGACCTGAACGCCGTTCCCAAGAAGTATGAGGGTCTGGACGGCACCGAAATCGCCATCTCCGAATCTCAGGAGCGTATGGCGGTTGTGGTGGAGTCCAAGGACGTAGAGCGGTTCCTGGAGCTGGCTCTGACCGAAAACCTGAACGCCGTGCCCGTTGCCACCGTCACCGAGGAAGCCCGTCTGGTCATGCACTGGAACGGTAAGAAAATCTGCGACATCAGCCGCGATTTTCTGAACTCCAATGGTGCGGACAAGCACATTTCCGTTGCGCCTGCCCAGCCTTCCACCTATAAAACCGACATTTCCGGAACATTTACCGAGAATTTCATGAAGGTCGCCACCGACCTGAACACCTGCTCCAAGCGGGGTCTGTCCGAGCGGTTCGACTCCACCATCGGCGCCGGCACTGTGCTGATGCCCTTCGGCGGTAAGAACCAGCTGACCCCCATCCAGTCCATGGTGCAGAAGATCAGCGTGGAGAAGAAGCACACCGACGACTGCTCCTTCATGTCCTTCGGCTACAACCCCTTCATCACCTCCGCGTCTCCCTACCACGGCGCGTATCTGGCGGTGATTGAGTCCGTTTCCAAGCTGATTGCCAGCGGCGCCAGGTTCGAGGATGTGTATCTGACCTTCCAGGAGTACTTCGAACGGCTGAACAAGGATCCCAAGCGCTGGGGCAAACCTCTCGCCGCGCTGCTGGGCGCTTTCAAGGCTCAGATGGAGCTGGGCATCGGCTCCATCGGCGGCAAGGACTCCATGTCCGGTTCTTTTGAAAATCTGGATGTTCCCCCCACGCTGGTTTCCTTCGCTGTCACCACCGGCAAGACATCTGATGTTGTTTCCCCCGAATTCAAGGGCGCAAACCACACCGTCTGCCTGCTTTCCCCTGAGATGGACGCAAACGGTCTGCCCGTCACCGCGTCCCTGCTGAAAAACTTCGACACCGTCACGGAGCTGCTCCGCAACGGCAAGGCGGTTGCCGCCTACACCCCCGGCATGGGCGGCGTGGCAGAGGCCGTCATGAAGATGGGCTTCGGCAACGGCTATGGCTTTGCCTTCGACGAGAACCTGACCATGGAGCAGATTTTCGGCTACGCCTATGGCAGCTTCGTTCTGGAGATGACCGAGGGTAGTGTCGGCACCGTTCTGGGCGTGACCACCGAGGGCGACTTCTCCTTCAAGGGTGAGGTCCTGAATCACGATGCCATCCTCTCCGCCTACGAGGACAAGCTGGAGAGCGTCTACTCCTGCAACATTCCCGCCCCCATGGGTAATATGGAAACCTTCTCCTTTAATACTGACAGCCGGAAGGCTCCTGCCATCAAGGTGGCAAAGCCCAAGGTTCTGATTCCCGCCTTCCCCGGCACCAACTGCGAGTACGATTCCGCCAAGGCGGTCCGTGATGCCGGTGCTGAGCCGGAAATCATTGTGATCAACAACCTGTCCGCCGACGGCATTGCAAGATCTGTGGAGAAATTTGCCGACGAGCTGAAGTCTGCCCAGTGCGTGTTCATTCCCGGCGGCTTCTCCGGCGGCGACGAGCCGGACGGCTCCGGTAAGTTCATCACCGCCTTCTTCCGCAACGCCGCGGTGAAGGAGGGTGTCCACAATCTGCTGGAAAACCGTGACGGTCTGATGCTGGGCATCTGCAACGGCTTCCAGGCATTAATCAAGCTGGGTCTGGTGCCCTACGGCAAAATCATCGACACCGATGAAACCTGCCCCACCTTGACCTTCAATAACATTTCCCGTCACCAGAGCCGGATTGTCCGCACCCGTGTGGCATCCAACAAGTCCCCCTGGCTGGCGCTGACCAACGTGGGCGATGTGTACAACGTGCCCATCTCCCACGGCGAGGGCAAGTTCCTTGCCTCTGAGGAGCTGATCCGTCAGCTGGCGCGGAATGGTCAGATTGCCACCCAGTATGTGGATCTCAACGGCAACGCCACCGCCGATATTCACTTCAATCCCAACGGCTCCCTGTACGCCATCGAGGGCATCACCTCCCCCGACGGCAGAGTGCTGGGCAAGATGGGTCACAGCGAGCGCATCGGCGCCGGACTGTACAAGAACGTCCCCGGCGAGTACGACATCCAGCTGTTCAAGGCCGCGGTGCAGTACTTCAAATGATACACCAACACCCCCTCAAACGAGGGGGTGTTCCTGTTTTCCGCAATAAAAAACCCGCCCCAGGTATTCCCGGGACGGTGCTGCAAGAGCCTTATTCAGTTCGCCAGAAATCTGGCAACCGCCTCCTGAAAGCGGAGGCTTTCCTCATCGGTGCAGTCCGCGCGGACATGGACCGGTGTGCTGTAATCAACGCTGAACATTCCCATGAAGCTCTTGGCGTTGACCAGAACCTGATTGCTGCCCACCAGTACCCGAAAAGGCTGGACCGTGGCAATTTCCACAAACTCCTGAACATCCTTAAAAGAATGCAGTGTAATATCGAATTGCTTCAAGGTTTTTAACCTCCTGTGCTATACAAACGGCGGAAAGTGTTGTATAATGTAGCTATATTATATCAGATTTTTTGTGATTTTCAATTGACGCATTGGACGAACCTCACAATGTAACAAGACAAAAATTGGTGGAATTGACATGAAATTTTCTTTTTACACGTTGGGCTGCAAGACCAACCAGTACGAAACTCAGGCCATGGAGCAGCTTCTGCGTCAGCAGGGGCATACCATTGGCAGTTTTGAAGAGCCCTGCGACGGCTATGTGATCAACACCTGCTCCGTCACAGCGGTGGCGGACAAGAAAAACCGTGCCGTGATTCGCCGTTGCCGTCGGGACCATCCTGATGCAGTGGTGGCAGTCTGCGGCTGTTACACCCAGCACAATCCCGATGCCGCCCAAAAGCTGGGCGTGGATCTGATTGGCGGCAGTGCGGACCGGCAGCACTTCATCGAGCTGCTGATTGCCACCGCTTCCGACCGGATTCACCGTCAGGAGGTGGATGTGGCGCTGCGCCGCCGGAGCTTTGAAATCCTGCCGGCAGGCGGACTGGAGGCACGGACCCGTGCCATGGTGAAGGTGCAGGACGGCTGTGTAAACTTCTGCTCCTACTGCATCATTCCCTACACCCGCGGTCCTGTCCGCTCCGCGCCGCTGGATACGGCAGTAGCGCAATGCAAGGCGCTTGCACAGCAGGGGTATCGGGAAATCGTGGTCACCGGCATCGAAATTGCCAGCTGGGGCGTGGATCTGCCCGGCAAGCCGGACCCCTCGGTGCTGATTGAGGCCATCTGTCACGCCGTGCCGGAATGCCGCATCCGTTTGGGCAGTCTGGAACCGCGGATCATTACCGAGGAATTCTGTGAAAAAATGAGGAATTTGCCGAATTTGTGTCCCCAATTCCATCTTTCCATGCAGTCCGGATCCGATTCCGTGCTGGCACGGATGAAGCGGAAATACGACACCGCCCGCTACTACGAAAGCGTGACGCTTTTGAAAACCGCCTTCCCCGATTGCGCCATCACCACTGACATGATCGTTGCCTTCCCCGGTGAAACCCGGGAGGAATTTGCTGAAAGCCTTGCTTTTATCCGCAAATGCGGCTTTGCCGATATGCACATTTTCCCTTACTCCCGCCGCCCCGGTACTCCTGCGGACAAGCTGCCCGGTCAGCACCCAAACGCAGTCAAGGAGGAACGGAGCCGCCATGCCATCGCCGTCGCGGAGGAAATGAGCCACGCCTATCGGGAAAGCCTGACCGGTACCGTCCAGCCGGTGCTGTTCGAGGAGCAGGAAGGGGCGTTCTATACCGGTCACGCTCCCAATTATGTTAAGGTCTACGTTCAAGGTGAAAACCTGCACAACCAGATTCTCTCTGTCACTGTCACCGGACTGTACAAGGACGGCGTCCTTGGCAGCGTGTCACAATGCTAAAGTATTGTTTAGCGAGGCAAGCGCCGCAGGCGCTATACCTTCCCCCCGGGGGAAGGCATGGGCGCTACCGCGTCACTACCGTAAACGATAATTTGCAGTATTTCTTGTAATACTTTTCGTATTATGTTATAATATTTCATCATTTCCGGAGGTTTTCCCATGAAAACACTGCTCCACATCTGCTGCGCGCCCTGCGCCAATCAGCCCATCGAGGTGCTGCGGAAGGACGGCTTTGAGGTCACCGGCTTCTGGTACAATCCCAACATCCACCCCTTCACCGAGTACCGCGCCCGCCGCAACTGCCTGCGTGACTACGCCCAGACCATCCAGCTGCCCCTGATCGAACGCAACGACTACGGTCTGCGCCCCTTCGTCCGTGCGGTGGCTGAGGATATCGAACACCGCTGCGTCAAATGCTACGAATTCCGTCTTTTCGAAACCGCTCGTCAGGCGGCAGAGGGAGGCTTCGACAGCTTTACCTCCAGCCTGTTCATCAGCCCCTACCAGAACCATGAGCTGATGCAGGAGGTAGCGCAACGGGCCGCCATGGAATACGGCGTGGAATTTTTGTACAGAGATTTCCGTCCCTACTTCCGTGACGGACAGACCTTCGCCCGTGAACACGATTTCTATATGCAAAAATACTGCGGCTGCGTCTTTTCCGAAGAAGAACGCTACCTCAAAAAGAGTAAGATTATACCGTAAATGATTGTTTAGCGTTCCGATTACAACCGCACCTTTTGTAGGGGAGGGTCTTGACCCTCCCGAAAGGTCGCAACTTCTGAGCTGTTAATACTATGCAAACAGGTACGTTTTCAGCACAGTTTGCAACATCTCAA
>JAZSEN010000131.1:0-2184 GCA_045531675.1 Faecousia sp.
AAGTACACTCCTGCTGATGGTGTGACCTTCTACTACTGGACCGCTACGGACTACAACAACGCTGATGTTCTGACTCCCGAAAATGCTACCGGCACCATTAAGATGACCTCCACCACCGGCGAGTACTCCGCCGCTGTCACCGGCATCTCCGCCAAGCAGATCGATGAGACTGTCTACATCGCCGCTGTTTACAACTCCGCTACCACCGGCACTGCCTTCTACACCAGAGTTATCGCGTACAGCCTGGGTGCTTACTGCGAGAGCCTGGCGAATAACGGCAACGAATTCGGTGCTGCTACTGCCGTCTACGGCTACTACGCAAAGGCATACTTCAACTAAATAATAAACCGTGGACAGAATTTCGCTTCTGTCCACGGTTTGATTGGTCAACTTGTGTCCAGCCGGAACGCCGTCTTATAGGTGGATATTAGGTGGTAAGTTCTGTGAGGGGAGCTTCCGGCTACCACGTCGGCGAGAGGTCGGCGATTGCCGTCCACTGCGCATGGAACTCCAAGACGATGGTCGGTAGGTCGGTTGACATAATCCAGCTTCAAGTCTCGCCTCGCTCACCAAAGATACAGTCGAAAGACTGTATCTTTTTTTGTAAGAAATGCCAGATGGTGCTTAACGCTATCTGGCATTATTAT
Organism: Faecousia sp.; assembly: GCA_045531675.1. Lineage (GTDB taxonomy): Bacteria > Bacillota > Clostridia > Oscillospirales > Oscillospiraceae > Faecousia. Next base: position 648 of record JAZSEN010000131.1, read on the forward strand.
TGGGGTATATATCAGATATTATTATGTATTTTGCGCAAAAGCTTAATGTTGGATTTGTGAAATACTCCATTTTGCATTTTTCTTAGGGTTATGTTACTTTATAGTTAACCATTTAATAACAGAAAAGGTGATATCATGAAGAAGTGGATTGCTACCTCCATAATTATGCTTATGATTATGATTCTGAGTGGCTGTATGTCACAACCGGAGAAAAACACCATAAAAGCAACACAGCCCCCTCTTCCTGAGGATCCGGCCCCCTCCTCATCACCGGAAAAACCTGCGCAATCACCTGAGATACTTGCCCTGAAGGAGGATTTGCTGCAGTATTGGGAGATTGCCACATCCTTCAGTCGGCAAACAAACCCAAACGAATCCTTCACCTTTGGAACTCCTCTTGGTTCTCTGCAAGGACAAAGTGCGCTGCAGTATTGCTACCAGCAACTAATCAAGCTGGAATCGATTGATTCCTACCTGACCAATGAAGCGTGGGGAAAGTATATGCCGCAGTATGAACGCCCTGCCCTCAACCGTACTGAATTGCTTTCCAAATTCTCAATCGTAGAAAACGTTCCTCTCCGAGTGGAATGCGTAGAATACGGCGTGGATGAAGGTCACGACACCCGTTACGAGAATTACGTTGTCTGGCACTACAATCCCGATGGCACCGTAAATCATCTCCACGGAGGGGTTGTAAATCTTCCCGAATACTGGTATCTGCGGCTACATTTTCTGACAGATATGAAATTTGAATATAATGATGAAGGCATTGTCAATAAGATTTGGATTGGCGAACTTCACGACTTGAACAGCTCCATGGATATTCTTTATGATGAGCAAGGTCGGCTTTCCGGTGCAACAGACGGAGAAGATTCTTTTTTCTGTTCCTATGACGAAAAAGGTCATCTGACTCAGGTAATATATCAGGTGCTTCTGTCAAATGACAATGGAGTGCTGTCCTACGGCACCGACCGCATGGATTTGACCTACACATTTGACAACAACGGACGGATTATCCAGCAGACGGAAGTCGGCGAAAGCGGTGACAACCTGCGCACCACCAACACACTCACCTTCTCCTACAACGATGCAGGTCAGATGATTGAAATGGATAGAATGTGGGAGCAATGGACCGACTCCGCCGATTCCCCCACTCCTGAAAGCACCATGCACAACCGATATACCTTTACCTACGATGAGCAGGGGCGGTTGTTAACCAGAACCACTTATCCCGGCAATCGAGTGGATGCCGGTGGCACCGTAGTATATCAGGGAATAAAAAGCAAGGTCGAAACGTATATTTACGGGGATCAGTATATTTTCGGTGATTATGTGATTGTTTATCCTGAGGAAAAGACAGCTTTATCCCCCTAACGAATTCACTATCACGCTTGATAGTCATAACCACCGGCGAAGCCGGTGGCTTGATTAAGCCCTAGAAGGGCATATTACCAGCCGCACCTTAAGGTGCATCGAATATCTTCCTTTTGCACGAAATGCTCCGCTGCTATTGAAATAGCTTATTGTCTATCATTCG
>JAZSEN010000120.1:0-2630 GCA_045531675.1 Faecousia sp.
TGCGAGGACTGCGGCGACTGCTTCCACAACAGCTATATCTGCGAAAGCTGTGAGGCGGCTGGCACCCTGCTGTGCGAAACCTGCTGTGAGATTCGCCTGGAAGAGGAAGGCTGCGACTGCTCCGACAGATGTATCAGCGACAGCGATCTGGACGCACACATCGCATCGGCCCATAAGAATGCCGCTGGTCCCCACACCGCCACTCCCCAAAATTCCTGGGAAATCAGCGAAACCCATCACTGGAGAGCTTGCCGATTCTGCAGCGACAGTAAGCACGTCACCTCCAAAGCAGCCCATACCTACGATAAATACGGCATTTGCACCGTGTGTCATTTTGACAGCCAAAAGACGATTCTGATTCTAAAGCAGCCCCAGAGTGTGGTGGCTCAGGTTTCGGATTACCATACTGTCGGCACAGATGCCCCGCTGTTTCCTGCGAATAACCTCCGCTCTTTTACTGTGGCTGCCAAGGGCACCAGTACATTAAAATATCAATGGTATTATCGTGGTGCTTCGGATTGGAAACTGCTGACAGACAGCGGTGCCGATGATTACAGCGTGATTCGTGGCAGTAAAACCAACACGCTCACCATAAGCGTACCCGTGGATGCCTGCTATCAGGATTATTCCTACAAGTGTGTCATCACCGATGCCAACGGCAACCAGGTGACTTCCAACGTTGCCTACATGAAGGCTCAGCACGTTTACAATAAATACGTAGCTTCCAAGGGTGCTTTAATCGGAACTATCTTCCAGTCCGGAACGGGCAACAACATCGGACGCTATGAAACAAAGGGGCACTACAAGCTCTGCGTGGGCGACAGCTGCGAAGCCGAAAAGCTGGAAGCTCACAGCTACAGCAAGCAGACCCGACTCATCTATGACAGCAAAACGGGCGAGCGATGGCATGAGCAGACATGCATCCATTGCGGATTCAAGAATTATTATCTCGACCACATTCACTATTTCTACGATCCTGATACCATGGAGTGTCAGGTAGATACCACATATAAGAACAACAATCAGCATCGGCTGAAATGCCTCTGGCCCGGATGTGACAAAACCACATTGGAAGCGCACGACAAGATGGGCTGGCAGAACCACGGAACGCCGTATTCCAACGCTGACAAGATTGGCGTTCCCTATCAGGAATGCCAGATTTGCGGCTTGAGTACCGAAAAGCAGCTGCAAACCTACAATGCCGCAAAGGACAAAAATGAAAACGCCCAATGGACGCAAAGCAACGATTTGGTCTTTGTTGAAAACGGTTACGCCAGCTGCGATTTGGTGGTCAATGGTTCCAAACTGATTATTGGCTTTGAACCCTCTGAATACGCTAAGAAAGAACTCCTGGGCATGAAAAATCCCACAGTTACCGGGTGGAAGGTTCGCTATTTATGCGACAGAACCCCTTCCGGTTCGGTGATCGATGTCGATGTGACAAAGGACTTCACTTTTACGAAAGTTGAAAATGAACTCAAGTGGCTCATAACCGTTCCACTGTTTTCACAGCGCAAGGGCGGCGGTATTCTAATCTTTACACCGGTCGTAGAGGAGTGCAAGCACAACAGCGGCACCAGAATCAAAAACGCCTCGGAACCCATATGTACCAAGGACGGCTACACAGGCGATACGGTCTGTGCAGGCTGCGATGGTGTGATCTTCTACGGCGAAGTCATTGAAAGCAGCCACAAACATGAAGGAAATCTGACCCTGATTCCCGGCACGTCAAAAGCGGGCAACTGCGAGCAAAGAGGCTACGAAGGCACGTATCTCTGTGACCATTGCAATCAAAAGGTCCGCGGCAAAAGCACGTCCAAGCAGCACAACGGAAAAACCGTGCTCAAGAATGCGGTTGCCTTTACTTGTACCGAGTTTGGATACAGCGGTGACCTTTACTGTGAATGCGGGGTCCTGCTTCAGGAGGGCGAAATTCTCGCTCCCCGACACACCGATCTGCGGCTGATCAATACAGACAAGGCATCCTGCATGGAGAAGGGTTACACCGGCGATTGGAAATGCTACGATTGCAACCAGATTGTCAAATACGGCTATAACTTAGCCAAAGGCGATCATGCCTGGAGTAAGTACGGCAAGGTGGACGACGTCTACCACCGCCACACCTGCACAGTAGCGGGATGTGGTGCCGAAGAAAAGAGCAAGCACACCGACGCAGACCGAAACCTGACCTGTGACGATTGTGGATATTCCTGGGGCAGTGACTCTCCGACGATTCGCAGTCTGACCTTTAATATCGACATACCCGTCATTGGTCAAAAGCCTGATTATACAAAATTCGATGGCAAGAGTTATTATAGTGACGGCGTCAGCGCCAATCGAAAGAACGGTGTTGAGTGGTTCGATGTAACCGCCAACAAGCGCTTTGTTCCCGGCGGAGTAAACCAAGAATTCCAAGAGGGTCATGTCTACAAGGTGACGATCCATTTCCGCAGTAAGGAAGGCTACGATTTCATTGAAGAGGAAGCAATGACAGGTACGATCAATGGCCGTGAAGCGGTCGTTGAATATGTGACCGACGGTAACTTTGCGGGTATCTCCTATACCTTTGAAGCTCTGAAGCACCAACATACTATGACCCGTGTGGATAAGGTGTCTCCCACCTGCACCAC
>JAZSEN010000063.1:0-2079 GCA_045531675.1 Faecousia sp.
ACCGCTTGGCCTCCGACTTCCCAGAGCTTCACCTTCGGTTATACCACATACAGAGCAATACTTGGCATCGGTACAGGTTGCATCAACCCAGCTGTGTCCAGTTGCATCCACAACATCATCGGTGTAGGTGTCATGACAGAGGTCGCAAGTGTAGGTGGTGTAGCCCTTTTCAGTACAGGTGGGAGCAGTCACAACAGCATTATAGCTGTGTCCAAGAGCATCGCCCTCAATTACCTTACATACGGAACAATACTTGGCATCGTTGCAAGTTGCATCAATCCAGCTGTGTCCGGTTGCATCCACAACATTATCGGTGTAGCTGTCATTACAGACAGAGCAAGTATAGGTGGTGTAGCCCTTTTCAGTACAGGTAGGCGCAGTCACTACGGATTCGTAGCTGTGACCCAAAGCAGGGATGGTTTCGATAACCACATCGCCACAGAGGTCGCAGGTATGGGTGATGGTGCCCTCAACGGTGCAGGTGGGGTCGATGGTGCTGGATTCATAGCTATGGGTTGCCACCGCAACCAGATTATCACCGCAGGCCTTCACATCCATGCAGGCTTTATCTGCGAGGGTGATGGTAGCATTGGAAATATCCGCATTGTCCAGATTGCCGATATCCGTGCCATCGGTCAGGGCAACGGTGTCAGGGTATTTCAGCGAAACTGTGCCGGTAAAGGTACCAGAAATAATCAGGGTTTCGGAAGACACTTGGGCATAGTAGATTTCATCGATGACCGCATCATCAGAGAAAGTTACGGTGCATCCGGCAGTTACATACACGCAGGCTCCGCTTTTTGCGGCTGTGCCAGCAGTAACACGTCCACCGCTGACGGTGAAGCTGCCGTAATAGCCGTCCGTATCATGGACATATACCGCGCCGCCGATGCCGGTAACATTGCCGCCAACGATGGTGCCGCCATAAAGGTTCAGCGAGCCGCCGTTGACATAGGCAACGCCGCCATTGGCTGTGGTTTCACTTCTGAACGTGTTGTGCCGGATGGTGCCGCCGTAAATGTTGACAACAGATTCGTAAACGACATACAGCACACCGCCATACACCGCCTCAGGAGAGCAACCCTGCAAGGTGCCGGTTCCAACGGAATCAACAATATTCAACGTCACGCCGCTATAGGTAACAAACGCCCGGCTTTCGCCGATATAGTTGTGTCCAGCCAAATCAATGCAGAAGATGCCGGCCTTGGTGCCGTCATAATTCAGCTGCTTTTGAACGGTGGTCACATTCTCTGTCAAGCGGTAATGCCCCGGAAGCATGTCATGCTTTCCAAGAGTGTCAAAGTCCGCGTCGGTCATGGGTTTCCATTGGACTTCTCCGCAGTGCTCGCAGTAGCCGTAGGTATAGGGAGAATCGGAAACGACCAAATCTGTTCCACGAATGGCCGCAGTTTTACCCGGTGCATCGGTGAAGGTAATGGTTGCGCCGGACACATCCGCATCCTGACTATCGCCCACATCGGTCAGGTTTTCCAGTTCCGTGATGGAACTGAACTGCAGCTCTGTTTTTCCAGAATAATTGCCAACAATAGTCAATCCCTTGGCATTGCTAATCAGCACGTGCTCAACAAACGCATCGCCAGACAGGTTCAGCTTCGCTTCTGTGCTGATTCGGACGCAGGGGCCTCTATCCTCTGTCGCAACAACCTCCTGACTGTAGACACCATCAATGACAGAGCCGGTAATATCGGCGCAGGAACCGCCGGTAATGCTGCCGCCATAGAGATTCAACGTAGCTGAGCCGCTTGCATGGACGTTTCCACCATAGCCGGTTTTGGTGGAGGAAGTCACAGCACCGCCGTAGAAGTAATCCCCGCTGAAAGAACTGGCGGTGCCGCCGGTAATCGTGCCGCCGTACATATTAAAGGTACCCAGTACGCAAAGCACACCGCCCCGGCGTACGCTGAAGTCGGGAGAAGCATAGGCTGTCAGGGTGCCGGAGTACAGGTTCAGAGTGTCCTCGGAATCGACAATAATAGTACCACCGTCATAGCTGTTTGCCGCGCCATATCGGGCACCGCAGCCCTGAATCCGGCCTGTCTGATTGGCGGAGCTGTCCAT
>JAZSEN010000089.1:0-24206 GCA_045531675.1 Faecousia sp.
TATTCGCAACAACAACTTTCAACAACGGTATCTTCCCGTTCATGAGAGAATTCATCGAGTCGCTGACAGAGAGAAACTACCAGAAGAAGAGAGTAGCGTTCATCGAGAACGGATCATGGGCTCCTCAGGCTACAAAGGTCATGAAGGGCATGCTCGAAGGCTGCAAGAACCTGACATACTGCGATAACGGAGTAAGGATCATCTCCGCACTCAACGATGCCAGCAGGGCACAGATCGAGGCACTTGCAGAGGATCAAAGCAAGGAAGAGCAGCTTCTTGAACTGCTTTCAAGAACCGATATACGGATCGAATAAAACAAAAAGCACCGCCTAAGCGGTGCTTTTTGTTCTTTCTGGAGCGGGCGACGGGGCTCGAACCCGCTACCTCCACCCTGGCAAGGTGGCGCTCTACCAGATGAGCTACACCCGCGGAACGAAATGAATTATATCACACATCCCGCAAATGTCAAGCCCTGTTTTTAATTTTTTTGAAAAACTTTTTCTAAAGCTACAGCTCGTTTCTGGAGTATCGGGCAAAGCCGTCACCCAGTACCTGATGGGCCTCCTGAACAATAATAAAGGCATTGGGGTCGATGTCCGTCACCAATTCCTTCAGTTCCGCCAGCTGTTGCCGCTTTACGGCGGTCAGGACCACCTTGGTTTCCTTGCCGGAATAGGCACCCTGTCCATAGAGGAAAGTCGTACCACGACGAAGCTTATCCCCTACCTCACGGGCAATGCGCTCATACTCGGCGGTGATAATCAGCACAACCTTGGAGTAGTCGAAACGATAAATCACCGCATCCACAACCCGGGATGTAACGAACACCGTAATGCCGGTATACAACGCCTTGGTAGCATCACGAAACACGATACCGGTCAGCACCGCCACAAACAAATCGATGCACAGGCAAATTTGTCCCACCGGCACATTGCGGTAACGTAGCTTCAGAAGCCGAACCAGAATATCCGAGCCACCGGTGGATGCGCCGCTGGCAAACACCAGTCCTGCACCGAAACCGCATAGCACACCTCCATACAACGCACCCAGCAACGGCTCCGTCGCCGGAACGGGAAGTATGGAGAACACATCGATGAACACCGAGAAGCTCATCATGCCCAGCAGAGAACCCCAGAAAAACCTTTTTCCGATTTTCCAGCCGCCTATTAGGAAAAGCGGCACATTGATAATAATCTGCAGTACACCCACGGAACCAAAACCAAGTAGCTTCTGGATAACCATGGACAGGCCGGATACGCCGCCGGTATTCATTTCATTGGGAATCAAAAACAAATCAAATCCCAGTGCAAAAATCGCGCAACCCAAAATGGTAAATACCACCCATCCCAAGCACTGCCTGATACCTTTCATGGGAGTCCTCCAATCAAACCTCAAAAGTAATCTGCTTTTCCGGACAGTCCTCGCTCTTAAGGAGGGCACCGGCAGCAGGAATGGTCTTGGTGCGATAGCGGCTCTGATTGACGATGCCGCTGCTCTCAAGATTCACCGCATGAGATAGTATGGCTTTTTTCTTCAAACTCATAATACTGACACCCTGCGTATTTCTGGTGGTCTTAGGCAGTAGCTGTGCCGTGGAGAAAATCAGGCAGCGGCCGTCGGAGGCGTAGACTGCCATCTGCACATCCACATCGAAGGCTGCAACACTGACCAGCGGGCTCTTGTCGGAATACGCACCGGTGAGCTTGCGGCGGTTGGTCTTGGTTTCGTAGGCACTAAGAGGTACCTTGGCCGCCTTTCCGTTTTCAAAGAAGAACAGCACAAAACCCTTGTAGTCCCCGGGCAGTATGACCTGCACCACCTTTTCCTCCGGATCAAAGCCCAGCTTCTGGGGCAGATAATCGCCCAACTGGGAAGCCTTTCCGTCATCGAAGTCTGACAGACGGGATTTGTAGCACTGGAATTTATCAGTGAACACCAGAATTTCAGACCGGTTGCTGACCTCTTTGGAGAAGGCCAGGCTGTCGCCTTCCTTATACTTCTGCTCACCGGACATTCGCAAAGATTGGGCGGTGATTTTCTTGAGGTAACCTTCCCGGGATACAAACAGCGTCACAGGATAGTCAGGCACCTGCTCCTCCTCTTCCTCCGGCTCAATCTGCGCGGTTTCGTAAATTATCTCCGTCTTACGGGGCTGACCGTACTTGTCCGCCACCTGCTGAAGTTCTTTGATAATAACGTTCTGGAGCTTCTTTGCCGAGTTCAGGATTCCCTTCATCTCTTCAATTTCACGTTCCAGCTCGTCGATGGCTTTGGTCTGCTTGAGGATGTATTCCTTGTTGATATTGCGCAGTTTGATTTCCGCCACGAAATTAGCCTGAATCTCGTCGATGCCAAAGCCAATCATCAGGTTGGGGACAACTTCGCTTTCCAGCTCCGTTTCACGGATAATGCGGATAGCCTTATCAATATCCAGCAGGATTCGCTCAAGACCCTTCAGCAGATGGAGCCGATCCTCTTTCTTGTCAATCTGGTAGTACAGACGCCGCTTGACACAATCGATTCGCCACGCAGTCCACTCCTCCAGAATCTCACCCACACCCATAACCCGGGGCATACCGGCAATGAGGACGTTGAAGTTGCAGGGGAAACTGTCCTGCAGAGGGGTCAGCCGGAACAGCTTTTGCATCAGCTTGTCCGCATCCACGCCACGTTTCAGATCAATGGTCAGCTTCAGACCCTGCAGATCTGTTTCGTCACGCATATCGGCAATTTCTTTGATTTTGCCAGCCTTGATGAGATCCGCCACCTTGTCCATAATGACTTCGATGGTGGTGGAATAAGGAATCTCATAAATTTCGATTCGGTTGCCGTCCTTGACATAGCGCCATTTGGCACGGAGCTTAAAGCTGCCGCGACCGGTGGAGTAAATCTCACGGGTGGCTGCCTCATCAAACAGCAGCTCCGCGCCAGTGGAAAAGTCCGGACCGGGCAAAGTCTCCAGCACATCATGGCATGGATTCTTAATCAGCGCAATGGCAGTCTCACATACCTCCTTCAAATTGAAGGAGCAGATATTGGATGCCATACCAACAGCGATACCCTGATTAGCGCTAACCAGCACATTGGGGAAGGTAGTGGGCAGCAGCGCCGGCTCTTTCATAGTGGCATCATAGTTATCCACCATGTCTACGGTATCGGAATCGATGTCACGGAACAGCTCATTGCAGAAGCCGTCCAGCTTCGCCTCGGTGTAACGGGCAGCGGCGTAGGCCATGTCCCGGGAGTAGACCTTACCGAAGTTACCCTTGGAATCCACAAAAGGATGGAGCAGCGTTTCGTTACCCTTGGCAAGTCGAACCATGGTTTCGTAAATGGCGGCGTCACCGTGGGGATTCAGCCGCATGGTCTGACCGACGATGTTGGCGGATTTGGTCCGTCCGCCGGTAAGCAATCCCATCTTGTACATGGTGTAAAGAAGTTTCCGGTGAGAAGGCTTGAAGCCGTCAATTTCGGGAATCGCACGGGAAACGATGACACTCATGGCGTAGGGCATATAGTTCAGCTCAAGGGTCTCGGAAATTGCCTGCTCGGTGGTAGAACCCACCAGCCCCATGATACCATCGGTATTCACTTTCTTTTTCTTTTCAGGTTCCTGTTTCTTTCGTGCCATATTGCACTCCTTTTAGGAAATATCCGCCAGTTCCAAATACTTGGCACCGTTCTCAGCAATAAAGTTCTTACGTTCCTGCAGAGCATCGCCCAGTAGTACATCAAAGTAGTGGGCAGTACGCTCCGCGTCCTCGGGCATGACCTTAATCAGGCGTCGGGTTTCGGGATTCATGGTGGTCATCCACATCATTTCCGGATCATTCTCACCAAGTCCCTTGGACCGCTGAATCTTTACCTTTTTGCCTTCCAGTTCCTTGAGAATCCTTGTTTTCTCCGGCTCGTTGTAGGCAAACCAGGTTTTGTCGCCGCCCTTGTCCTTGCAGGTAATCTCAAACAGCGGTGACTCAGCGATATACACATAGCCGTCCCGAAGCAAGGTCGGACACAGCCGGTAAATCATTGTCAGAATCAGGGTGCGAATCTGGAAACCGTCGTAGTCCGCATCGGTACAGATGCCCACCTTGCTCCAGCGCAGGTTGTCGATATCAAAGCTGCTCAGCTCTTTAGCCTTCTTGCCCTGAACCTCAACACCGCAGCCCAGCACCTTCATCAAATCTGTAATAATGGGACTGGCGAAGATTTTGGTGTAGTCCGCCTTCAGGCAGTTGAGAATCTTACCGCGAACAGGCATGATGCCCTGAAACTCCGCGTCACGGCTCAGCTTGACGCTTCCCAATGCGGAGTCACCCTCCACGATATACAGCTCACGAACCCCGGTATCACGGCTGCGGCAGTCCACAAACTTCTGAACCCGGTTGGCAATGTCGATGGAGCCGGAAAGCTTTTTCTTCACATTTGCCTTGGTCTTTTCCGCAGACTCTCTGGCCCGCTTGTTCAGCAGCACCTGATCTGCCGCCCGGTCCGCCTCCTGCTTGTTTTCGATGAACCAGACCTGCAGCTGCTCCTTGAAGAACGCCGTCATAGCCTCCTGTGTAAACTTGGAGTTCACGGATTTCTTAGTCTGGTTTTCAAAGCAGCCGATGGTGGAGAAACAGTTGGTCACCAACACCAGACTGTCCTGAATGTCCTGAAAGACAATTTTGGTTTCACCTTTGGAATACTTATTGCTGTCACGCAGATACCTGTCAAAGGCCGCCGTGAAGCCCAACCGCACCGCCCGATCGGGACTGCCGCCATACTCCAGCCAGGAGGAATTATGATAATACTCCGTATGGCTGACCTTCTTGGAGAAGCAGAAAGAAACCGTGATTTTCAGTTTCATCTCAGGCCGGTTCTCTGCGTCACGTCCACGGCGCTCCGTTTCCCAGAACACCGGCATGGTAAAGGCATCATCCCCCACTATCTCCTCAATATACTGGCGGATACCCTCAGTATAGCAGAATTCTTCTTCTTCGAACTTCTTGCCAACCTGATTACGGAACTTGAACGTAATGCCCTTATTCACCACCGCCTGACGGCGCAGCACATCCCGATAGTATTCCACAGGGATGTTGATATCGGTGAATACCTGCCTGTCCGGTCTCCAGCGGAACAGAGAGCCGGTCTTTTTCCGGTCGGTAGGCTCCTTTTTCAGGCCGCCTTTGTTGCGTCCCTTTTCGAAATGCAAATCATAGCGGAAGCCGTCCCGACGGATGGTAGCATCAAAATACTCCGAAGCATACTGGGTGGCACAGGAGCCCAGACCGTTCAAACCCAGAGAATACTCATAGTTTTCACCATTCTCACCGTATTTGCCGCCGGCGTACATCTCACAGAACACCAGTTCCCAGTTATAACGCTTGTACTTCTCGTTGTAGTCCACAGGGCAGCCGCGACCGAAGTCCTCAATTTCAACACTCAAATCCTCATAGCGGGTGACGATAATGGTATCGCCGTGACCCTCGCGAGCCTCGTCAATGGCGTTGGAAAGGATTTCAAATACCGCGTGCTTACAGCCCTCCAGATCATCCGAACCAAAAATAACCGCAGGACGCTTCCGTACCCGCTCCTCATTTTCCAGCATGGTAATACTGGAATTTCCGTATTGCTCTTGTTTTTTAGTAGCCATAAATCATACCTGCCCATGTTATCCATAGTTAATCGATTCTATTATATGCAATTTCCGGAATAAAGTCAACAGCGCAAGATTTTCCCATTCGACAAAAACAGAGTTTCTCCAGTACATTTTTATCTGCGAAAGAAATGTTGCATTCAGAAAAACTGTTAAAGCCGGACGTTTTCACGTCCGGCTTGTTTACACAATATTCAGCTGGCGCATTTTCTCCCGAATCAGCAACAAATCATTGAAGGTTTCCGGTCGCTTGCTTACGTCACGCAGCAATGCAGACGGATGGTACATCGCCGTCATCCAGACCCCATTGCGCTCCAGCCATGTTCCATGCTCACGGGTGATGCGAAAATCCGGACGAATCAAACGAGTGGCAGAAATTCTACCTAGGCAAACGATGATTTTGGGTCGAATCAGAGAAACCTGCTGCCGCAAATAGTCTACACAGGCCGCCTGCTCCTCCTCCAGAGGATCACGGTTTCCGGGAGGACGGCACTTGACGATATTGGCGATATAGGCATTCTCCCGGCTCAGATCAATGATGGACAGCATATCATCCAGCAGCTTTCCGGCAGCCCCCACAAAGGGTTCCCCTTTCAGGTCCTCCTGCTCACCGGGGCCCTCACCAATGAACATCACATCCGCGTCACGAGGGCCTACGCCAAACACAACATTGTGCCGTGTCCGACACAATTCACAGCGGGTACATTGGGCGCATGTCTGTTCCAGTTCTTCCCACTCCATATCAGCCCTCCTCAATCAAACGGTGCCGGCGCTCGATTTGTTTTCGGATGATTCTACGGCGAATCACCAGAACCAGCACAAATACCAGCACCACCGCAAGCAGCGCAATTCCGCCAATCAGCAGCACTGTAATCCATGTCCGCTTAACCGTTTCCTCCGCCGTAGGCATGAGGGTAAAATCAGAGGTACCCGGTTCATTTACATCATACATGGCAAGCAAATCGCATTGCCCGACGCATTTATCCTGATACCACACCTCGACAGTACCAATGGTCTGCCCTTTTTGGATAGGAGCGGACAGTGTGCCGGCTAAACAACGCAGCGCAACGTTCTCAACAGTCATATCCTTCGGCAGCACAGAATACAGGTCTGCTCCGGCACAGCCGACCACATCGTTCTGTCCTCCGGAGACCTGAAACTGCTCCATAACCTGACCGGCGTACAGCAATTGACGAACGGAATGGTTCTCAAATCCAAAGTCCAGCAATTTTCCCGTATCGGCGAAGTTGCCGAAACCGGTAACCGCATTGCCATTCACAGTACCCATAGCACTCATAACCACAGACAGATACCGGCTGTCCCCCTGCTCTGCAGTGCAGATTAAGCTCCGGTCGGTGGTGGTCAGCGCACCGGTTTTACCGCCGGTGACCCGTTCATCGAATTCTGTCCGAACCGTTTCCTTGCTCATCATATGATTTGTGGTTTTCAGTTCCCGTTCCTCGGACTTATTAGTGGCAGGCACGGTGTATTTCTCCGCACTGAACAGCTCTACAAACAGTTCATTTTCCAGAGCCGCAAGGGTGATTCTCGCCAAGTCGCGGGCAGTTGTGTACTGCTCGGGATGGGTCAAACCATTGGCGTTCATAAACTTCGTGCCGGTACAGCCCAGCTCCACCGCCCGCTGATTCATCAGCGCCACAAAGCTGCCCTGATCACCGCTGATATGCTCAGCAATCACCGCGGCGGCATCGTTTGCAGAGCCAACCATCATGCAGTACAGCAAATCACGCAGAGAAATCTGCTCCTCCACCTTCAAGCCGGCAGACATAGCTCCAATTGCCACACTATTTAGCGCATCACGGGTTACCGTGACCATTGCATCCGGATTTCCTTTCTCAATGGCCAGAAGAGCGGTCATGATTTTGTTCATACCGGAAGGGTCCACAGCCTCATCCGGCTGCCATGCATAGACCATAGTATCGCTGCTCAGCTCGTAAAGAATCACAGCTTTGGCGGTAGTTCCCTCCAGTTGTCCCCCGTTCAGGGGCACCATAGCATCCAGCGTATCCGCTCCCTGTTCCACAGATGTGGCGGCAACAGACATTCCAACACTCTGTATCAGCAAAAATACAGACAGTATCAGGCAACATAGCCGGTTTTTTTTCATATTCTAACCTCAATATCCACTGTACGGACTTGTCCGACAGATAAAAATCGTGTATAATAACTTCAACATCATATCAGTTTTTATTTCAGAAGTCAATCAGGGAGGTGGTTCCATATGAAAAAAGCCAGCATCGTTTTGTTGATGGTTTTCCTGATGGCATTGACCTTTACGGGAGGTTTCTTTCTGGGACGAGGAATGAACCGTTCCACGGTGCGCATTTCAGAAAAAGCAACCACCGCACCCATAATAACAACCACGATCCCTTCCACGACTGCCAATCCGGACAGCAAAGTCAACATCAACACCGCATCCGTCCTCGAACTGTCCACACTGCCCACCATTGGCGAGGTAATCGCGCAGCGCATTGTGGAATATCGTGAGGAGCACGGCCCCTTCCAAACCGTTGGCGAACTGGCATCAGTAGAGGGCATTGGTCAGAAACGACTGGAAACCATTCTGGAACTCATTACCGTAGGAGGTCAATCATGAAAATCCTTGTTGTCGACGATGAAGCCCTGCTGGTCAAGGGAATCCGCTTTAATCTGCAAAGCGAGGGCTACGAGGTCATTACCGGTTCCAACGGACTGGAAGCGGTCGAGCTGGCCAAAGACCCCAATGTGGGACTGATTGTTCTGGATGTCATGATGCCCTATATGGACGGATTGACCGCCTGTGCCAAAATTCGTGAAACCTCCAATGTTCCCATCATTCTGCTTACCGCCAAGGCTGATGACATGGATAAGCTAATCGGTTTCGACAACGGTGCCGATGATTACCTGACCAAGCCCTTCAACATTCTGGAGCTGAAGGCACGGATTCGTGCTCTTTTGCGTCGCTCATCCTCAGTCCAGCATCAAAGCAACACTCTGACCATCGGTACCATCTCGCTGGACCTGGACGGACGCAACGCCTATCGCAACGGTCAAATCGTGGACCTTACCGCCAGAGAATTCGACGTCATCGAATTCCTCATGCGCAATGCCAATCGGGTCTATTCCCGTGAGATGCTACTGGACACCATCTGGTCCTATGATTATCGCAGTGACATTCGCACGCTGGATGTACACATCCGGCGGCTTCGTGAGAAGCTGGAGGAAAATCCAGCCAAGCCGGAATATATCATGACGAAGTGGGGCGTTGGTTATTACTTCAAGAAATAAATCCAAACTGCGTCGCTACGGGCGGACGCAATACCGTTACGCCATGACTTATGTGGCGATTACCTTTGTGGTACTGCTGTTTCTGAACATTTACAGCTCTGCCGCCACGAAACGGCTGTTCCAGAAGAACCAGGAGACCTTCATGCTGGAAAAAGCCAATGCGGCCTCTGTAGAGATTGGCAAACTGGACACCATGGAGCCGGAGCAAATCAGTATTGCTCTGAACCATGTCACCGGTCTGAAAGTGACCCAAATCGTGGTAACTGACCAAACCGGTAAGATTGTCTTTGACTCCGCCAGCCGTGACAGTCTAGGCACCTTTGCCGGCTATCCTCAGGTTGCGCAAGCTCTGGAAGGACAAAAACCCTTCAGCTGGGCTATTCAGGGCAACATCATTCAATCGCAAGCCGCCGTTCCCATTTCCTCCAATGGTATCCCGATGGGCTGTATTTATCTTATGGAGCAGGATCCGGAGCAAGGCACCCTGATGCAAAACCTTCAGCGAACAATACTGTGGATTACCATTTTGCTTGAAATCATCGTCATCCTGTTTTCACTGGCGTTCTCCCACGCCACTTCTACCCGTCTGCGCCGGATTATGATGTCCATGCGTACACTTCGGGAAGGCGATTTCAGCCATCGGGTCAAGGTCACCGGTCACGATGAGCTGACGGTGCTGGCAGAGGAGTTTAACGACCTAACCGACCGGCTTCAGATTTCTGAAAACAAGCGTAGGCAATTCGTTTCCGACGCCTCTCATGAGCTGAAAACACCGCTGGCTTCTATCAAGCTGCTTTCCGACTCCATTCTGCAAAACGACATGGATTTGGATACCATCCGTGAATTCGTCAGCGACATCGGCGACGAAGCAGAACGGCTGAACCGGATGTCAGAAAAGCTGTTGAGCCTGACCCGCGGCGAAGGCGAACCGGATACCGATTGCGCAATTATCACCATGGCCCCCACCATCGAACGTGTGGTGAAGATGCTCTCGGCTCAGGCTGAATCCGGCAATATTCAAATCATCACCGAACTGGAGCAGGATGTGCCGATTCTGATTCGGGAGGATGATTTGTATCAGATTGCCTTCAACCTTGTGGAAAACGGCATCAAATACAACCGTCCCGGTGGCAAACTGACCATTCGTCTGGACCGCAGCGAGGACTGTGGCATCCTGATTGTAAAGGATAGCGGCTCCGGCATCCCCGAAGATTCCCTGAGTCACATTTTCGAACGATTCTATCGTGTAGACAAGGCCCGCAGCCGTGCCTCCGGTGGCAGCGGACTGGGTCTTGCCATTGTTCGCAGCATGGTGGAACGGAATCAAGGCGAAATTCGTGTAGAAAGCATATTCGGCATGGGAACCACCTTCACCGTGGAATTCCCCTCATTCGAAATTGAAGGAGAATAAGCATGAAATTTGTATCATGGAACGTAAATGGTCTGCGAGCCTGCATGGGCAAAGGCTTCATGGACAGCTTCAAGGCACTGGATGCGGACTTCTTCTGCCTGCAGGAAACCAAACTGCAGGAGGGGCAGATTACCATGGACCTGCCCGGCTATCACCAATACTGGTGCTATGCCGAAAAGAAGGGCTACTCCGGTACAGCCATCTTCACCCGCCACGAACCCCGTTCTGTGTCCTACGGACTGGGGATTCCAGAACTGGACACCGAAGGTCGGGTCATCACATTGGAATATGACGAATTCTACCTCGTCACCTGCTACACCCCCAACGCCCAGCGGGGTCTGGCACGAATCGAACACCGGCTGAAATGGGAGGAATCCTTCCGCTGTTACCTCAATAAGCTGGATGAACAGAAGCCGGTTATCCTCTGCGGCGATTTGAACGTTGCCCATCAGGAAATTGATTTGAAGAATCCCTCTTCCAACCGTGGCAACGCCGGCTTTTCCGACGAGGAGCGCAGTGCCTTCACAGCGCTGCTGGATTCCGGCTTTACAGATTCCTTCCGTCACCTGTATCCCGACAAAACCGGCGCATACAGCTGGTGGAGCTATATGTTCAATGCCCGCCAGAACAACGCCGGATGGCGAATCGATTATTTTGTTGTGTCCGACCGGCTGGCGGATGCCATTCACGATGCTACCATTCACCCCGATATTATGGGTTCGGACCACTGTCCTGTGGGACTGGACCTGAATACCCTATGCAACGGCGGCATCCCTGTCCCCCCACCTGACCTGCGGGAGCCTGAGCAGCCAAAGGAGGCCGACGGAAATAAATCCGTCGGCCTTGGTCGTATTCTGATAACTCTGGCAGTATTTCTGTCCGTAATTGCAGTGCTGACGATTCCCCTTTTTTTCCCCGACCCGGAGCCGGAAAAGAAACCGAATCCCAGCATGGTGGTCATCCCCCAAATGGAGTCTCCCCCCATCATCAGCGATGTTATCATTCGCACAGGCACCATCCGTCCTACCGTAGAATGTCTGGACCCATACTTCTCTGCCCTGCCTGATTACTATTTTATCTCCGGCGAAGAACGTTTCCGGCTGGAACCAATTCCTGCTTCTTTGATGCCGGAGGCGGAACCGAACTATTACGTGCAGGTTGTATTCTCTGACACCCGCTACACCGACGACGACAAACCATCGGTCATCACCGGTGTCACCCATTATTCCACCAACACCGAACACTACCGCTACTGCCGTTACTACTACGGCGAGAATGGCACCATCGCCGGCTGTTTCATCTACGGCTACACCACCCACAACATTGATTTGTCTATCACTGCCTATTACGGCGAAATCTCCTGCGCCCGTGGCATCGACGTGACCCCAACTTTCGACTTTGATTCCATATCCACAGAAGAATTGCTCAATCTCATCGACAACTCCTACATGATTCAGTATTCCTCTCTGCTCAGTCATCGCGGCTTGCTGGATAAGCTGCTTGAAACCGAGCCTACCTTGCTGGAGCTGCTGTCACGGGAGGACGCGGTTCGTACCCTGTTGGATTATTACGCAGACGAGAGGAAACAGGCCATTGTCCCCAGTTTGCTTTTCCACTCCAAAATCAAAGCCCTTATGACGCCCGATGAACAGACAGAATTCAAAATTCTCACAAACAGCATTAAGGTTGAAAATCCGCCGGATTCCACCAATCTGTTTCATTCAATCACCATATATGACACACCGCCGGAATTGAGCTACCTTTCCTTTGGCAGCGCCATGGGCGGTTACGCCCTGACGGTGGATAATGAGCTGTATTCGCTTCAATCTACGGTACCGAATCATGCGCACAGCTACAATTTCTGCGTTCGCATAGAACTCACTCCGGAATACAGTTTCACCAAAGCAAATCAGCCCGTATTAACGACCATCGAGCTACCCTATGAAGGTATCGACAGCCGGCTTAACTGTATTCACACCAGTTTCTACTTCGATAATGGAATGATTGCAGGCTACTTCGTTTACGGACACATCTCCTGGGCAACGGTAATCAACACGATAATTACCGAAGAAGGTCATTGTATCGGAAATAGACTATTGCACGTCAATCCCATAGGACTGTCGATAGACCCCAGCCAATTCCCTACCGACGTTCTGGTCAGTTACCTAGCTAACTCCGAGGTTATGCTTTATGCATCGGTACAGCAAACACCGGCCGAATCCATTGATTACTATCTGGAAACCAGTCCTTTTGCTCAGGAACTTCTGACCCGACCGGATGCCATTGACACCATGGTACGCCTGTCCTCCCCAAAGGATTACGGTCTGCGGACGCTGTTTTACAGTAGTCTATTTTCCCCGCTGGCAACAGATGAACAGATTGCCGCATTTGAGGACGGCTGGAGCACAATCCCTACCTGACCATCCCGAATCTCCATAAAGGCATTTTGCAGCCGGGTGATATAGGAAAAAGGCTCCTCCGGACGGATGGGGATAAACTGCGCCGCAGTTTTCTGATGCTTGGGAAGCACCAGAAAGCGGAACACCCCCTCCCCCAGCCGCTTTACCGCCAGCTTTGTGTCCAGTCCAAACACATCCCCCATGGGAATCAACACACCCAGATTCTCATGATGTTCGCCACAGGACACATTGATTCGACACATCACCGCACCGCTGAGCTTACACCGGCAGGAGAAATAATAATACAGCCCCCTGCGCTCCACATTCGCCTTTCCAACCACATCCGTCCCCAACCGGATATCATACTCCATAAAAAGCTCCCCCCTTGGCGCAAGCTTATGCGTCAGGGAGGGAGCTTATGCTTTCCTTATCTGTCCGTCAGCCCAAAGCTGACGGCTATGGCATCATTGACCATATGCATCTGATTTTCATTCAGGTGACCCATATGCTCACGCAGCCGTCTTTTATCGATGGTACGGATTTGCTCCAGCAGGATAACAGAATCCTTGGACAGACCTACACTCCCACCGGCGATGTTGATATGGGTTGGCAATCGTGCCTTGCCGGTCTGACTGGTAATCGCCGCCGCAATCACCGTAGGCGAATGGCGGTTGCCCGTATCGTTCTGAACAATCAGCACCGGACGAACACCCCCTTGCTCACTCCCCACCACCGGAGACAAATCCGCATAAAATATATCGCCCCGTTTGACCGTGGTATCCATTTCGCTCACACTCCGATAGAAACTTTACCTACGCTACCGGAATTCATCCATATGTAACGCGGTTAGAGCTATTGTCCCACGCGTCAAGGAAAATTATACGGTACCGCATCCATTTCATCCTATTCAGCCATTGACAGGATGTTACAGGATGCGGAAATTTTCTATCTCAAGAGTCAGGATGCGACGGTCCTGCCATACTACTTCAGCGAATTTTGGAGAATCCTCCTCCAGCCAGATTTCCATATGGAGGGCATCCTCCTGATAGCCATCCTCTGCGGAAATACGTAGCATACCATCTTCTTCGGCGCAGGCGGTAACGTTTCCGCCCAACAGGGTACGCACCAACAGCCAGGGACCGCTGACCGGTGTGACCTGCCCCTGTGCAAGCAAGGGGAAAGACAGTACCTTGTCATCAAAGGTCAGTGCGCCTCCATCGCTTGACACCTTGCCGCTGATGCCGGCAATGGTCTGCGGCGCAGTAACAGTGAAGGTCAGATTGCCCTGATAATCCGTTTCGCAAGAAGTGGAAAAGGTCTGAGTCTCGCCGCCGTAATCGGCAGTAATCACTGCGTCAAAAGCACAGCCCGACGATGCCATCATTTTTGCACGAAGCGTCATGGCGCGGTCCAGCTCTGCTTTTTTCGCGCCACAGCCGGTCAGCAGTGTAAGCGCAAGCAACGCCGCCACCAAAGGTTTCATATTATCACGCCCTATTTCATCAGTCGTGGAAGGGCTTGGAGCATGTCCGTCGGCAGCATTCCGTACTGTCCCAAATCTGCGGCGCACCGGTCACCGGCAGCACCATGAAGCCAAACCGCCACTGCCGCCGCCTCCAGCGGTGCCAATCCCTGACCCAGCAGGCTGACGATGATTCCAGCCAGCACATCACCGCTGCCACCCACCGCCATTCCGGCATTGCCTGTGGTATTGCGGTAACAGTTTTCTCCGTCGGTAATCAGAGTTTCGTGCCCTTTCAGCACAACAATACACTCCAACTCTTTTGCAAGCTTCGTCGCTGCTCCCAGTCTGTCCGCCCCCAGTTCCCCTGCCAGACGACTGAATTCCCCGTCGTGAGGTGTCACAATGGTAGGAGCTGTCCTTCCACGCATTAGAAATCTATGCCGGCTCAAAAGATTTATGCCATCGGCATCCACCACCACCGGCAGATTCCCATGCAGTACCGCCTTCAGCACCGCCAGAGTTCCTTTGGACTGTCCCAGACCGGGGCCAATGAGAACCGCATCCATCTTCAGCAGCAGCTCCATGATTTTCGGAACCGCGTCGGCAGACACCATTCCGTCCTCGCAGGGCAGCGGAAACACCACCGGCTCCGTCAATTTCACCGCCTCAATGGCATAAATATCCTCCGGAACACCCAGATATACCAGTCCGGCACCGCTGCGCAAAGCGCCCATTGTAGCCAGCGCCGCCGCGCCAGTATATCCCCGGCTGCCACAAATCAGCAGAATTTTCCCGAAAGACCCCTTGTGCGCCCAAGGATCCCTGTCCGGCAACAAATTCAGCACCTGCGTATGGTCTAAAATCCGTTCTTTCATGGTAGTTTCCTGTCTTTCTTTATCATTTCCAGTACTGTGCAGCAGTCCGGCCCGTAATGCATCCGGTATTTCGCCGCCAGCGCCTCATCGTCCATCAGTACGATTTCTGCCTGTGGCTGAGTTCGCAGCAGATAGGACGCCAGCCACTGACGTTTCTCCACCGGCTCAAACACCACTACCCACCGGTACTCCCGTGCCGCTAGAAGACGCAGCATCTCGCCGCCGATTTCGCATCGGTCCGCCGCAACCGCGTCCATGCAGACACAGCTCTGCCCGATAAACAGCACCGTATCAGCTGACTCCTGCGGAACCGAAAGTCCCGAAATCAGCGACACAATAGCGATGAGTATGTATTTCCACTTCATTTTACCGCTCCTCCCCTCATTTGTCCAGACGGAATATGCTCCATCATACCCGTCCACCACCGCCAAAAACAAGGGAATCCAGTCAAGCGAAACAAAAAAGCTGCCATGGTTTTCCATGGCAGCTTTCTATCAATTTGCGTTTTCGATTGCGGCAATCACACCGCATACATTGGTGGTGTCCACAGACTCCATCTGACCGTTGTCATAGCTCTCGGCAACCTTGGGGTCGATGGGCAGTCTTGCCAGCACCGGCAGGCCAAACTCCGCCGCCACCGCATCCAAATGGCTCTTGCCAAAGACTTCGATTTTCTTACCGCAGTCGGGGCACTCCAGATAGGAATAGTTCTCCACGAAGCCCAGCACGGGAATGTTCATCATATTCGCCATCTTGACAGCCTTGGACACAATCATGCTCACCAAATCCTGAGGGCTGGTGACGATTACGATGCCATCCACCGGCAGGCTCTGGAACACCGTCAGAGGTACGTCACCGGTTCCGGGAGGCATATCCACGAACAGATAGTCTACATCCTCCCAAATCACATCGGTCCAGAACTGCTTCACCGCGCCGGCGATGACGGGACCACGCCAGACCACAGGGTCGTTAGGATTGTCCAGCAGCAAATTGATGGACATGACCTGAATACCGCCCTTGGTCAGAGCAGGATACAGTCCATCCGCATTAGCACCCTGACACTCGGTGACACCGAATGCGGTGGGTGCGGAAGGACCTGTGATATCCGCATCCAGCACACCGACACGCTTTCCCTTTTGGGACATCGCCACTGCCAGCATAGAGGTTACGGTGGACTTACCCACGCCGCCCTTACCGGACACCACGGCAATGACCTTCTTAACCTTTGCCTTGGGGTTCAAGCTTGCCAGCAGGCTCTCTGCCTTACGATCAGCACAATCACTGCCGCAGCTGCTGCAGTTACCATTACAACTCATTTTGAATTCGCTCCTTTGTTATTGTCTCCGCTTATTATAGGACTGTTTCGCCCCGGTGTCAACCGCACAAATCACATCTGTGCCGCTTCCCATTGTTCCATCAAATCCATCAGTACCATCTCCGCATCTTCCTTTTCGGCAAGCAGACGGGTCAATTCCTGATAATCTGCTGCAGCGGCATCGATTTTTGAATCAAAATCCGCCACAATCTTTTCCTGCTTTTCAATCTCACGTTCCAAGCGGCGGATTAGCTTATCCTGATCCTTAGTGCCGCCCTTGGGCTTCTCTTTTTTAGGCTTGGGGGCTGCAGCAATCACAGGCTTTGCCGCCTGCTCATGCTCAATGATAGAGCGGTATTTGGCATAACCACACCGGAAATCTCGGATTTTGCCATCTTCCAAAAGCCAGATACGCTCGGCAAACTTCTCAATAAAATAACGGTCGTGGGACACAAACAGAAGTACACCCTCAAATTCCTCAATCGCCGCTTCAATCCACTCCCGAGAGGCGATGTCCAGATGGTTGGTGGGCTCATCGAGAATCAACAGATTGATTTTCTCATCCATCAGCATACACAGCCGCAGACGACTCTGCTCACCGCCAGACAAGGTGCCCACGGTCTTGAAAACATCCTCCCCCTGAAACAGGAAGGCTCCCAGCCTGTCCCGTGCTATCTGAGGAGAGCAGTTTTTTTCATAGAGCATGGTATCGTACAGTGTCCGCTCCGGATGGCTGAATTTGATGATTTGGGGCAGATACCCCCACTTCACCGTAGGACCGAACTGGAGCTTACCCTGAAAGTCCTCCTCCCCCAGCAGGCACTTGATGAAGGTGGACTTTCCGGTGCCGTTATCGCCCAGCAAGGCGATACGTTCGCCCCCCTCCACATTCAGCTCCACATCGGAAAACAAGGTTCGTTCCCCAAAGGTTTTGGACATATTTTTTATCTTGAACACCACATCGCCGGAAAAATCCTTTTCTCCGAAGGTGGCCTTCATGGTCTTTTCAGTTTTGGGACGTTCTGTTTTCCTGATTCGCTCCATCCGGTGCTGGATGGACATGGCCCGGCGGTAGAGAGTCCGGTTGTTAATGCCCCAGCCCTTCATCCGCTCCACAGTGTAGCCCAGCTGCTTCAGCTTGGCCTGCTCCTGCTCATACTGTTTCATTTGCAGGTCAAACCGCGCCTGCTTTTCGTCCATATAGAAAGAGTAGTTGCCGGAGTAAAATTCTCCATGCCCGTCCACGATTTCAATGACCCGATCTGCCACCTGATCAATGAAATAGCGGTCATGAGAGATGGTCAGTACAGTACCTTTGAAATCATTGATATACTGCTCCAACCATTCCACACTCCGCAAATCCAGATGGTTGGTAGGCTCATCCAACAGAAGGATGTCCGTTTTTTCCAGCAGCAACCGTGCCAGATTCACTCTGGTCTTTTCGCCACCGGACAGGCTATCAAAAAGCTGCGTCCGCTGTTCGGCGGTGATACCCAGACCGTTGCAGATTTTGTCCACATCCACGTCCATATCATAGCCGCCACCGCTTTCAAAGCGGTTGGTCAGGGAATCGTATTCCCGCAGATGCTCCACCGTAGCACCGGCTGACATGGCACGCTCCAGCGACTCCATTTTCTCCTTGATGCGATGCAGCTCCGCATAGGCTGAACGCAGCACATCTTCCACAGTATACCCAGCCGGAAACCTTGGAATCTGGGAAATCAGGCCGATTTTCTTATGGGGACTTACAAAAACCTCGCCGTCATCGTAATCCATCTCGCCGGTAAGGATTTTAAAGAGGGTGGTCTTTCCGCAGCCGTTGCGACCCAGAATCGCAACACACTCTCCCTCTTGAATCTCAAAGGATAACCCCTCCAGCAGATTCTCTCCAATAACGAAGAATTTTGTTAAGTTGTTGACAGAAATATCTACCATGGTGTCTCTCCACTTGTTAGATAAAATATCGTTTATAGTTCCTTCACGATATCGCGTAGTTCCTGCAGGGTATAGAGCATACTCAGCGCCTGAAGCATGGCGTTGGCGCTCATGTGCTCCGGCAGGTTCAGCTTTTTTAGCAACGCAAGTCGTTTCGCTGCGGAATCCTTACCACCGGACAACCCCAGCTCCATCAAGTCCTGCTTGGTAATGTCCTCGAAAACAGCACAATCCTCGCCCTCGATGGTAGCGCCACTACGGCGCAAGGCTTCCAGTAATACATCCCGGGTCATGCCCTCAACGCCAAGCTTTCCTTCTTTGCCCGGAGCAGCCTTTCTGCGTTCTTTTCCGTAAACATCAGGAATGTACGCATGTTTCAAATACTGTGAAGCAATGGCACTTTTCACATGATTGCGAATAACAAAGCCCGCACCGTCAGAGTCGGTAAAGACAATCAAACCGCGTTTCTCCGCCACACGGCGCAGCATATCCATGCGCTGCCTGTCCTTGAAAATACCAAATCCGCCGGTCTCAAAAATCGGCGCATCCACGATTTGGCTGAGGGTATTCTTATCGTAACGCCCTTCCACCAGGATGGCTTCCCTGATTCTAACCACGACCGCCCTCCTGTGCCAGCTGCAAAATCAGCAGTTCCAGCAGCCGTTCCGGATCATCAAAAGAGGTTTTGATTTTGTGATCCGTTTCTACAACCAGCTGCGCCGCTTTTTTGCACAGTTCAGGCGTAAACCGCCGTGCCGATTCCATGGCTTTTTTGGCGGGATACTCCTTCATGCCGGTAATCTTCATCAGTTCACCGGTCTGCCTTCCGCTGTCCAGCAGAATCCGCGCAGCAGATATCCGACGAAGCTGCGCCGCAACTGCACCAAGAATGGCCAGCGGCTCCTCCTGCAGCTTGAAAAGCTGCTGAAGCTTTTCAAGCGCAGCGGCGTATTTCCCCTCACCCAGCAGATTGGTCATATCGAAAACCACCGCATCCAGAACCGGCTCTACTACCGCATCGATGTCGGCTTTTGTGATATGCTCCGCACCGGAATAGGCGCAGATTTTATGAATTTCACCTGCCAGCGCCGTCATAGTGCCGCCGGTCAGGTCAATCAAGTAATAGCAAAGTTCATTGGAGATTCGTTTTCCCTCATTGGCAAAATGCCGTCCAATCCACGGCACCAGATCCCGTGGCTCCTGTTTGGCAAATTCTACGATTTCTCCATACTTTTCAAAGGGATCCCAAAGCTTTTTCAGCCGCTTATCCGGCTTCCAGTCCACTGTCACATAGGTCAGCACCACAGTGCAGTACTCCGGAATATCCGATAGAATACCGGCCAGCTTCTCCCGACCGTCCTCAGGTAGCTTGAAAAAGTCGATGTCATCCACCTGCACCAGCGTATGCTCGGCCATCATGGGCAGGTTTTCCACCGCATCGGCGAAGTCACGAATATCGAAGGTTTCGTTGTTCAGCCGGTGATAGTTGAAGGATTCCGTCAGTTCGTCCAGCAGCAGCTTGCGAAGCTGCTCCAGATAATGCTGCATTAGATGCCCTTCCTCACCATAGAAAACATACAGATTCCCGGGATTTTTGGCACGAATCGCCGCCTTCAAGCGATCAAAACTGCTGGTATCGGATTTTTGTTTTGCCATGGTGTCACCTCCTGAAAATAAGGTTACCGTTTTCGTCGGTGCGGTAAACGGTGCAGCCGAAACGTTCCAGCCGCTCCAGTACATCCCCATGAGGATGCCCGTAGGAATTATCTTCACCCACGGAAATAAACACATACTGCGGCGTAGTCTGCGCCAGCAGTCGCTCTCCCGTGGAGGACTTGGAACCGTGATGCCCAGCCACAAGGGCGGTCAGTTCCGGAATCTGCTTCTCATGGAGAAGCAACGTCTCTCCCAATGTACTCATATCGCCGGTAATCAGTATATCACAGTTTTCGCCGCTGAACAAGACAGAAAGTCCGCTTTCATTGCTGGAAGTTGACAGCATCGGCGCAAAAACTGTCAGACAGTTGTCACCCCACCGCAGGTTCAGGTCTTCGTAGACAATCATCTCCGCTCCCGTATCCGGAATCAGTTCTGACTCCCCTTCCGGTAAAAACACCGCATCCGCCGGTACTCTGGACAATAGATACCCAACGCCGCCGGCATGGTCCCGGTCATAATGGGTAACAATCAGTCCATCCAGTCGGGCAATGCCCTGCGACAGCAGTGTTTCCGCTGCTAAATCTGCCGATTCTGTGTCAGAATCGCCACCGCAGTCAATCAGATAGTTCTTTCCGTCTGCCTGAATCAGAACGCATTGTCCCTGCCCTACATCCAGCACCGTCATGCGGACATCATCCAGCAGCGGCTCCAGCCACGACAGAAACAGCGCAAGGCAAAGTCCAATACCGCCGCACAAAACCAGCACATGGGGCTGCCGCTTTTTGAAGCAAAGAAACAGCAGAATCAGCACATAACAAATCAACGCCCACAACACGATATAGATGCTTTGGGTGTACACCGCTGCCAGCGGAAAAGCTGCCAGAGTTCTGGCAATCACCAGCACATATCGGATAATCCACGACACCAGCCACGCCAGTGCCTTGGCACCCCAGCCCCAGAACAGCGCCAGCAAACATACCGCCATAATGCCATAGAACGCATAGCTTACTGCCCACAGGGTCAGCAGATTGGTCAGGATGCCAACCAGACTGATGGTACCGAAATAATACGACACCAAAGGTGTGGTAAAAAACTGGGCGCTGAGTGTTACCGCAACACCGCTGCAAAGCCAGTTTTTCAGTCGCATTATGATATTCTTTCCCTTCCAGTCTATCCAGAAGGACAACTCCGTCAGCCATAGCTTGATGCGATTATAAAACAGGAAGATACCTGCCATACATCCCACAGACAGCTGAAAACTGGCAGAGGTAATGACCATAGGCTGCGCAACCAGCATCACCAACGCCGCAAAGGATTGCGCCGTTGGCGGATCGTACTCCCTTTCGAACAGCAACGCCAGCATCATAAGAATCTGCATCAGGCAGGCACGGGTGATGGACGGCGTAAAACCAGCCACCGCCGCAAACAACAAAACCGTGGGAATACCCAGAAGCGCAGTCATTACCCTTCTCTTGCCCGCAATCAGGAAAACAAGAGAAAACAAAATCGAAACGTGCAAGCCGGAGACAGCAATGATGTGACTGATACCGCTGACCTTAAAGGACGTATTGGTCTCATAATCCACATCCGTCCTTTCGCCCAGCAGCAATGCCTTAGCAAAAAATGAGGTGTCCGAAGGAAATACGTCAACAATTGTGTCAATCAGCTTTTGCCGAAGCACCGCCGGATAGTAGCGCAACGGAACCTTATCGCACTTGCTTGTTACAATCTCGCCCCGGGGATAACCCAGCAGCAAAACGCCATTACCCCGATGATAGGTAACATCTCCGGTGCGGT
This sequence comes from Faecousia sp., assembly GCA_045531675.1. GTDB lineage: Bacteria > Bacillota > Clostridia > Oscillospirales > Oscillospiraceae > Faecousia. Next base: position 21,786 of record JAZSEN010000089.1, read on the forward strand.
TAGTATATCGCAGAAGAAACGCTCCATAGATGGTATCCCCCGGCTTCAGGGAAATGTCCTCATTGATGTACAGTCGGGCATCGATGGTTCTGCCCTCCAGTTTGACCCTCGCATCCACTGCGATACCGTAGTCCGTTTGATAGCTGTAGTCCGACGCCACCGCATCAACTACCACTATTGTTTCATCCACAGATTTTGCCACATTCAAGACCGCAGTATCATAACTCCAAAACCACAGGCAGCCGGCGCAGAGTCCCAGCAGCACCGCCGCCACCGGACGAATCCAATTCCATTTCTGCCATAGAAACAACAGACCCGCAAAGCATACTGCCGCCACCAGTGCCGGAATCCACAGAATCACATGGTGAAAGTATCCTCCCACAGCACACGCAGCGCCAAAGCCAAGGGTAAACCACATCAGCCGCCGCACCGAACCACCTCCTTCCTAAAGTCAAGGGCATCGCTGTCGCGATGCCCTTGTAAAATCAATTCAGCTTGGAGCCAACAAAATCGTCAACCAAAGCCAGCGCATTGTCTACCTTGGTAGCATCCTTGCCGCCGCCCATGGCGGAGTCAGGCTTGCCACCACCGGAGCCACCGCAAGCAGTACATACCAGCTTTACCAAATCGCCGGCCTTGATGCCCTTGGCAACTGCCTCCTTGCCGCAAACCGCAAGGAAGGTAACCTTTTCGCCATTGACGCTGGACAGCACAGCCGCCACAGCAGGCTCCTTGTCACGGAGCATATCGCCCATCTGACGCAGCTTATTGGCATCGGCACCATCAATCGCAGCCGTTAGCACCTTGACGCCGCCCACATTGCGGGAACCAAACAGGAAACGATCTACCTCACCGGCAGCCTCTCTTGCCTTAAAGGTATCGATGGAACGCTTCAGCTCTTTAATTTCATCCAGCTGACCGCGGACACGATCCACCAGTTCAGCAGGCTTGGTCTTGAGCTGAGCACAGACACCGTACAGCAGCTCCCGATTCTTCGCCATATCGGACAGACATTCCTTACCGGTAATGGCTTCAATACGACGGACACCGGAAGCAACGGAGCCTTCGCTCTCAATACGGAAAGGACCAACCTTGGCGGTGTTGTCCAAATGCGTACCGCCGCACAGTTCGATGGAGTAACCGCTCATGTTGACCACACGGACGGTATCGCCATATTTCTCGCTGAACAGAGCAGTAGCACCCAACGCCTTCGCCTCATCAATGGGCATCTCACGGGTATCGATGCCGTAGCCTTCCAGAATGGCGGACTGGACAATTTCATCCACCTTCGCCATTTCCTCGGCGGTCATTGCGGAGTAGTGGGTAAAGTCGAAACGCAGACGGTCCGGAAGAACCAAACTACCTGCCTGATGGACATGGTCGCCCAGCACAGTGGTCAGAGCCTTCTGCAGCAGGTGGGTGGCGGAGTGGGCCCGGCGGATAGCGCTGCGGCGCTCCACATCAATGGCAGCGCAGACCACATCATCCACCTTCAGAGAACCGGTAACCATTTCGCCATAGTGCAGATACTTACCGCCCTTGTCCTTCTGAACGTTGTTGACCTCAAAACGGCTGTCCCCCATGGTAATGGTACCGAAGTCCGCCACCTGACCGCCCATTTCCGCATAAAAGGGAGTCTTATTCAGAACAAGGATACCCTTCTCACCACCGGCGATGCTGCCGCAGACCTCTTCGCCTACGCAAACAGCAAGAATCTTAGCATCGCAGGTATTCTCGGTGTAACCAACAAACTCGGTGGCACCGTTCTCCAGACCCAGATCGATACCTGCCCAACCCAAATCACCCAGAGCCTTGCGAGCCTCACGAGCGCGAATCTTGTCCTCCTCGCGCTGGCGGTTGAACTCCTCCATATCCACACTCATGCCCTCTTCTTCCACCATCTCAACAGTCAAATCCAGAGGGAAACCGTAGGTGGCGGACAGCAGGAAGGCATCCGCGCCGGAGAAAACACTCTCGCCGGCAGCTTTGTGAGCAGCCAGCTTCTCGTTGAAGATACGCATACCCGTATCGATGGTGCGGGCAAAGTTCTCCTCCTCAGTCTTGACCACACGAATGATGTGGGCAGCACGTTCACGTAGGTAGGTATAGTGGGACTCGTTCTCCTGAATAACCGTTTCCACCACCTCATAGAGGAAGGGATTGTTCACGCCCAGCAGCTTGCCATGACGGGCTGCACGGCGAAGCAGACGACGCAGAACGTAGCCACGGCCCTCATTGGTGGGCTGTACACCGTCGGCAATCATAAAGGTGGACGCACGGATATGGTCGGTGATAACACGCAGAGACACATCGGTCTTGACGCTCTGACCATAGCTTGCGCCGGTAAGAGCGGTAACCTTGTTGGTGATGTTCATAACGGTGTCCACATCGAACAGGCTGTTCACATCCTGACAGACCACC
>JAZSEN010000050.1:0-2653 GCA_045531675.1 Faecousia sp.
ATTCTGGGTTCCGGTGAATCCGACGGACAGATTGAAAATGCCATGCCGGTTATGGAGCAGCTTCTGCAGCAATACCCCGATGCCGATGTACTGAGGGCCCTGAATGACCCCAGTGCCTTCGGCGGCCTTGCGCCGATCCAGGGTGCAGACCAGGCGGAGCGTTTCCTGGTGTACAGCGTGGACGGTTCGCCGGAAGGCAAAGCCATGGTCAGCAGCGGTTTCCTCACAGCCACCTGCGCCCAGTTCCCTTCCAGAGTTGCGGAAGAAGCGGTGAAGCAGGCCTACGCAGCCTTAAACGGCGGCTGTGAACACAAGGAAGTCATTGTTCCCGTGGAATTACTGACAAAAGAAAATGTGGAACAATACGGAATAGATGGGTGGCAGTGATGAAAACAGAAAAAAATCTGATACGTATCGGTTCTGTGATGTTTGCACTGAACCTTTCCATCCTTATTTTTTATTCCCTGATCTGCATGACCACCACCTTTCGGATCTGTGATACCCTGGGTGCCCATAATTTTCTGAATACGGTACGGCAGGTCCCCCGGCATCCCTGGCAGATGCCGGTCCATTCCCTGAGCCTGTACGCATTGCTGTGCGCCATCAGTTTTTATAAGTATTATCGGCCAACAGATCATTTTTCCCTGCGGGTCGGTATTTGCATCGTGGAAATCGCGCTGTGCGCAGGGATTATGGCATCTGTGAATTTCTATTATAACGGTGTTGCGCTGCTGGTCCTTGCAGACCTTGTGCATTATGTGCGCAACAATAAGATGCGGCTTATCTTCATTGTGGTCCTAAGCTTGATGTTCGCCTTCGGACGGTATGATATTGTCGAACAATTCACCGGCGGCATTGCATTCGGTGCCTATTTGGATTTTTACAACCCGATAATCCGGAGTAGTTTGGTCAGTCTGGAAAGTCTGATGGTCTGCCTGAATGTTTTGCTCTTTGTTCTGTACATGATTCTGCTGTTTACCAGCCAGAAAGACGAAAACGCCCGGATCCTCAAGCTGAACGAACAGCTCAACCAGGCCAACGACCAGCTTCGGGACTATGCAGAAAACATGGAACGCATGACTGAGATGCGGGAGCGGAACCGATTGGCCCGGGAGATTCATGATACGCTGGGACATACCCTTACCGGTATCATCATGGGTACAGATGCAGGACTTGCCCTGTTTGACGTGGCGCCGGAAGAAGCCAAGAAACGAATGGAAGTGGTTGCCCAATCTGCCCGTGACGGATTGACGGACGTACGCCGGTCCATCAAAGCCCTGCGCCCCGACACGCTGGAACGGTTCACCCTGGAGGAAGCACTGAAGGGATTGGTGGAGAATTTCCGTCTCACCACATCCGCACAAATATCCTACTCCCAGGAAGCCAGCGATTTGAAACTGGATACGGATGAAGAGGATGCCTTGTACCGGGTTGTGCAGGAGGGACTTACCAACGCGGTACGCCACGGCAAAGCTGACCGCATCGAAGTAAGAATCACCCGGAATGAGGATGTGGTTACCGTCAGGGTTCGGGATAACGGTACGGGCAGCGGCGTGACAGAAGAGGGCTTCGGACTGCGCCATATGCGGGAACGTCTGGAAATGCTGGGCGGTACCATGTCCTACGGAAATCTGAGCCGGGATGCAGAAGACGGTTATACAGGCTTCTTTATTGTTGTACGCTTGCCTGTCAGAAACAGAAAGGGGGAGTAAGTAAGTGATTAAGGTTTTGATTGTAGATGACCAGGAGTTGTTCCGCGAGAGTCTGAAAGTGGTACTGGGTGTCAGCGAGAATATTCAGGTGACCGATGCAGTGTCCGGTGTGTCCCTGGCATTGAGCAGCGCCCAGAGGGAGCGGCCGGATGTGGTTCTGATGGATATCCGCATGCCCGGTATGGATGGTGTCGAGGGTACCCGGCTATTCAAAAAACAGTGGCCCGATGTAAAGGTCATCGTCCTTACTACCTTTGATGATGACGAGTACGTATTTGGCGCGCTGAAACACGGCGCAAGCGGATACCTGCTAAAAGGCAGCAGCGTTTCAAAACTGTCGGAGAGCATCCGCATCGCCTATGAAGACGGTGCGATCATCGCGCCCACTGTGGCCGCAAAGGTGATCCAGCAGTTCTCCCACATGGCCCAAGGTTCCTCCCGGCTCCATGTGGAAAAAGAAGCCATCAAAGATATCAGCAGAAGCGAATGGCAGATCATCCAGACTGTTGGCTGCGGTATGTCCAACAAGGAAATTGCCCAGGAACTCTGTTTGTCCGAAGGTACCGTCCGCAACTCCATCAGCAACATTCTGTTTAAGCTAGGCTTAAGAGACCGCACGCAGCTGGCCATCTGGGCCGTACAGACCGGGGTGGTGAATCAGCCGCTATGAAAAAACGGATACGAAAAATCGCCGTACTGCTGATTCTGGTGCTGTGCATTTCTCTGGCCGGATGCATTGGAAACCGAGAAACAGTACTTACCATCGGCGTGTATTCCGGAAGCTACTGGAATACACCTAGCGGCAACTGCTACCAGATTCTGGACGAAGCCATTGCCGTATTTGAGGAGTCTCATCCCGGTGTAAAAGTGGAATATGTCAGCGGCATTCCTGCAGAGGATTACAGCGAGTGGCTTGCTGGCCAAATTATGATGGGAACGGA
>JAZSEN010000087.1:0-9492 GCA_045531675.1 Faecousia sp.
GTCACTAGGGTATACCCTAATGGGATACAAAACCCACAATTGACACATCTCTGGGAAGGAATTATCATAGAAACAAGGAAGGAGGGATATCCGTGATCATTGATTCCCACGCACATTACAATAATAACGCCTACAAGAAACCGTTTCGGTATTTGTCATATGACAAGGACGGGTATGCCCTCAAGGAAGGCGATCGGGAGCAGTTGTTCCGGGAATTGCTGGAGGCCGGCGTTTCTTACTCCATCGAGCCGGGTGTAAGCCTGCAATCCTGCGGCGAGATTCTTGAGCTTTGCGATGCTTATCCGGGACGGATTTTTCCTGCCATCGGCATCCATCCCACTCGGTCAATTTATGAAAAGTGGTCTGACCGCAAAAAGCTCGCTGAATATGCCAATGCTCCTGGTGTGATCGCCATTGGCGAGATCGGGCTGGATTATCACTACAAGCGTGAGGAACAGCACCGGCTGAAGCAACATCTTTGGTTCCTGTATCAGCTGAATTTGGCTTGGAAACTGAAAAAGCCGGTGATGCTCCATGTTCGGGATGCCCATGAGGACGCTTTGCGAATCTTAAAACGACACCCTGCACGCAAACTGGGCGGTGTGATTCATTGCTTTTACGCAGGCAAGGAAATTGCGGAGCAGTATCTGAAACTGGGCTACCATATCGGCCTCGGTGGTTCCATATTGCAGCAAGAGGAGCGGGCAAAGGATTTGTGGGATGCGGTGGCGCAGATGCCACTGGAGCGGATTCTCGTCGAAACCGATGCGCCCTTCATTCTGCCTTACTGCAAGGATGTACTGCCGCCCAAGCTCCTGCGCCGTACCCGAAATACATCCCTGATTCTTCCAGCGGTTATCGAGAAAATCGCGCAGATTAAAGGCATCTCCCCCGAAACCGTGGAAAAAGCCACGGCGGAGAATATAATTCGATTGTTTGCACTGCCGATACGGACATAAGCCGCTATCCTGTCGCTCAAATACAATTGCGATTATAGCTACGGCATACCCATGGTGAGTATGAAACGTCCCGCTCCCACACCCACGAAACCATGCATAATCACGCGCATCTGCATACGATGGAATAAGAAAAGGGCACAGAATTCTTTGATTCTGTGCCCTGATATTATGTGGAGGCTGCTTGCCGTTTTTCCATGCGCCGCCAGCTGACGAAGCCGTAGAGGTCGTTGACCAGAAATACAACAAAGCAGATGATGACGGATATGTAGGAGATGTTCTCTATGGCGGCCAGTGTCCATAGAACAATCAGTACCACGTCATTGGCGGCGTAGGCCAGCGCAAAGTACGGGCTGCGGCGGAAGGTCAGATACACCGCAATAAAGCTGGTGGTGACGGACAGGGTGCTGGGCAGTATGTTGGCGGTGTGAAAATGCGCCAAAATGAAATAAAACAGAACTGTTACCCCGGCGGTCAAAATCAGCATCCCCCACACCTCCCGATGGTGCAGGTGGTTCACAGCAACCTCCGCTTTGTTTCCCTTGAAAGGATTTCGCAGCCATGAAACAAGGGCGAACACCGCCATGGGAGCGGTCATGCCTAGGTAGGTAATCATCTCGCCATAGTAGCGGAAGGTGCAGGAAATGATGCCGTACAGGATACTGAAGACTACCATCAGAAGCTGTCCAAAGGGATTACCCTTGGCGTTGAAAATCAGAGAGGTAACGCCGATCATTGAGGCGGCAAGGGTCATGTAGTTTCCCCGGTCAAACAGGAGAAAGGACAGCACGATGGCGGCGGTGGAAACGCTCCATAGTGTGATTTCTGTTTTCGTAAAGTAATGTTTCATAAAGCCTCCAAAAGAAAAAGCATCCGCAACCACATCTTCTAAGACCTAACGATGTGGAAACGAATGCTTCACGCATTTGCTACCCGGTGGCAGCACCATATTCTGGGGGTATTATATCGGGCGGCGGTTAGAAAGTCAAGCCTCGTGTATGCGCTTGCCGCAAATATGCTCTGGGGTCAGCTCAACACAAAGGGTTCCGGCAGCGAATCTGCGGATTTCGTCCTCGATGTAGGCGGTATCATCGGTAAATTTTTGGCTGAGCTGACGGGTAATCTCAATGATTTTTGCCCGTCCAAAGACGATGACACTGCGAAAATACAGCGCCCAACCGCCTTCTTCCGGCGTGCCGCTGTCCATGACGCAGTAGGACACTTTGTCGCAATTTCGGATTGCGTCCAGCTTGTGACCGATTTTGCCGCAGTGGAAGTACAGTTTTCCGTTTTTCTCGCAGTACCAGTGGTCAATGGGCAATCCATAAGGATACCCCTCATCGCCCATTACAGACAGAATCCCCCGCAGTTCGTGTTTTAAAACAGCGATGCACTCGCTGTCAGAAAGCTGTTGCTTGTGACGCAATAGTTTTCGGAACATGGAAATCCTCTTTGTTTTTGTGAAAAAACCCGGAATTGGATTCGTGGCAATCACGTTTTCAATTCCGGGTTTTGATTCGGTTGCAGGCTTTGACTTACTTTTTCCGCTTTTTTATAATAATCAAAACCACAATGCCGATGGCACAGACAGAACCGGTAATGACCAGCACAAGAAGAATGGGGAAATCCTTCTTTGGGGCAGGCACAGGCGATTCCGTAGAGGGCTGGGTGGGGTCGGCAGGCGACGTGGAAGGCGCTTCCGCCTGAGGTGGTACATAGGCAATCCATTGCCCGTCGGCAGTAAGAATCATCTGGGTTCCCGGCTTGGATTGTACATCCGGGTGCTGGTTTGCGCCGTTATTGCTGAAGATTACATTCATACTCTTGCCGTCCAGCTCCGCAGGAAACACAAAGCGATAGATGCCGTTTTCCCCCTCAGTCATGGCAATTCCCGGCCACGGTGCGTATTCCGCTACGCCGGAAGCCCACAGATACACATAGGGCGCTGTCCAGTCGGGGTACAGACCGATATCCAGATATACCTCGGTGTTTTCTGTCTGGGCGGCTTTGATGCCTACTGTATGTCCACGGTGTTGCCCGGATCCGGACTCAGCTCCTCCGCTGCCTACGAAGTGCTGATTGGCACCATTATCAACAGCCTGTTCTTTGAGGGGAAAATGAGTCCGCCGGAGATTGCTATGATTGGTCAGTACGCGGAAAATGTATTTTTCGGCAAGCCCTGCGGCTTGATGGATCAGACGGCTTCCGCTGTGGGTGGTTTGGTCACCATCGATTTTGCGACAAAAGATAATCCGGATATCCGGTCTGTGGATTTTGATTTTTCCGGCTGCGGTCATGCCTTATGCATCGTCGACAGCGGCGCAGACCATGCGAATCTGACAGATGAATACGCAGCAGTACCCGGTGAATTGAAAAATATTAGCGCCCACTTTGGCAAGGAGGTAATTACCGAGATTACCGAGGAGGATTTCTATGCCGCCATCCCGCAGCTGCGGCAAAAATGCGGTGATCGCGCGGTACTTCGGGGCGTTCATGAGTATCAGGAAAACCAGCGCGTGAGTGCGCAGGTAGCCGCTCTGGAGCAGGGGGATTTCAAGGAATTTTTGAAACTTGTGAAGGAAAGCGGCTACTCCTCCTGGATGTATTTACAGAATGTGATTCCGGCCGGGTACAAGGAACATCAGGATATGGCGGTGGCGCTGGCGCTGTGCGAAAAATATCTGGCAGGGCAGGGGGCTTTCCGGGTTCATGGCGGCGGCTTCGCCGGTACGGTACAAGCCTTTGTGCCTTTTGAACTGCTGGATTCCTTTAAGAATGGAATCGAAGCGGCATTGGGAGCAGGTGCCTGCCATGTGCTGTCAATCCGTCCCCAGGGCGGTGTGGAGATGGATGTGGCTCCATGAAAGCGGAAACCCGCGTCGATTGTGTTCTCTGCTATAATCGGTCCGGCTGAGGTGGTGAATGAAGTGGGTCAATGCATCCTGACGTATTGACTTGACGCTGGCGCTGTGGTATATTTTTCTAAATAGAAAGGAGAATATCATTATGAAAAAGAGACTTGCCTTGATTTATATAGTAGTTTTTGCAGTGGTTTTTGCGTTTTCCGTTTCCTCCCCTGCGTTGGCGGCTACACCTACGGAGACGGAGGTTTACAACACCCTGAATGGCATGAAGGCGCAATACCCCGAGGGAACACCATGGGGCGTAAATAAAACTTATGTCTGGAATGGCGGTATCTATAGTACCGGTACCGGTTGTACGGCTTTCGCCTATATGCTCAGCGATGCCGCCTTTGGGGATCTCCCCGCCCGCATGGTTGAAGATGTGGATTTCTCTCAGGTACGCGCGGGCGATATTCTTCGTATGAACGACGACGCCAATTCCGTAATCGTCCTGCGGGTATACGAGGATTATCTGGTGCTGGCAGAAGGTGCTTATAACGGTACCGTCCATTGGGGACGCGTGCTCACCGTGGAGGAGGTAGAAAACTCCGACTATATGCTGACCCGTTACCCCGAAGGCTCCTCCGGCGGAAATGCGGATACCCCTCAGATTCCTACCGAAAATCTGCTGGCCAGCGGTTACTGCGGCGAGGACGGCAAGCCCAATGTGAAGTGGGCGCTGGCCTCAACAGGAGAGCTGTTCATCTACGGCACCGAAGAAATGGATAATTACAGCCTGTCAGTACCTTGGAGCGGTTACGCCAATCGGATTACCTCCGTGACCTTTTTGGGAGAAGTAAAGAATGTGGCCTCCTATGGTTTTCGTAGTCTGACCAAGCTGGAGTCTGTCACCATCTGCGACTCTGTGGAAGAAATCGGTGTCAATGCTTTTGAGAATTGCACTTCCTTGCGCTCAGTGGTCATGGGTAACGGTGTGAAGACGATTTATGGCAACGCATTCGTCGGCTGTACCTCCCTGACCTCCATCACTCTACCGGACAGTCTGGAGACTTTGTACACCGCCGCCTTTGCCAGAACCGGCTTAAAGCATATTGCGTTGCCGGAAGGACTGACTTATCTGGGATCCAATGCCTTTGAGGAATGTGATTCTCTGGTGTCTGCCTATATCCCCGGCACGGTGAATAATAACTTTCAATACATATTCTATGCCTGCGACAAGCTTTCCTCCGTTACTATGGGAGAAGGACTGCAGGAAATCGGCCGCTACAGCTTTGCGGAATGTCCTGCTTTAAAGTCTGTCACTTTCCCTTCCTCCATGAGGGAAATCGGTGATAATGCCTTTAATGGGTCCGGTCTGGTAACGGCAGTGCTTCCTGAGGGCATCACCGCCCTTTACGAATATGCCTTTTATAGCTGTGACAACCTGAAGAGCGTAAGCATTCCCTCCACGGTCACCACTTTTGAGTCAAATGTCTTTGCTTACTGCAAGGCGCTGGAGAAGGTGACTCTGGCAGAGGGGCTGTCCTCGCTGGGGAATGCTGCCTTCCAATATTGCCAAAGCCTGAAAAACATTACTATCCCCGGAAGTATTAAAGAAATCAAAGTGTATACCTTTGCTCATAGCGGCTTGCAGTCCGTGGTGCTTTCCGAAGGAGTCACCAGCATTGCCAAGTATGCCTTTGAATATTCCGAAGATTTAGAAGTGCTTACACTGCCTTCCACCTTGCAATTAATCGGCAACGGTGCGTTTGACCGATGCGAAAGCTTGAAAGACGTGTATTACTGCGGTTCAAGGGCGCAATGGGCGTCTGTGAACGTTCAAAGCGGCAATTACAATCTGGACTATGTCAATTTCCATTATATGGCCCCCAATGACTGCCGGCATACCTGGCAGGAAGCCACCTGTACCGAGCCTAAGACCTGCACCTCTTGCGGAGAGATTCAGGGAAGTGCCAATGGTCACAACTGGAAAGCTGCCAACTGCACCGAAGCCAAGACCTGCCGTACCTGCGGAGAGATTCAGGGAAGTGCCAATGGTCACAACTGGAAGGCTGCCACTTGTACCCGGGCCAAGACCTGTCTGACCTGCGGACAGACCCAAGGAAATGCCAATGGTCACAACTGGAAAGCCGCTACCTGTACTCAGGCCAAGACCTGCCGCACCTGCGGAGAGATTCAGGGCACGGCCAACGGACACGCTTGGAAGGAAGCTACCTGCACCGAGGCTAAGTTGTGCAAAAACTGCTCCGCCTCAGAAGGCAAGCCCAAGGGGCATATCTCCGACGGTGTGACAGATTGTGCCAAGGAAAGTAAATGTAAGATCTGCGGCTTGGTAATCCGCGCCAAGGGAGAGCATGCATGGGAAGTCAAGGAAATCCTGTCCCCTTCCAGTTGCACTACTTCCGGCAAGGCGGTCTACTACTGCCTGGGATGTCTTACTTCCGCGCAGATGGAACTTCCCGCCACAGGCCATACCTGGCAGGAAGCCACCTGTACTCAGCCAAAGACCTGCGAAACCTGTGCCACCACGGAAGGAGAACCTAACGGTCACAGCTGGAAGGAAGCTACCTGTACCGAAGCCAGGACTTGCAGCATTTGTTCCGTCACAGACGGGGATCCTGCAGGCCATAACTGGAGAGATGCCACCTGTCAAAGCGCCAAGCTATGTTTGACTTGCCTCCTGTCGGAAGGAAAAGCTGCGGATCATAGCGATGAGGACGCCGACGGCGAGTGCGACCGTTGTGGCGAAACCTTGAATCCAAGTGCGCCCGGGGAAGACCCCGACGAGACACCTGACGATAAGGATCCCCAAACGCCTGTTGAACCCCAACCCTCCGTACCGGACGTTTCTAATCCCACAGTAGCACCTTCTCAGCCGTCCCATACGGATACCCCTGCTGATGACGGTAACCTGTGGGTGGTCGTGCTTTGCATAGCGGTGGTCCTTTTGGGCATGGCTGCAATTATTCTGTGCATCGTCCTGCGGAAGAAACGCGCTTCTTAATAACAAGATTAAGGAATTACAGCTTCCGCCGTCTGGCCGCTAAACATCATCCATGGACGACGGGAACAGCTCCGGTAAAACAGATAATGAGCAAAACGGGCGTGTTTCAAAATACGCCGGATAAAAACACATCAGTTGGTCTTAACTGCCTCGATTTGCGCGGACAGTACAAAGCGATATTGATTTCAAATGGAGTGGCGCAGCATCAGCGGCGCCACTCCATTCTTTGAATGCCTTTAGGTTTGACAAATCCCCTGTTCTACCGGGGGAAGATAAAAAACCTCCATGTTACGGTAGTGATGGTTTGGCGACCGCATCACAGACACGTAGCAAGGAGGTTTTTTGTAATGAAGAACGATACAGCACATTCCAGTTATCGGTGTCAGCATCCCACCGTATATGAGGGTAGCACAGTTGAAAGTACGTTAATGATTATTTGCGCTTATAGTTTAGCCAAAGGGTATCGTTGCGGTATTGGATATCCTCCAGATGATAGTGTTCTATCTGTGCGTCCATAAACAGAGGCTTGTCATCAGCATCAGCGACGGTGGGAGCCACCACAAGGCTAAGTTCGTCGATGACACCGGCCCGTTGGAAGGCACCGTTCAGGATACTGCCGCCCTCAAGGAGCAGTTTGTTGATACCGAAGTAGGCTTTCAGCTTGGACAGGGCTTCTTCAATGTCGATTTCTGTTTCTCCGGCGAAGATGTAGGGGATGTCCATGGATTGCAGATATGTCAGATACTGGCGGCTGACCTGATGGGTCAGTACCTCGATAATCTGCGCGCCGCCGTAACCGGGGTCGTCATCGATGATGCGGCTACTTTTCCAGCCCAGCCGACCATGAGGGTCAAAGGCCACGGCAAAGAAGTCACCAATATCGTCCACCAGATAGTCCATGGGGCTGTAACAGGGGGCAAATTCACTCAAATCCGGATACCAGCCCCCGGTGAAGCTCCCTTCCATGGTTACCCGGCCACAGGCAAAACCGTCGGCCTTGTAATCCCGATTAATCTGATAGTAAGCTTCGGTGGCCTTTTCACACTGCGGCTCATATAAAAACTTCCCCGTGACCTTCCCATCAAGGGAAGTCACCATATGGCAGATGACATAAGGGCGGTTCATATAATTAACTCCTTTTGCTGTCAATATCTCGGTATTTGTCGCCGTATTTTTTCTTGAGCCGTTCTTTTCGAGCGGCTTTCTTGATGCTTGATTTTTTGATCATATGAGCCTCGAGAAGGTATAAGAGAAACCCAATCAGTATAACGATCAAGCCAATCACAAAGAATGCGATAACATGATTTAGATGACAATCTCCACTGTAAGAGACAAGCTGATTGCCATTGTACGCAAGCTCTCTGATATAGTCAGTCATCCGCAGACCATAAAGACCATGGTAATACTTAATGGTTACACGGGTATTGGGTATTAGAACTTCTTTCAGTTCCGAATAAGATAATTCTCCTCGAATTTCCAGTCGTTCGCCATCAATTGTAGTTAGATAATAACTCCGTCCCCCACGACTGGAAACGTAGTCAACATCCTGTACCACAATATCCTTTGTGGACAATTCATCATAATCAGGCGTGTAGTAGATGAAAGGGATAAGAATAAGAAGCAGTCCAAAAATAACGAATCCAATCAACATACGCTGGTGTGGTTGAAGTTTCTTTAACATCGCACAATCTCCTTATGGCTCGATCGCAATCTTAATAACCCCGTCCAGTTTGTTCTCGAAGATATGGTAGGCTTTCTCGATATCTTTCAGGGGAAAAGCGGTGGGCGATCAGGCTTCGTGGACCCGTTTACCGCAGATATGCTCCGGGGTCAGCTCGATGCAGAGGGTGCCTGCGGCGAAGCGGCGGATTTCGTCTTCAATGTAGGCGGTATCGTCAGTGAATTTGTAGCTGAGCTGACGCGTGATTTCGATAATCCGGGCTTTGTTCTCAATGATCTTTGCTCGACCAAAGACGATCACACTACGAAAATACAGCGCCCAGCCGCCCTCTTCGAGAGTGCCGCCGTCCATAACGCAGTAGGACACCTTGTCGCAAGCACGGATGGCATCCAGCTTGTGCCCGATTTTGCCGCAGTGGAAGTACAGCTTACCGCTTTCTTCGCAGTACCAGTGGTCGATGGGCAAGCCGTAGGGGTACCCTTTGTCGCCCACGACGGACAACACGCCCCGTGGCTCGCTTTTCAAAATCTCAATGCATTCGCTGTCACTAAGCTGTTGCTTGCGGCGTAATAATTTCCGGAACATGCTGATTCCTCCTTGTTTTACTTATCTTACCACGGACTTGCCCTCTTTTCAAGGCGTACGCCACACCCGTTTGCTGAGACAAGCACAATTGCAATATTGCCATCCTGATTGAAATGATGGATGCTGCGTGATATAATGAGCGACACAACATGGCTTTGTGGAGGTACGCAAATTGCAAAGTGCAATCAGAGGAATGGAAGAAAAGGACAGAAGCCAAGTCCTTGAAATGATGCGCGTGTTTTATGCCTCTCCTGCGGTATGGAGTGATGGCTCGGAAGAAATATTCGAGGCAGATTTCGCCGCTTGCATCAGCGATAGTCCGTTTCTTGAAGGATATATTTTTGAAAATGCGCAAGACATTCAGGGATATGCGATGGTGGCCAAAAGCTTTTCCACGGAATT
>JAZSEN010000067.1:0-21562 GCA_045531675.1 Faecousia sp.
TATTGGTAAAGGCCTGAAAATAGGCGATAAACTTTCCGTGACCAACCTTGAAGCGGACACGCTCCTTGGCCAGCTCCAGCTGCTGACGGACATCGGCGGCGGAGGGGGCAAAGTCGCCGCTGCCACGGGCGGAGCAGAAGCTGCAGCCGCCGACGCCAAGCGTGCCGTCCCGGGTGGGGCAGGTGAAGCCGGCATCGATGGAGAGCTTATATATTTTGCAGCCGAAACGCTGCCGGTAATGCTGACTGACAGAACGATACATGGAATCCCTCCTCTTGATTTGAAGCCGATTTTGTGGTATGATATAAAAAATATTGTAACAGGGGAATCAAACGTGGAAGATCTGAAGCCCATTATCGCAAAAAACATCATTCGTCTGCGTCAGAACGCTGGCCTGACCCAAATCGAGCTGGCGGAAAAGCTGAACTATTCTGACAAGGCGGTTTCCAAGTGGGAACGTGCAGAGTCTATGCCGGATATCACGGTGCTGAAGGCAATCGCCGACCTGTTTCTGGTGCCGCTGGATTATCTGGTGCAGGAGGAGCCGAAGTTGCCCGAACCTGAATCGGCGCCTGTCCGGATTGATAAGGCCCATAATCATCGGGTCATTACGACGCTGAGCATTTTGCTGGTGTGGTTCGTGGCCACGCTGACATATGTTATGATGGATGTTATTGTGGCGGATCTTAAAATCCACTGGCTTGTGTTCCTGTACGCTGTGCCGGTGTCCATGATTGTGTGGCTGGTGTTCAACTCTATCTGGTTCAATACCCGCCGGAATTATTTTATCATATCTGCCCTCACATGGTCAACGTTGATAAGTGCTGTATTAACGTTGCTGATGTGTTCCATTCAGGCGTGGCAGCTTCTGCTGCTGGGTATTCCGGGGCAGATTATCATCTTCATCTGGTCCCGACTGGATTACCGCAAGTAAGTTCAAAGGTCCGCCCACCGGCGGACCTTTTCCTATTGCCGTTCAGCAATAAATGAATGCTGTTCGTTCGCTAAACGATAATTTACAAGTTGATCATGGTGGGCTAATATTTTTGAAAAAGGCTTGTGTTTTTAAGAAATATGTGGTAAACTAAATCGATTTGTGCGAAAAAATGCTTTAGGAGCTATGGATATGTCTAATTTAGTTGAAGAAATCAGCCGCCGTCGGACCTTTGCGATTATCTCCCACCCCGACGCCGGTAAGACCACCCTGACGGAAAAATTCCTGCTGTACGGCGGCGCCATCGCTCAGGCTGGCGTGGTCAAGGGCAAGAAGAATTCCCGTGCCGCCACCTCCGACTGGATGGAGATTGAAAAGCAGCGTGGTATTTCTGTTACTTCCTCCGTCATGCAGTTCCAGTATGGCGGTTTCTGTATCAACATTCTGGATACCCCCGGTCACCAGGACTTCTCCGAGGATACCTACCGCACCCTGATGGCGGCAGACTCCGCGGTGATGGTCATTGACGGCGCCAAGGGCGTGGAGCCCCAGACCAGAAAGCTGTTCAAGGTTTGTGCCATGCGCCATATTCCAATTTTCACCTTTGTCAACAAGATGGACCGGGAAACCAAGGATCCCTTTGACTTGCTGGATGAGGTGGAGCGGGAGCTGGGCATCGAAACCTATGCCATGAACTGGCCCATCGGCTCCGGCAAGGACTTTCAGGGCGTGTACGATCGGGAGCAGAGCCAGCTGCTGTTCTTCTCCGGACTGAGCGGCAAAGCCAAGGCGGAGAAGCAGGCCATCGACCTGTACGATCCTCAGGTGGCGCAGCTGCTGGACAGCGAACAGAAGCATCAGCAGCTGATTGATGATGTGGAACTGCTGTCTGCCGGTCGGGAGATGGACATGGACGCGGTCCGCAATGGTCAGCTTTCTCCGGTGTTCTTCGGTTCTGCCCTGACCAACTTCGGCATCGAGCCTTTCCTTGAGGCGTTCCTCAAGCTGACACCTCCGCCGCTGGCACGGACCTCCAACGAGGGCGTGGTGGATACCTTCAGCCCTGATTTCTCCGCGTTTGTGTTCAAAATTCAGGCGAACATGAATAAGGCCCACCGTGACCGTCTGGCGTTCATGCGAATCTGCTCCGGCAAGTTCCAGCGGGAGGCGGAGTATTACCATGTGCAGGGTGGACGGAAAATGCGCCTTTCCCAGCCACAGCAGCTGATGGCGGCGGAACGTGAAATCGTGGACGAAGCCTACGCCGGTGACGTTATCGGTGTGTTTGATCCGGGCATCTTTGCCATTGGTGATACCATCACTGTACCCGGTAAAAAGTTCAGCTATTCCGGTATTCCTACCTTTGCGCCGGAACATTTCAGCCGTGTTTCTGCCAAGGATTCCATGAAGCGCAAGCAGTTCGTCAAGGGTACGGAGCAGATTGCGCAGGAAGGTGCCATCCAGATTTTTAAGGTGCCCAACTCCGGTATGGAGGAGGTCATTGTGGGCGTCGTGGGTACGCTGCAGTTTGATGTGTTCCAGTACCGGATGAAGAACGAGTACGGTGTGGACCTTCGCATGGAGGGTCTGCCCTATGAGGAGATTCGGCTGATTGACAGCTATACCGGCGACCTGCAGGACCTGAATCTGGGTAGTGATGCGGAGCTTCTGGAGGACTACCGTGGACGGAGCCTGCTGGTGTTCTCCAGCTACTGGGCCATCGACTTCACCTGCCGGAAAAACCCCGGTCTGGTTCTGAAGGAAATCGTGGTCGAGGAAGGTTAATTGAGATTGTATTGTCAGGCGTGCTGCAGAAATGGCAGCACGCCTGACATGATTATTCCGGCAAAAGCCATTATTTTTCAAAATTCCCCTTTACAAACGGGGAAAGTTGGGCTATAATATCATGGCTTTGAAGCAATGCACCGGTGGCTCAATGGATAGAGCATCGGATTCCGGTTCCGAGGGTTGGGGGTTCGAGTCCCTTCCGGTGTACCAAAAAATAAGGGAGGGCAATAGCCCTCCCTTATTTTTTGCCACCGAAGGGACTCGAACAGTTTAATGCGGCGCGAACGAGCGCCGACGGCGGCTTGACGGATGCGAACTGCTATGATAATATGAACGGGAATTCCACCTCACAAAATGCTTTTGTCTGCCGGACATGATATTTCTTGCCGGATTGCAATGATTGCAGTTTTGTGGTATTATCAATCCGATAAATGAGAATTTGCAGGGCACTTTTCTCTCTACCGCCGGTTTACTTTCTTTCGCGAAACCATTGGCGAGTGTGTATCTTCTTCCATCCCGCTATACGGAACGTGAATGAGAGAGATACCCCTCCCGAATCGTACAATAGGAGCATGGAAATGAAACGATTAACTGCTGTATTGTTAATGATTGCATTGTTGCTTTCCGGTTGCACTTCCGGTGAGCCGTTGGCGGAAGCACCTGAAGAGGATACCTCCGTCTCTACGAAAAACACCAATCCTTTGGAACCGAGCCAGTCTGAAAGCGAAAACGTTTCGGAGGATAGCACACCTGAGGAAACAACTCCGCCGACGGATGAGGAAACTTCTATGAATCCGGAAGAGGAGGGGACAGAGGACATGCCGGACACGCAGCCTACGCAGCCTGGTGTGGGTGAAGAAAACCAGACTCCCGTTGAACCGGAACCGCCTGCTGACCCCGAGCCTGTGCCTCCCACTAGTCCGGAGCCCGTGGATCCGCCTCCCACTACTCCGGAGCCGGAACCCTCCAACCCCGGACCGTCCAAGCCTACAACATCCAATCGGCCCACTAGTTCTGCGACTTGCCGTGACACCGGCTCCAACAAAATCTGGAATAATCCTGCAGCCAATCAAAGGCATAAATATGAAGAAACAGAACCCAGTCGAGTGGAGTATCTGGAGTTTTTGGCTAAAGAAGGAAATCCGTACATGTACTTCTTCACGTCAGAGGAAATTCTGATGTATCTCGGACGAACTTATGGCATGCCGCTTTATACCTCCCGTGAGATTATGGCTGCCTCGGTCTGGTCCATCAGTGACCCGTCGGTGGCTACCATCAATCAAGTTGGCTTTGTGGTGCCGGTTAACGAGGGACATGCCGTGGTGACAGTCACCTATGTGGATTCGGAAACCCAGGAAATCTATACATACGACTGCGACATCTACGTGGAAAAGGAGCCTGTTTATACCTTTGCGATGCTGGAGCAGATGGCTAAAGAAGAGGCCAAAGCCATTGCAGACTATCTGACTAATGAGTTCACCTTTAACAACGATTTGGAACTGATTGCCGCAGCAGCTACAGTCATCCAAACATATGTAGAGAAAGGTCATGAAACCTCTTTGGTGGACGGTTACAATCAACCCTTTGGCACGTTGGTCACCGGTTATAGTTCCTGTGCCGGCTCCACACGGGCATTGGGTCTGGTGTTGGAATATCTGGGCTTTGAGTGGTATCACATCAACGAAAATCAATGGTCTCACCAGTGGTGTGTGGTTTACGATGTGGATGGTCAAACTGCATTTGCCGATGGTAGCGTACTCGGTATTGCCGGATACGGAGAACGACTGGAGGATATGAGTAATTGGATGTGGTATAAAAACGGCGCTTTGTCTCCTGTTGTTTAATCGAATACCAAATATAGAAAACCGCACCGCCGGATTGGCGGTGCGGTTTTGTGCGACGCGGGTCTGTAAGCCGGGTTCTGTCTTGACAGCCATCTATCTAGTCCTGCGATTGCTCGCAGGATCAAGCCGCCTCCTCGAAGCGGTCGGGCAGACCTGTTGCTTCTCCACGGCGTTGCTCCGGAATAGAGTTTACAGCGTAAAACCCATGTTACCATGGGCCGGGTGGGCTCTTACCCCACCTTTTCAGCCTTACCGCGATGAACGCGGCGGTATATCTCTGTTGCACTTGTCCTGAGGTCACCCTCGGCGGGCGTTACCCGTTATTCCTGCCCTGTGGAGCCCGGACTTTCCTCATCCGCTGCCTTTCGGCATGCGTCCGCGGCTGTCCAACCCGGTCGCGGATGTATTATAACCCAAACTGCGCCGATCGTCAAATCCTCTTGCAAATTCTTTCCCTTGGGGATATACTATGTAGTGTAAATGATTGTTTAGCGCAATAACTACAAAGGGTTTTGTTAGTACGCTAAACGATAATTCATCTTCTAAAAGCCAACAGGAAACGGGGTTTTGATATGAATTCTGCTTTTGATAAATATTTTTCCTCTTTGAAGGGGAAGAAAATTGTGGTATTGGGATTGGGCGTCAGCAACCGTCCGCTGGTCCGGCTGTTGCTGGAATTTGGCTGCCAGGTCACCGGCTGCGACCGGACGCCCATGGAGAAGCTGGATGCTGAGGTGCTGGAGCTGGGCTGCAGCCTGAAGGTCGGCGAGGGTTATCTGGAGGATTTGCAGGCGGATATTGTGTTCCGCACGCCCGGAATGCATCCTGCCAATCCGGCGCTGGAGCAGTTGCGCCGTCAGGGCGCGAAGATTACCAGCGAGATGGAGGTTTTCTTTGAGGTCTGCCCCTGCCACACCATTGCCGTCACCGGCTCTGACGGAAAAACCACCACCACTACGTTGATTTCCGAGATGCTGAAAGCGGAGGGGTACACCGTCTGGCTGGGTGGCAACATCGGAACACCGCTGCTGCCTCTGTGCCGTCAGATGAAGCCGGAGGATTACGCCGTTGTGGAGCTCAGCTCCTTCCAGCTGATGGATATGGAACGCAGTCCGGAGCGGGCGGTGGTGACCAATCTGGCGCCCAACCATCTGGATGTTCACAAAGATATGGACGAATATGTGGACGCCAAGAAGAACATTTTCCGCTTCCAGTCGGCGGCGGATTTGCTGGTACTGAATGCTGACAATGGCATTACCGACGGCTTCACCGGCAATGGTGTTACGCGGAAGTTCTCCCGTGTGGCCAGTGGCGATGCTATGGTCAAGGATGGTATCATCTGCCGCGACAACGGGGAAGTGCTGGATACGAAGGACATTCTGATTCCCGGTGTCCACAATATAGAGAATTACATGGCCGCCATGCTGGCGGTGGAGGGACTGGTGTCGGACGAAACCATCCGCTCCGTTGCTAAGACCTTCGGCGGTGTGGAGCATCGCATTGAGCTGGTTCGCATCAAGGACGGCGTCCGGTTCTACAACGACTCCATTGCCTCCAGTCCCAGCCGGACCATCGCCGGACTGCGGAGCTTCCCTGAAAAGGTGATTCTGATTGCCGGCGGTTACGACAAGCACATCCCCTACGATGTGCTGGGACCGGAGATTTGCAAGCATGTGAAGAAGCTGTTCCTTGGCGGTGCCACCGGTCCGCTGATTCGTCAGGCGGTGGAGCAGGCGGAGGGCGAGCAGCCAGATATTGTGGATTGTGTCGATTTTGAGTCGGCAGTCCGGGCTGCGGCGGCTGCGGCAGTCAGCGGTGACGTGGTGCTGATGAGTCCTGCCAGCGCCGCCTTCGATCAGTTCAAAAACTTCATGGTTCGTGGCAATTTCTACAAAAAACTTGTGATGGAGTTGTGAGATATGAATATCACCAAAGTGACAAAGCCGGCTAGAAAGCTTTTGAAACTAAAACGCTGTGGTGCGGTTATTGTGGCGGCAGGCAGTGCATCCCGCATGGGCGGCATCGATAAGGTGATGGCGGAGCTGGATGGCGAGCCGATGATTGTCCGCACGGTGCGGACCTTTCAGGAGAGCGATGTCATCAAGGAAATCGTCATCGTGACCCGTCAGGACTTGATTGAGCCGATTATGGAGCTGTGCCACGGTTTTGACAAGGTGAAGCTGGTGGTAGTGGGTGGCAGCAGCCGTCAGGAGTCGGTGGAGCTGGGTCTGAACGCGTTGTCCGACAAGGTCAAGCTGGCGGCGATTCAGGATGGCGCCCGTCCTCTGATTACCTGGCAGGTCATCGACCGGGCGGTTCGTGCCGCCAACAGCTATGGCGCGGCTGCCCCTGCTATTGCGGTGAAGGATACCATCAAAATCGTCAACGGCGGCGTTGTCAAGGAAACGCCGGACCGCAAGACGCTGCAGGCGGTTCAGACACCGCAGGTCTTTGATATCGATTTGATTAAAGGCGCATTGAAGAAGGCAAAAGAGGATAAAGCGGAGGTCACCGACGATTGCTCCGCTGTGGAGCGGCTGGGCATGAGCGTGAAAATTGTGGAGGGTGACGAGCGCAACATCAAGGTCACCACTCCCATGGATCTGATGATTGCCAAAATGCTGCTGGAGGATATGAAATGAGAATTGGACATGGCTATGATGTGCACCGGCTGGTGGAAGGGCGGGACCTGATTCTGGGCGGTGTGAAGATTCCTTATGAGCGAGGACTGCTGGGACATTCCGATGCGGACGTACTGCTCCATGCGGTATCCGATGCGCTGCTGGGTGCCGCCGGAATGGGGGATATCGGCAAGCATTTCCCCGACACAGACCCTCAGTATAAGGGCGCTGACTCCCTGAAGCTGCTGGAAATTGTGGGACAGAAGATTGCGGCAGCCGGTTATCGGGTCAGCAACATTGATGTGACTATGATTGCGCAGGCACCCAAGCTGCGCCCCCATATCCAGCAGATGGAATGTAACATCGCTGCCGCGGTGGGGGTGGATGTAAGCCGGGTGAATGTGAAAGCCACCACCGAGGAACATCTGGGCTTCACCGGCTCCGGCGAAGGTATGTCCTGCCACGCGGTGTGCCTGCTGGAGGAATAATTATGGGACTTCGTAACAAAATTGCCCAGTATCGGGAATACAAAAACGGCGTCAGCCATTGTACCTTTAATCCGGAGGGACCCGGTGTGGTGCGCATCCACCTGATTCCGCCCAAGTTCCGGCTATTCCGTTCCAATGCCTATATCGTGATTCTCAACGGCTATTATCTGCTGCCGGTGGGGTATTCCTGGGCGCTGATGCTGTCCTATTTTATGAAGGAAGTTAACAAATTCGACGGGAAACCGGTGGTGGATGATTCTGCGGTGGTGGAAAACACCTTGCGAAATATGCGGCGTGTGTACCCCTCTGTCAAGGAAGAGCAGCTGCGGCAGGATTTGCAGGAGCTGCTTCGGGTGTTGTTTGCGGTGGCCCGCGGCAATGATCCGGAAATCCAACTGGAGCGGCTGTCCATCCGTGCTTACGGGCGGAACATGACGGCACCGCACCGGATGGATCTGATGGTCAGCGCCATGACGGACAGCACCGGTCACTGGCAGTGCAATCAGAAATGTCTGTTTTGCTACGCCGCCGGACAGAAGCTCAGCGGCTCTCAGGAGCTGACCACGGAGCAGTGGATGCAGGCTATCGAAAATCTGGAGCGGGCCGGTGTGCCGATGGTGACCTTCACCGGTGGCGAGCCTACCATCCGTCAGGATATCGACCAACTGGTGGGGCATGCCAAACGGCTGGTGACCCGTCTGAACACCAATGGCGTGAATCTGACGCCGGAGCTGGTCAAAAAACTGAAAAGCGCCGGACTGGACAGCCTTCAGGTGACTCTCTACTCCCATGATCCGGCGGTACATAATGCTCTGGTGGGCTGTCAGGGACATCCGGCGACGGTTCAAGGCATCCGAAATGCCGTGGCGGCAGGATTGGATGTCAGCGTTAACACCCCCCTGTGCGGCAAAAATGGGGACTATCTGGAAACTCTGCGGTTCATTCATGGACTGGGCGTACGGTTTGTCACCATCAGCGGATTGATATGCACCGGCATGGCGGGAATCAATCACAAGGAGTACGACCTGTCCACGGATGCGCTGTGCGAAATTGTCCGCGTCGCTAAGGCGTTTTGTGATGAACATGAAATGGAGATGGATTTCACCTCGCCGGGACTGATTCCGGCAGAGGAGCTGCGAGCGCTGGGGATGAATGTACCCATGTGCGGCGCTTGCCTGAGCAACATGGCGGTTGCGCCGGATGGCACTGTGGTACCTTGCCAGAGCTGGCTGGGGAGCGATGCCGGACTTGGCAACATTCTGACGGATTCCTTTAAGAAAATCTGGAAGCAGCCCAAAGCTGTGAAGCTACGTCGAATGACGGAGGAACAGGCTCTTTCCTGCCCCTTCCGTAAAGAGAAAGGCGGTGACCGGACATGAAAAAAGGTCGCGTCAATGCAAAATATGACGAGGAGTATATCAAGGCCAACCGGACCTTCCCCGTGTGGAAGTCGGTTCTGCTGGTGGTGATTCTGATTGGGCAGATTACCATGATTACTGCCGCCTGCCTGTATAAGCCCAAGCCGCAGGATGTGATTCACGAATACGAGGTCACGGTCCATACCCTCCCTGACGGCACGCTGGATATTGAGTACCATCTGGTCTGGGAGGCGTTGGATCCCGATGAGGACCTGACGTGGATTGAGATTGGTATGGCGAACGAGTCGTACAGTGTCTATCCCCACTCTGTGTCCGGTCCCATCGATGAATACTACCAGAAAGACGACGATGGATGGGTGTACCTGAAGCTCTATCTGGACCGACCCTACAAAGCCGGTGAGGTGCTGGAGCTGTCCTTCACCGTCAATCAACGGGATATGCTTTGCAAGGATGGCAGCGGTTACTTCTATGAATTTGTGCCTTGCTGGTTCAATGCCACTCAGGTGAAGCGGTATGCCTTCCGCTGGATGGAGCATACGCCCATTCAGTCGGCGGAGAACGCCCGCTATCAGGATGACGGTTACATCTGGACCGGCAGTCTGGATTATGGTGAGTATGTTCCCATGAAGGTCCGCTACGGTGCGGATGCTTTCAACGATTGCGCAATCACCCACTATCAGGAATTCGACGACAGTGGTGCCTATAATTCTCTGCAAGAGGATAAGGGTGGCGTGATTGCCCTTGCTGTGTTTGCGGCGGCTTTTCTGATTATCATTCAGGTGTGTCTAATCGACAGTGTGGTTTCCTACTATCGGGGACGGGGATTTATGTCCGGTTACGGTTACCATGTTCACGTTTACGGACGTTCCAATCCCTACTATCACCGTGAGGCGGAGAAACATGCCGCCAAAAGCGGACGTTCCGGCGGTGGCAGAGGCGGCTGCGCTTGCGCCTGTGCCTGCGCCTGTGCCGGCGGCGGTCGAGCCGGCTGCAGCCAGAAGGATACCTTCGAGCATGAATAATAAAGAGGAGATGTCCACGGGGACATCTCCTCTTTTCGGTGTATCAAAGAACGTAAACAATAAATTAACATTTCATGCAGTAGATTTTCATTTTCAACTATGGTATGATATCTTAAAAGGAGGGGACAGAAGTGGAAAAATGGAAAGCCACCGGAAAGGTGGTTCTGTATGTACTGACGACAGCAGTAATCTTTCTAATCTTGCTGCATCTGGGCGTGACAGCAGGGTATCACAGGTTTTTTATGGATGCGCAAAGTAAATTTCTCGTCCCCGGTCTGGATGCACCGTTTGTGCAGCAGGGGTTTGACTATGTGGAGCGGGAGAATGTTTATTTTGTCTGCGGCTACATGAATGATGATTCCGCATCTCGTATATATATTCGGGATGGCGAGGGAGACACCCGTTATGTTTCCATGAAAAACGCCGATGGGACGGATTACACCGGTCACAGCGGCGGCATCTGCCACAATGGAGGTTATGTCTATGTGGCAGGGGATGGCGGCTTAGAGGTGTTGATGCTGGAGGATGTTCTGGACGGCGGCGATGCCACCATTATCGGACGTATCGAGACCGATTTTGACGTCAGCTGCTGCAGCTTTTACGACGGCTATCTGCTGGCCGGAGAGTTTTACCGTCCGCAGAACCACGAAACAGACCCCTCCCACTGGCAAACTACTCCTGACGGCAGCTCCAATCCAGCCTTGATTGTGGTTTATCCGTGGGATGATGCGGCACGTTTCGGGATTGATACGGCGCCGGTGGCGGCAATCTCCATTCCGGGACAGGTGCAAGGTTTTTGCTTGACCTCGGCGGATGAAATTGTGCTGTCCAGTTCTTACGGAGTGGCATCGTCCAAGCTTTCCTACCATCAGATTAATCGGGAGAATGCCGGCAGCATCACTCTGGACGGCGTGCAACTGCCGCTGTTGTATCTGGATGGCAGCAGTCTGATTCATTCCGTGACTGCACCACCTATGTCCGAGGAAATTATTTGTCGGGACGGTGCGGTGTATATCATGAATGAATCCGCTTCCAATAAGTACATTTTTGGAAAATTTATCCGTGGTTATCAGGTTTTTGCTTACGAAAAGGAAGATTAGAATTGAAGGAATTAAAAGATAAAATCTGGGAGGCGCTGCTTTCGGCGTTGCCTATTACAGTAATCGTCTATGTCCTGTCGATGACACCGCTGGTTCATCTGAACGGGACGGAGTTGATTACATTCACCATCGGGGCGGTGCTGCTGATTGTGGGCATCGGCATGTTCAATCTGGGCGCTGACCTCGCTATGACGCCCATGGGTACCCATGTGGGTGCAGGATTATCCCGTCAGCGGAAGCTGGGGCTGTTGCTCAGCGTGTGTTTTGTGCTGGGTATGCTCATTACCATCGCCGAGCCGGACCTGCAGGTCCTTGCCAATCAGGTTGGCGCAGTGATGAACGGCACGGTCCTGATTTATGCCGTTGGTGCCGGTGTTGGTGCGTTTTTGCTGGTGGCGATTCTTCGAATCGTGTTCCGCAAGACCCTTTCCAATATCCTGATGCTGTTTTACATGCTCCTGTTTGCCATGGCGCTGCTGTTGGCGGTGAACGACAATCTGGATTTGCTGCCTCTGTCCTTCGACTCCGGCGGTGTGACCACCGGTCCTATCACCGTGCCTTTTATTATGGCGCTGGGCGTGGGTATCTCCAGTGTTCTGGGCGACAAGCACTCTCAGGAGAACAGCTTTGGTCTGGTGGCACTTTGCTCCATCGGTCCGATTCTGGCGGTATTGGCGCTGGGTATTTTTTCTACCAATAATCTGACCTATCAGGTGCCGGACTACGCAGTTAGTGATGATATCCTCAGCTCCTTCCTCCATACCGCTGGTCACACGGCGAAGGAAGTGGCGCTGGCATTGGGACTGATTGTGGTATTTTTCCTGATTTGTCAAGTCATTTTCCTGAAGCTGCCCAAACGGCGGCTGAAGAAGATTGCCTTGGGTGTTGGCTTTACTTATGTCGGTCTGGTGCTGTTCCTTACCGGTGTTAACGTGGGGTTTATGCCCGTGGGATATAAGCTTGGTTACACCCTTGGACAGGGAAATCCCTGGTTTCTGGTTGGTTTTGGACTGGTTACCGGCGTGCTGGTGGTGCTGGCTGAGCCTGCCATCCATGTGCTGAACAAGCAGGTCGAAGATGTGACCGGCGGCTTTGTTACCCGTAAGGCGATGATTACCGGACTGTGCATCGGTGTGGGCGCTTCCATTGCCTTGAGCATGATTCGGATTATCTTTGATTTTTCTCTCGTTTACTATATTATCCCCGGCTACTTCATTTCGCTGCTGCTGAGCCTGTTTGTACCGCCTGTTTATACTGCCATCGCCTTTGACTCCGGCGGCGTTGCCAGCGGTCCTATGACTTCCGGCTTCATTCTGCCGTTGGCAACCGGTGCCTGTGTGGCCATGCAGGGGGCGGATGCGGTGCTGCGGGATGCCTTTGGTGTGGTGGCTCTGGTGGCTATGACACCCCTGATTACCATTCAGCTGCTGGGCTTCCGGGCTATTGTCAGCAATCGGGTCAAGGAACGCAAAGCGATGCAGCGGATTCTGGATGCTGACGATCAGCAGATTATCGAGTTTATGTAAGGAGGAGCGGATATGGCAAATCAAATTGACACCTCTGCAATCAAAAAGTTGAAGCTCGTCTTTACGGTGGTGGACCGCCCCAAGGCGGAGTTTTATCTGGACTACATCAGCCAGTTTGAGGTCAACTATCAGATGGCGCTGAGCGGCATGGGTACTGCATCTTCGGAACTGGTGGATATGCTGGGACTGAACCGCAATAAAGTGGTTATCCTCAGCGTGGTGCGGGAGGATTTGGTAGATACCGTTATGAAGGGTCTGGAGGAAAAGTTCCGTACCATCAAAAATGGCAAGGGCATTGCCTTTGCGGTGCCGATGTCCAGCGTTATTGGAGTGAATCTATATCAATTTTTCAGTAATAACCGACTCAAGAGGGGGGATCAGCTATGATGACCGAAAAACATGAAGTGATTTTTGCCATTGTTAATTCCGGCTTTGCCGAGGAAGTGATGGATGTGGCGCGGGAGAACGGCGCCCGTGGCGGTACGATTCTCAATGCCCGCGGCGTTGCCGGCGAGGAGGCGGCAGCCTTTTTCGGTATTACCCTCCATGCGGAGAAGGAAATACTGATGATTGTGGTGGAGAAGTCTCTTCGGGACGGTATCCTGAATGCAATTTATAAGCAGATGGGTATGGCAAAGAAGGCGCAGGGTATTGCGTTCTCATTGCCGGTGTCTGATGTGGCGGGACTGGTCAAAGTGCCGGAACCTCAGGAATCCGAAGAATAAAATGCAGGGGCTGCTCCGGCAGCCCCTGTTTTTGCGATTGTGCGAAATGCCTGAAATCCGGTGGTTTTCTTTTGATGTTTTGTCAAGCGAAATACACGAAAAACCTTGAAAAATCTGGGGAATAATGATAGTATATTGGCGTAGTATGCTTAAATGCAACAATAGGCACTTTGGATAACGAAGGAGAAATACTATGACAGCTCAGGAATTGAAGCAGCTTTCCATCACTGCCTGCAAGGTGCGTATGGGAATCATCGAATCCACCCATGCCGCCAAGTGCGGCCACCCCGGCGGCAGCCTGTCCGCTGCGGATATGTTTACCTACCTCTATTTCAAGGAGATGAACGTGGACCCTGCCAACCCCAAGTGGGATGATCGGGACCGTTTCGTTCTTAGCAAGGGTCACACTGCCCCCGGTCTGTATGCCGCTCTGGCGCTGCGTGGTTTCTTCCCCGTGGAGGACTTGCTCACTCTGCGTAAGGTGGGCAGCTATCTGCAGGGTCACCCCAATATGAACTCCGTCCCCGGTGTGGATATGTCCACTGGCAGTCTGGGTCAGGGTATCTCCACTGCCTGCGGCATGGCGCTGGCCGCCAAGATTAAGGGCAAGACCAATCGGGTCTACACCCTGCTGGGCGATGGCGAGATTCAGGAGGGTCAGGTCTGGGAGGCTTGCATGTTTGCCAGCCACTACAAGCTGGACAACCTGTGCGTCATTATTGATAACAACGGTCTGCAGATTGACGGCGATGTTGCCAAGGTCATGAGTCCCTATCCCATCGTGGACAAGCTGGAGGCCTTTGGCTTCCATGTGCAGGCCATCGACGGTCACGATTTTGCGGCCATCGACGCCGCCATGGAGCAGGCTAAGACCATCAAGGGTCAGCCCTGCGCCATCGTTATGAAGACGGTGAAGGGTAAGGACGTTTCCTTCATGGAGAATAACGCCGGCTGGCACGGTGTGGCACCCAACGATGCCCAGTATGAGCAGGCAATGTCCGAATTGAATGCTAAGCTGAAGGAACTGGAGGGCAACTGATATGGCAGATGTAAAGAAAATGGCCACCCGTGAGGGCTACGGCAAGGGGCTGGTGGCTCTGGGCAAGGCCCATGATGATATCGTTGTTCTGGACGCGGATCTGGCCGGCTCCACCAAGACCGGTATGTTCGCCAAGGAGTTCCCCGACCGTCATTTCAACTGCGGCATCGCCGAGGCGGATATGATGAGTGTGGCTGCCGGTCTGGCTGCCAGCGGTTTTGTTCCCTTCGCTTCTTCTTTCGCGATGTTTGCATCCGGTCGTGCTTTCGAGCAGATTCGCAACTCCATCGGCTATCCCCACCTGAATGTGAAGGTGGGTGCTTCCCACGGCGGTATGTCCGTCGGTGAGGATGGCGCTTCCCATCAGTGCTGCGAGGACTTTGCGTTGATGCGCTCCATCCCCGGCATGGTGGTCATCTGCCCCGCCGATGGCGTGGAAGCAGAGGCGGCTACCATTGCGGCTTATGAGTATCAGGGCCCTGTGTACCTGAGAATGGGCCGTCTGGCTGTGCCGGTGTTCCATGAGGAGGGCTTCAAGTTCCAGATTGGCAAGGGCGAGGTCATGCGCGATGGCAACGATATCGCCATTATCGCCAACGGTCTGATGGTCTATGAGGCAATTAAGGCTGGTGAAGCACTGGCTGAGCAGGGTATCAATGCCCGTATCATCAATATGTCCACTGTCAAGCCTCTGGACGAGGAGCTGGTGCTGAAGGCTGCCAAGGAGTGCGGCAAGATTATCACCTGCGAGGAGCATAGTGTTATCGGTGGTCTGGGCGAAGCCGTTTGCAGCTTCCTGTCCGAGAATTATCCCACCCCTGTCCGCCGGATTGGTGTCAACGATGTGTTCGGTTGCTCCGGTCCTGCCGCTGAGGTTCTGGAGAAGTTCGGTCTGTGCGCCGACAATATCGTGAAGGTCACCAAGGACTTTCTGGGCAAGTAAATAATTAAGGTGCCGTCAAACCGACGGCACCTTTTGCTTGCTGTAGACTGACAAGACCTTCTAAACAATTATTTCCCGCATTAGGGGCGTGTTGCAATTGCAACCCCCCCTTTGTTTATCGAGATGCCTTCTGGTCACAGTAGACGCAGCGGTAGACCTGATTTTTCGGGTCAGTCAGCTTGAATTCATGAACCAGCTCCTGCTCCACGGAGGTGATACAGCGAGGGTTCTTGCATTTCAGCACGCCGAACACTTTCTCCGGCAGGCTCAAATGGCGACGCTGGGCAACCTTGCCGTCACGAATGATGTTGACGGTGATGCCGGGATCGATGTAACCCAGCACATCGAAGTCAATGTCCAGCACCTGATCGATTTTGATGATGTCCTTGCTGCCCATCTTGGGACTGGGCGCACGCTCAATCATAGCCACGGTGCAGTTCAGATTGCTCAGTTCCAGCACGCGGTAAATCTCCGCGCCACGACCGGCGGTGATGTGATCCAGAACGATTCCGTCCTTGATTTGTCCGATAATCATACGGTTACCTCCAGCAGCTTCAGAATCAGAGCGGCACGCATGTATTTTCCGTTGCGAACCTGATCGAAATAGCAGGCTCTGGGGTCATCGTCCACCTTCACGCTGATTTCGTTGACGCGGGGCAGGGGATGCATGATGGTCAAATCCGCCTTGGCAGGCACCAGCTTTTCAGGGGTCAGGATGTAGGTGTCACGAAGCCGGATGTAATCCGCTTCGTTGAAGAACCGCTCGCCCTGAACCCGGGTCATGTACAGAACGTCCAGCTCCGGCATGACCTCCTCCATGGTGGTCACTTCCTTGTAGGGGATTCCATGGGGCTCCAGCTCGTCAGTGATGACATACTGGGGAATCCGCAGCTCCTCGGGGGAGATGAACACGAACTTCACACCGGGATACCGTGCCATAGCGCCCACCAAACTGTGGACGGTGCGACCGAATTTCAGGTCACCGCACATGCCAATGGTCAGGTTTTCGAAGGTGTGTTTGGTCCGCCAGATGGTCAGCAGGTCTGCCAGTGTCTGGGTGGGGTGGTTGTGACCGCCGTCACCGGCATTGATTACCGGTACGCCGGCCTTGCGGGCGGCAACAACGGGAGCGCCCTCTTTGGGATGGCGCATGGCGATGATATCGGCGTAGCAACCCACCACACGGGTGGTGTCAGCCACACTCTCGCCCTTGGCGGCGGAGGAGGAAGACGCCTCGCTGAAGCCCAGCACACTGCCGCCCAGCTCCAGCATGGCAGCCTCGAAGCTCAGACGGGTACGGGTGGAGGGCTCGAAGAACAGAGTTGCCAGCTTCTTGCCCCGACAGGCATCGGCATATTTGGCAGGGTTGGCGATGATGTCCTCGGCGGTGGCAATCAGCTCGTCCAGTTCCTCGAGGGTCAAATCGGTGATATTCAGCAGACTTCTCATGCCTTTGCTCCATTCACGGTGAGGTAGTTGCGGATGCGTTCCACATTTTCGGCGTTGGCAGGATCCTCTTCCAGATACTCGATGATGTCGTAAACGTCCACCACGGAGTAGACAGGGAAGCCGAACTCTTCTTCGATTTCCTGCATGGCGCCTTTATCGCCCTTGCCCTTTTCCTTGCGGTCCACCATGACGAAGGTGGCGGCAACCTTGACGCCCTCCAGACCGCCGAGAATGGCCATGCTCTCACGGATGGCGGTGCCGGCAGTGATAACATCCTCCACGATGACCACTTCTTCGCCGGACTGGGGCACATAGCCAACGAACACACCGCCTTCGCCGTGGTCCTTGACCTCTTTGCGGTTAAAGAAGAAGGGGACGTCCAAACCGTTCTTGCTCAGAGCAACGGCGGCGGACACGGCGATGGAGATGCCCTTGTAGGCAGGACCATAGAGGACGGTCTTTTTGTTGCCCACCTTGTCGAAGTAGGCCTTGGCGTAGAACTCGCCCAGCTTGTCGATTTCGTCGCCGGTCTTAATCATACCAGCGTTGATGAAGTAGGGAATCTTTCTGCCGGACTTTGCGGTGAAATCACCGAATTTCAGCACGCCTGCGCTCTGCAGAAACTGAATAAACTCTCTTTTGTAGGCTTCCATAGTAATCTCCTTAATCACAGAATTCTGCCACGCAGCGCTCGTAGGCGGCAACGGGATCGGCGGCAGCGGTGATGGGGCGACCCACCACAATGTAGTCGGAGCCAATCTCCTTGGCCTGAGCCGGAGTCATGACCCGCTTCTGGTCGCCAATATCGCCATCGGCAAAGCGCACACCGGGGGTGATGGTCAGGAAGCTCTGACCGCAGCGGTCATGGACCTTGCCGGCTTCCAGAGGGGAGCAGACGATGCCGTCCAGACCGGCGTTTTTGGCAGTCTCGGCGTAGTGCATAACCACCTGATCCATGGGCTGCTTAATCAGAATGTCACGCTCCAGCGCTTCCTGATCTGTGGAGGTCAGCTGGGTCACGGCAATCAGCAGGGGACGGGTGCCGTCCTCTCTGGTCAGACCCTCCAGCGCACCCTTCATCATGGCGGTGGTGCCGGCGGCGTGGAGGTTGGTGATGTCCACATCCAGATTCCGCAGAACTGCCATGGCCTTCTTGACGGTGTTGGGAATGTCGTGGAGCTTCAGATCCAGAAAAATCTTGTGTCCACGGGCCTTGATTTCACGAACGATGCTGGGACCCTCGGCATAGTACAGCTCCATGCCAATCTTCACGAAGGGCTTGCGACCGGTGAACTTGTCCAGAAAAGCAAAGGTCTGCTCGGCGCTGGCAAAGTCACAGGCTACGATTACGTCTTTTCCCATAGTGTAACGCCTCCAATAATTTCTTTCAGATTGTTGATTCTGTATTTTTCCATGACACGGGGCAGGTCGTTGACGATATCCCGGCAGATGTAGGGGTTAATCAGATTGGCGGCACCCACCTCAACGGCGGTGGCACCGGCCATCATCATTTCGATAACGTCCTCGGCAGAGCTGACACCGCCCATGCCCACCACGGGAATCTTCACAGCGTGGGCCACCTGATAGACCATCCGAAGGGCTACCGGGAAGATGGCGCTGCCGGAGAAGCCACCCATGGTGTTGGCGATTACCGGACGGCGGCGGTTCAGGTCGATGCGCATACCCAGCAAGGTGTTGATAAGGCTAATGCCGTCGGCACCGGCTTCCTCGCAGGCTTTGGCGATGGAAACGATGTCGGTGACGTTGGGAGACAGCTTGATGATAACGGGTTTGGTGGTGACAGCCTTGACGGCTTTGGTCACTTCGGCGGCGGCCTCCGGCGAGGTGCCGAAGCTCATGCCGCCACCGTGGACGTTGGGGCAACTGACGTTGACCTCCAGCCAGCCTACCTGCTCCTGCTTGTCCAGCTTTTCGCAGGTGTAGGCGTAGTCCTCGATGGAAAAGCCGCTGACGTTCGCCATCACCGGCTTGTGGAAGCATTTTTTCAGCAGGGGCAGTTCGTGGTTGATGACCTGCTCCACGCCGGGATTCTGCAGACCGACCGCATTAATCATACCGGCGGTACATTCTGCGATACGGGGGGTGGGGTTGCCGAAACGGGCGTCCTTGGTGGTGCCCTTAAAGGAGAAAGTGCCAAGGCAGTTGATGTCGTACAGCTCCGCAAATTCGTAGCCGTAGCCGAAGGTGCCGGGGGCTGGGATCACCGGATTATCCAGCTCGATGCCGCACAGATTGACGTTCAGCTCCATGCGATTTCCTCCTTTCGCATAACAGGCCCGTCCTTGCAGATTCGCTTGTAGCCGGTGAGGGTCTTGCAGCTGCAGCCCATGCAGGCGCCGAAGCCGCAACCCATCCGTTCCTCAAAGCTCATCTGACCGGAGGTGGCGGTCGCCTTGTAAACAGCCTTGAGCATGGGCTCAGGGCCGCAGGTGTAGAAGTGGGAGTAGGCATCCGGCAGGGCGTTGGTGACAAAACCCTTGGTGCCGTAGCTGCCGTCCACGGTGGTGACGGTCACAGCACAACCCAGCGCCTGAAACTCTTTTTCGTAGAAAATCTCGGATTCCGTGTTAAATCCAAGGATAACGGTGGCTTTTTTGCCCATTTCAATCAGCTTTTTTGCGAGATTGTACATGGGAGGAACGCCTACGCCGCCGCCAATCAGAAGGGGGGCATCGCCGGCGCAGGACAGGTCGTAGCCATTGCCAAGGCCGGTGAGAATGTCCAGCTTTTCGCCGGATTGCATGGCCTGCAGCTGGGCGGTGCCTTTGCCTACCACCTTGTAGATGATGGTCAGCGTGGTTTCGTCGTAGTCGCAGACAGAGATGGGCCGACGGAGGAACTTGCCCTCCAGCTGTATGTTCACGAACTGACCGGGTGCGGTGATGGCAGAGGTGTCGCCTTGCAAAACCATCCGCATCACATCTCTGGTCAGAGGAGTGTTTTCGATAATGGTAAATATGGATTGTTTCATGATTCCTCCATAAAGCTGATGACATCAGCCATTGCCTGTTCTATGGATTGGGGATGCCAATGGGTATATCCTTTGCCGTCGGGATATTCCACCGAAAAAACAAATTCATGGGAGTCGTCGTATTCCTTGTACAGATGAAAGCGACCCTTTGCCGATTCACCGCATAAGACCTTTACATCGATGGTGTAGCCTGCATCCAAGGCTAAGGTGGTAGTAAGAAGCAGGTTATACCTGTCTGATAAATGTTCGTAGATGCGCTCTAAAACATGTTTAGCCATACTGCCCTCCGCTGTTTGCTTTTGCGGTGGTAACGGAGGCAATCAGCTTCCGACGTATCGTTCCACATCTGTTTTTAAGATTAGTGTACTGTTCGAAGGAAAACTTTTTCTTTCGATAGAGCAATTCCAGCCAGTATTCAGTTTCGGAGCTTTCTTTGAGTGAGATTTCCAGCTTGCTGATGAAGTCAGCACGGCTTTGTGCATATCTTGCTTCATGCAGGTTAGCTCCGATGGATGAAGAACAACGCAGGAGTTGATTCACATAGACACCACAACCATGAATTTCATCACATGCATCAGAAATCATAATTGCAAAGTCGATGCTATCCTCACGCAATTGATTTTTTGCTTCTGTCACGGAAATTCACCGTCCTGTCGATATATTTGCTAACGCAAATTCGATATATGGCTTCGCCATTCGATATAGCTTCGCTTCGATATGATATAAATCCTCTCTTGCCCTGCAGGGTATATCGAGTGCGAGGCACATATCGAACGCGAAGCGTATATCGAAAATCCCGCAAGGGATTTATATCGAGGATTCCGAAGGAATCCTATCAGGCATCAATGGTAGAAATGGTCAGCGTGGTTTCTTCCAGAACGTCCAGCAGAACCTTGATGGTGTCCAGCGCGGTGAACAGAGTCACGTTGTACTCGGTGGCAATCTGACGGATCTGGATGCCGTCGTTCTCGTTGGAGCCGGGGTCCTTGGTGTTGATGACGTAGGCAACGTGGCCCTGACGCAGGGCATTGGGAATCTCGTCGCTGCCTTCGCTGATTTTCTTCAGGGCGTGGGTGCGGATACCATGCTGCTTCAGGAAGTTGGCGGTGCCGGCGGTTGCCTGAATGTTGAAGCCCAGCTGGTAGAACCGGTTGATCAGGGGCAGCGCTTCCTCCTTATCCTGATCGGCGATGGTGACCAGAACGGTGCCGAAGTTCTGCAGATGCATGCCGGAGGCCTGCAGCGCCTTATACAGAGCGCGGGTCATGGTGCGGTCGTAGCCGATGGCTTCGCCGGTGGACTTCATTTCGGGAGACAGGTAGGCATCCAGACCGCGGAGCTTATTGAAGGAGAACACAGGTGCCTTGACATACCAGCGCTTCTTCTCCTCGGGATAGATATCGAAGATACCCTGCTCCTTCAGGCTCTTGCCCAGAATGACTTCGGTGGCGATATCAGCCAGAGAGTAACCGGTGGCCTTGCTCAGGAAAGGTACGGTACGGGAAGAACGGGGATTGACCTCGATGATAAACACATTGTCATCCTTGTCCACGATGAACTGGATATTGTAAAGACCCACGATGCCGATACCCAGGCCCAGCTTCTTGGCGTACTGCAGGATGATGCCCTTCACCTTGTTGGAGATAGAGAAAGTGGGATAGACAGAAACAGAGTCGCCGGAGTGGACACCGGTACGCTCAACCAATTCCATG
>JAZSEN010000018.1:0-6189 GCA_045531675.1 Faecousia sp.
GGGGGCGCGCATCAACTGGCCCGGATTCCTTCCTCAAGTAATTCTGGCCGTCCTGATGGCCTTAACCGGTATTGGTGCGCTGGCGCTGGAACGGCTGAGTAAGGACAGCGGGAGGAAACTCCTGATTGCGAAAATCGCAGCATCTATTGCCCTGGTCGTTGGAATGTTCAATGCTTTCGCGTAAAAGAATGCCCGGAGTCGGAGCGATCCGATTCCGGGCATTCTTTTATTTGTAGGGGGCGTAAAATATCATTGTGAAGCGTTTTTCGCGAATTTCCATGCGCTGCGACACATGTCCTCCACACTATGGGTCGCTTCCCAACCCAGTAGCTGCTTCGCTTTTGATGCGTCCGCCCAGAAGGCAGGCAAGTCACCGTCCCGCCGGGGGCCGATCACATGGGGTAGCTTCATGTCGTTGGCCTTTTCAAAGGCGTGGACCAATTCCAACACGGAGATGCCGTTGCCAGTGCCCAGATTGATGGCTTCCGCACCATTGTGGTCTTCGGCATATTCCAGTGCCTTCAGGTGTCCAACCGCCAGATCCACCACATGGAGGTAGTCCCGCTGGCAGGTTCCGTCCGACGTGGGATAATCGCCGCCGAAAATCGTCAGCTTTTCCAGCTGCCCTGCCGCCACCCGGCCGATATACGGCATCAGATTATTGGGGATTCCGTTGGGATCGTCACCCAGCAGCCCGGAATCGTGGGCACCGATAGGGTTGAAGTACCGCAGCAGCACCGCGCAGAAATCGGGATGGGCAGTTACATAGTCCGTTAAAATCCGCTCGATCATCACCTTCGTCCAGCCGTAGGGGCTTGTGGAGCGGATGGCAGGCATATATTCCTTGTAGGGATGGGGGTTATCGGGACCGTATACCGTTGCGGAAGACGAAAAGACCAGCTTTTTACAACCGTATTCCTCCATGACCTCCAGGAGCGTCAGGGTGCTGTCCAGATTGTTGCGGTAATACTGCAAGGGCTTTTTCACACTCTCGCCCACTGCCTTGAACCCGGCGAAATGGATGACTGCATTGATGGCATGATCCTCAAACACGCCCCGAAGCCCATCCTTATAACCGCAGTCCAGCCGGAAGAACGCCGGCCGCTTTCCGGTGATCGTTTCGATGCGATCCACCACGTCGGCCTTGGCGTTAGACAGATCATCCACAATGATGACCTGATGGTCGGCGTTCAGCAGTTCCACAACAGTGTGACTTCCGATGTATCCGGCGCCGCCGGTGACCAAAACATTCATACTCTGACCTCCCGATTCACATAGTCGATGAAGCGGTTAAACGCCGCCAAACCTGTCGCCGTTCGTTTGTAAACGCCGGCGTGCTCCAGAACCTTGGCAAACACCTTGCCTACTTCCGTCTTCAAAACAGCAGAGATATTCTCCTGTGTGAAGGTGTATCCGGTTTTCAGCTCCTCCACCCAGGCCTCGTGCTTCCGGAGTTCTCCGGTCAGAGGGGTATCGGTGAGGATGGCTTCCTCCAGCGCTGCCAGTTCTCCTTTCAGCCGGGCAGGCAGCACCGCCAGGCCCATGACCTCGATGAGGCCGATGTTCTCCTTTTTGATGTGGTGCAGCTCCGCATGGGGGTGATACACACCCAGAGGATGCTCCTGCGTGGTGATGTTGTTCCGCAGCACCAGATCCAGCTCGTAGTCATCCCCTCTGCGACGGGCGATGGGGGTGATGGTGTTGTGCGGCACGCCCTCGGTTTCGGCAAAGATGAAGGCCTCCGCATCGGTATAGCCCCGCCAGCAACGCAGGATCTTATCCGCCAGCTCCGCCAGCCGATTTTTGTCGGAACCATTGATTCGCAGGACGCTCATGGGCCACTTGACGATGCCGGCTTTGATCTCCTCAAACCCGGTAAACGTCACTTCCTGCTCCACCGGGGCCCGCTCCATGGGGAAGCTGTAATGGCCACCCTGGAAATGCTCATGGCTCAAAATACTGCCACCCACGATGGGCAAATCGGCGTTGCTGCCAACGAAATAGTGGGGGAATGCCGTCACAAAGTCCAGCAGTTTGCAAAACGCCCCCTTGTCGATGACCATGGGCGTGTGCTGAGCGTTGAACACGATGCAATGCTCGTTGTAGTAAACGTAGGGGCTATACTGCAAATACCAGTCCCCGCCGCCGACGGTCACGGGGATGATGCGGTGATTCTGCCGCGCCGGATGGTTCATCCTACCGGCGTAGCCTTCGTTTTCGGGGCACAGCAGGCACTTGGGATAGCCGGTCTGAGGTGCTGCCTTGGCGGCCGCAATGGCCTTTGGGTCCTTTTCCGGCTTGCTCAGATTGATGGTAATGTCCAGCTCGCCGTAGTCCGTTGCGGTTTTCCAGCGCATATCCTTTCGGATGCGGTAGCGGCGGATGTAATCGGTATCCTGAGAGAGTTTGTAGAACCAGTCCGTCGCTGCTTTTGGGTCCTTTTCATAAAGTTCAGCGAAGCGGCTGCGCACTTCCCGGGGCATGGGCGTCAGCACGCCCATAATCCGGGTATCGAAAAGATCCCGGGCCGTAACATTGTCATCACACAGCCCCTTTTCGCAGGCATAGTCCAGAATCTCCCGCAAAATCTCCTCCAGATCCTCAGATTGAGGCTCATCAGAGGTCTCATACGCATCCAAATGAAGCAACTCCAGCAACCGATTGACCAACACCTGATGATCCGGTGGCTCAGCCAGGCCGGTATTCATGGCATAGGAAATCAGCGAATCGATACAGGTTTCGATTTTCATAACGCTACCTCCATCTCCACGCCGCCCTGAGGTCGGATGGACAGCACATGGCAGGCCCCATCCCCCAGCGCCGCGTCAATTCCTGTCTTAAAAGCGTCCAGCAATTCGAAGGGCACGAAGGCCTGGACCGTTCCGGCAAATCCGCCGCCGTGGACCCGGAAAGCGCCTCGCCCTGCCAGATATTTTTCGCACAGCGCCAGCGCTACCGCCATGTCCTGATGCTCTTTGTACCCGGACGGGATCACATTCTGCAGATACATCCAGGAGGAATAGCCGCTTTCCTTTACCAGTTTTAAGAAGCCGTCGAAATCGCCCTTTTCCAGCGCAGCCACCTGGGCCGTC
Organism: Faecousia sp.; assembly: GCA_045531675.1. Classification (GTDB taxonomy): domain Bacteria; phylum Bacillota; class Clostridia; order Oscillospirales; family Oscillospiraceae; genus Faecousia. Next base: position 3,093 of record JAZSEN010000018.1, read on the forward strand.
ACACGCCGGTTCTCCTGGTACTCATGGACGCTCCGAAGCACCGCCCGGTCACCGCACTTGGCACGAAGCTGGGGGATGGCGGCATAAAAAGCCTCTTCCTCCACCTCCGTCATCACTCCCTTGCCAAAGTGAGCGCAAATATTCTTCAATTCCCCGGGGACGGCGGCGTATTCATCGGTCAGATCGGCGTGATCGGCACCGCTGTCAATGATGCACAGGGCATGACCGCAGGCGGAAAAATCAAAATCCACAGACCGGATATCCGGATGATCCTTCCGGCCGAAATCGATGGTGACCAGCCCGCCGACGGCGGAGGCCGTTTGATCCATCAGTCCGCAGGGCTTGCCGAAGAATACATTTTCTGCGTACTGGCCGATTATGGCGATTTCGGGCTGGCTTACTTTTCCTCCGAAAAACAGGCTGTTGATGACGGTGCCGATGAGCACTTCATAAGCGGCGGAGGAGCTCAGGCCCGAACCGGGCAAAACCGTGGACATGCAGTAGGCATCAAAGCCTCCCACCTGACAGCCAAGCTCCGCAAACCGGGCGGCCACACCACGGACCAGTGCCGGCGTGCTGTTGATCTCAGCCGCCACCGGTGTCAGTTCCCGCACATTGACCTGACACATGGGATAGCCCTCAGATAAAATGCGGATGGTATCGGTACCGTTGGCCCGGACCGCCGCTACTGTATCCAGATTCACCGCCGCCGCCAGAACGCGGCCACGTTGATGATCCGTATGATTGCCGCCGATCTCGGTGCGTCCGGGGGCGGAAAAATAGCGTTCCGGCAGGCCGCCAAAGGTGGCCGTAAACCCGGCATCCAGAGCGGCCTTTCTCCGGGGATCGATCACTAATGCAGGTGCAGACATGTCGCATTCCTCCTATCGTAGCTTTTCGTATCTATTATGCATGATTTATATCAGAATTGGAATAGTTATCAAAGAAAAACACAAAAAATATCAGATATTACATTGCATCATCCCGGCGCATGGGATATAATGAAAACACACGTTATGAAAGGATGGATCCAAAATGAACAAAATCATTCTTCCCAACGGTTTGCAGGTTTCTCCCGTCGCCTTGGGGGCGATGGACTTTGGAACCACCACATCGAAGGAAGCCGCTTTTGCGGTTCTGGACGCCTATCTGGGCATGGGCGGAAATTTCGTTGATACTTCCAACAACTACGCCCACTGGAACGGCACCGGCGACGAAAGCGAGACCCTCCTCGGCGAATACTTTGTCAGCCGCAAATGCCGTGACAATGTCGTACTTGCCACCAAGGTCGGCTTCGACCGCCACGGCCAGGGCCAGGGGCTGAAAAAGGAGCAGATCGAATACTGGATCGATGAAAGCCTGCGCAAATTGAAAACCGACTACATCGACCTGTACTACGCCCACACCGACGATCCCAACACCCCTCTGGAAGAGACCATGGAGGCCTTCCACCGACTGATTGAGAAGGGAAAGGTTCGCCATCTCGGCGGCAGTAACTACGATACCTGGCGTTTTTCCGAAGCAAATGCAGTGGCTGAGACTCCATACACCGTCATGCAGCAGTGGTTTACTTATTTGCACGCCCGTGCGGACATCGCCCCCCAGTACACCTTTAACGAGGCAACGAATCGGGAACGGCTGCGCTATCTTGCCTGCAAGAACATCCCTCTGGTTGCCTATTCCTGCCTTGCCAAAGGTGGCTACGAAGAGTCCACCCGGCTGCCCGGCGAATTGATCGCCGGCGACCGTTTGACCTTCCTGAAAACAATGGCAAAGGAAAAGGGGGTCAGCGCCAGCGCGTTGGCCGTGGCGTGGATGGTAAATCTGCACTGCTGCGAAGGCTTCCCGAGGATCATTCCGCTGTTCGGTTCTTCCCGGGTGGAGCACTTCACCGCAAATCTTCGCGGCGCTGAGCTGCCGCTGTCTGACGAGGAATTGGCACAACTGAATAACGCTTAATAAAAACCCTGATGCGAGATATCAAGTCCGCATCAGGGTTTTCGTTTCATTCATTCTTTTCCCAACCTGCGTAAAGAGTCATATCTGCCTCGATGATATCGTTCTCCACATCCCAGAGTTCAAAACAGGCATGATCCATATACCATCCGGTGAAGGTATACCCCTCCCGGGTAGGCGGCTCCGGAACCTCCAAAAGCTCACCGTACATCTGGTTCTGAGCCGGTACATCGGTACCGCCTTTGGAATCAAAGGTAATGGTAAAGCCGGGATTTTGCAGGTCGATGGCCAGAAAAACGATGATGACAAGAATGCAGCCAATGATAATGGCATCCAACACCGGCACGGGGATTTTCACATGCTTGTAAAGTCCCCGCAGCTCTCTTTTTTGAGACGGTTGGTTTTGAGTTGTATCGTCCATTACTTCTTAACCAGATACTTACGCATATCCAAAGAGCAAGCGCAGAGGATAATAGCGCCCTTGATGATGTACAGGCTGGAGGAATCAACGCCCAGCATAGTCAGCGCAACAAAGATCAGTCTCAGAACCACGACACCCAGGATGATGCCGCTGATCTTACCGGTACCACCAACGAAGGAAACACCGCCGATGACGCAGGCTGCGATAGCATCACACTCAGCGTTCAGGCCGGTACCTGCTGCAACAGAACCGCTGCGGGCGCCTTCGATGAAGCCGGTGTAGCCGTACATGGCGCCGGCCAGGGTGTGAACCAGAACGGTGGTCCAGAACACGTTGACACCGGAGACCTTTGCGGCATCGGCATTGGAACCGACAGCGAACATATTCTTGCCGAAGGTGGTCTTGTTCCAGATGAACCACATCAGAGCGACCAGAACGACGGCATAAGCAACATATCTGGGAACAGCAACATTACCCAGACGGAACATTTCACCGTTGACAAACATCTTGTATTCATCGCTCAGACCGGAAATGGGCTGGCCGTTGTTGCCGTTAAGGGCAAAGAACCACAGAATGATACCGTAGGTGATCAGCTGGGTGGACAGGGTGACGATGAAGGGGTGCAGGCTGAACTTGGCCACGAAGAAGCCGTTGATCAGACCGACAATAGCACCGATCACCAGCACAATCAGCAGGGTGGCGGCAATCCAGCCAAAAGAG
>JAZSEN010000107.1:0-10431 GCA_045531675.1 Faecousia sp.
GCACCATAGTTCAGCATTGCCACCACCAGCGCCTTGGCCTTGGCAGAGGATGCGGCACTGTTCAGGATGGTGTTGGCGTAGGCGACTGCATGGTAGCCTACCACACCAGAGTAGACATAGGAACCGTCGGTCAGCTTGGCGTAGACCTTGAAGAACATGGCATCGCCCAGCATCTTGGCAGGAACACCGTTGGTATGAGCCGTGTAGGATCCATCGGCATTCACAATATAGCCGGGGATAATCTCCAACGCATCAGCGATGGTGCCCTCATAGTTCCGGTCGATGAAGGTCAAAAGACCCATCTCCACAACGTTGGTCATATCGTCAACGTTGAAGTAGACGTTGTACATGATTTCATCCTCAAAGGCGAGGGTGGGATACTTCAGCGTCAAAGTGGGCGCAACGATCTCCACATAATCCGGATCCTTCTCGCCGCAGATGGTGCAATAGCCATCCACATAGCTGTGACCAGTAGCAGACACTACATCCGCAACGTAGCTGTCGCCGCAAGCGGAGCAGGTGTAGGTGGTATAGCCATCCTCGGTGCAGGTAGGTGCGGTTACAACGGATTCGTAGTGGTGGCCGGTGGCTTCGACCGTATCACTGATATAGACATCGCCGCAGACGGTACAGGTGTAAGTAGTATAACCGGTTTCTGTACAAGTGGGCAATGTAATCACGCCCTCATAACTATGCCCATAGGCGGAAACTTCATCCGCTATGTAGCTGTCACTGCAGACGGAGCAGGTGTAGCTGGTATACCCGATTTCGGTACAGGTGGGTGAAACTACCACACCGTTGTAGCTGTGTCCCACAGCCGGGATTGTCTCTTTCATTACATCCCCACATCGGATGCAGGTTTCCGTGATGTATCCGTCCGTGGTGCAACCTGCGTTGGTAACAGATACGTCATAGCTGTGGCCCGTGGCAGAAACCTCATCTGTCAAACAGCTATAGCCGCAGGTGGAGCAGATGTGAGTAGTATAGCCCGCTTCTGTGCAGGTGGGTGCTGTGACAACCGCTTTATAGCTGTGCCCCAATGCCTCAATCACTTCAGTCTGCACATTACCGCAGAGGGCGCAGGTGTCTGTAATCGCTCCGGAATCTGTGCAGGTGGGATCTGTGACAACGGTTGTGTAGCTGTGGCCTGTGGCATGGAGAATCTCGGTTTGTACATCCCCACAGATACTACAGGTCCGTGTGATTTCTCCATTCTGCGTGCAGGTGGCAGCAATAGTGACCGTTTCGTAGCTATGACCGGTAGCGGGAATACGGTGAGTCACATAGTCATCGCCACACAGGGTGCAACCGCAGCCAGTGAAGCCATCTGTGGTACAGGTCGGTGCGGTAACGATTCCGGTGGTCTGCTCGCAGTAATGAATCTCCTCAGGGGCGGTACCGCTCAGAGTTACATCGGTCAGCGTTAGTTCAGCGAAGGGGCTCACGCTGAGTACAGCAAGGGTTCCGGCAGATTGAATGGTACCATTTTTCAGCTCAACGTTTCCGTAAACAATGCGGACAGGTGCTTTCAAATGGGCTTCCCCCTCCGGAATATGGACACTGTCGAGGGTATCATCGATGATATGGCCGTTGAAATCCAGTATCAGGTCTGTTTGGATGAGCAAGGGATATTTTGCGGAATCTTCGGTGGTCAGGTTGCAGCCGGGCTCGTTTTCCGTGAAGATGTCCGCTACCAGTGTAATGGTATCCCCACTTTGTGCCGCATTCAAAGCCTCCGACAAGGAGCCATAGCTGTTTTCGCCGATGATGGCCTGTGTCGTACTCAAATCATAAAAATCGCCGCAGAGGAATGTATAGGTATTTCCGTGAAGGTAGCCATAGCAGATACTGCTGCGATGGGTATAGCCCATATCAGAATCCGGCATTACGGTGCCACTGAAGAGGCTTTGGGATTGCGCATCCTCCGCATCCGATGCGACAGTTACCTTTCGCAGATACACACAAGCCCCCTCCCTTGCTTCTACAACGATGTTAGCAAGGCTGTGGAGCACCGAGCCATCGCCAATGGTCATCACCGTGGAGCCACTGCCAACATACACAGCACACTTTGTACCGATGCAGTAGGTTCCGGAGCAATCCACCGTGCAGTCGGATTGCTCACTGACATAAATAGCACGGGAAACAGAATTGGTTAGCACCATATTGCTCAAGGTGACGCTTGCATCTACGCCGATGCTCAGTGCGGCAAAGGTGCCGGCAGAGGCAATGGTTCCGTTTTTTAGCACCACGTTACCGTGGGTGATTCGAATCGGCGCACGCAAATGGGAATCCTCCTGCGTGAAATGGATGGTATCCAAGGTATCATCGATGGAATGACCGTTGAAATCAATCGTGAGATTTGACTTGATTACCAAGAGATACTTGTTTGCATTGGAGGCCAGCCGGTTGCCCGGCTCCAGTTCCGTTAGAATATCAGAAACCAGTGTGATGGTATCGCCGCTTTGGGCAGCATTCAAGGCATCGGACAACGAGCAATAGCCGCGCTCACCGATTACTGCCTTAATATCCGCCAGGTCGTAGTATTCGCCCTGGGCAAATTCAAGGATACTTCCGTGGACTGTGGTATAGGTTACCTTGCTCCGGTAAGCATAGTTGTTGGCGGTATCCGCAGCAACAGCGCCGGTAAAGAGTGAACCGGTTGTCGCATCGGTGGCAAGTACGGTCTTTTGCAGATATCCGTTGTTGCCATTGCCCATATAAATTGCCTTGGAATTACCGCTGTAAAGGACAACCCCCTCTTTCAGCGTGAGTTCAGATGTGCCGGAGTAAACGTATACGGTATAGTCATTGATGGCTTGGAGCAGTCCGCCAGAGACGGTGACCTTGGCACCGGACCCGGCGCTGACAAAAATGCAACAGCTAACGGTATTGGTCAGACCAACGTCAATCAACGTCACCTGTGCGGAACCGCCAATGCTCAGGGCACCTGCGATGCCCTGAGAACGAATACTGCCGTTCTTGATTGTAATGTTGCCTGCGGTAATGCGAATGGGCGCTCGCAGGTGAGCATCACCGGGATAGATATGAACCTGATCCGTGGTGTCGTCAATTGTATGACCGTTGAGATCCAGTATCAAATTCTTTGTAACCCGAATGGGATATTTCTTGGTGGAATCGCTGATTTGACCAACCGCCTCATTCTCTGTGTGGATATCATCCACCAAGGTAATGGTATCCCCCGAACCCGCAGCCGCAATGGCATCGCTGAGTGTGTGATAGCCCGTTTCCCCGATTAGGGCGCGAATGGCATCTTGGTCGTAGTAGTCTGCGTAGGTAAAGTCATAATGAACGCCTTTGCGCAGGACATAGGGAACCGCGCTCCGATAGGCAAAGCCCTCGTCCGCCGTAACGTTACCGCTGAACAACGCCTGCTTCTCGTAAGTCAGGGAATCAGTGAGCAGATACACTTTTTGCAGACAGGCCGCTGAGCCGACACCCATATCCAGTACTTGCGCGGTGGGGCTGCGCAGGATGGTTCCGTCCTGGACATTAACCACAGAACTGCTATCACCGGCTCTGACGGCAGCATCAGCACCAAAGCAATAGCAATCAGACAGGGTTACATTGGCTGCGCTTTCCGCACTGATGTAAACGGCGCAGGTAACTGTATTGAACACTTCCATATTGCTCAGAGTCACCTGAGCGGTACCGGCAATGCTAAGGGCAGCTGCCGTACCGGAAGAGCGGATGATACCGTTTTTGATTACCACATTGCCGCCGGTGATGCGGAACGGAGCACCCAAATGGCTGCCCCCCGAAGGGATATGGACAGTGTCCGTGGTATCATTAATGATATGGCCGTTGAGATCCAGCGTCAGATCCGTATTCAGTTGCAAAGGATATTTGGTAATATTGGAGCTGACCTTGTGTCCGGGCTCATTTTGCGTAAGAATATCCGCCACCAGCGTGATAACATCTCCCGGCTGGGCTGCCGCAATGGCATCGCTGAGAGAGGTGTAGCCTGTTTCCCCAATCAGCGCATAGATGGATTCCAGATCGTAGTAGTCAGCATAAGTGAAATCGTAGGCAACGTCTTTCCGACTGATATAGGAAACCGCACTGCGATAGGCAAAGCCCTCGCCTGCCGTGACGGTGCCGCTGTACAAGGTCTGCGGCTGATAAGTGGAGGCGTTTGTGAGGAGATATGCTTTATGCAAATAGGCCTTCGTGCCGCTGTACATATTCAGGACCTGCGCACCTGTGCTGTGCAGAATGGTTTTATCCTGCACGGTTACCACGGTACTGCCATCACGGGCCCAGACAGCAGCACCGGCAGCGAAGCAATAGCTGTCGGACAGGGTTACGTTGGCAGAACTGTCCGCACTGATGAATATGCCGCAGCCCGTTGTGTTGATTACTTCCATATTGGAAAGGGTCACCCTCGCCGTTTCACCTAAACTGAGCGCAGCCACCGTTCCGGCAGAACGGATGGTACCGTTCCTGATTTCCACAGTACCTCCGGTAATGCGGAAGGGCGCACCCAAATGACCATCTCCGGTGGGAATATGGACCGTATCGGAGGTATCATCAATGGTATATCCGTTCAAATCCAGTGTCATATCCATATTCAATTGCAAGGGATATTTGGCGATGTTGGAGCCGACCTTCGTGCCGGATTCATTTTCCGTGTGAATGTCCGCTGTCAAAACAATGGTGTCTCCAGCCTTTGCCGCAGAAATTGCCTGGGAAAGAGAGGTGTATGTTTCATTGCCGATGACTGCTTTGGTGCCGGAAGGAAGATACTGGCGTCCATATACGAATCTGGAATTCATCGGTATGGTATCAATCACCAGGGCGTCGGTAGAAACACTTCCGGAATACAACTGTCCATTATCGCTTTCGGCATTGGTGGCCAGAGTGGCCTCAGTGATGACTGCAGAGGTATTCGTTCCCATCTTCAGGACAGTAGAATTGTTTTCACCGTGTACTACCACGCCGTCCTTCAGTTGCAGTGAAACTGTGGCAGTTTCGCTGCTCTGCTGAATTTCAATAGCAGGAAGGATTGCAGAGCCACCGGAGTAGAAGCCCCCGGATATTAACATATTTCCACTGCCGCCAGAGCTTTGGCGGATGGCACGGGAAACGCTGTTGATCACGTTCATATCCTTCAGCGTCACATCAATTGTACCGTTACAAGACAAAGCCGCAACGCTGCCGGCAGAACGGAGCGTGCCGTTTTGGATGGTTACTGTGGAAGAGTTGACATACAGCAATCCTTTCAACGCTGTGCCATCACCGGCAAGCCCCTCGTCAGAAATGGTGTGACCGTTCAGGTCCAGTGTAATATCCTGATTGATTACAAAGGGATACACTTTGGAGCTGCCGTTTCCTGCCTCATTGTCCAGCCGAATATTCTTTAATACCGTAACAGTATCTCCGTCAACGGCTGCTGCCAGAGCCTGGGTCAGCGTTGTGTATTCGGTATCACCGATGCAGGCGGCCATCGCGGCGCTGTCATCCGCCGCGGATACAGGACTGATATAGCTGAGGACATTGTCAGCGCCCAGAGTGGGGCGAAGCAGAATGAAGAAATCATAGGACATCGCCTTGGTCAGGACCGAGCTGTACTGATATCGGATGTTGGACGTTGCTACCTGCACATCCTTCAGTGGTGCGTTTACCACCTCGTATTTTCCGGATGCATTATAGTGTGCATAATAGGTGTGGTTCGGGTCGGTCTGACCGAGATAAACATAGACCTCGCTCTCGTCCAGACTAATGGATTTGGAGGTCTCCGTTGTCATAGCGCAAACCAGAATATCACCGGGCTCAAGATACTTCTCATTAAAGCTCACAAGGCGGTTTTCCGTGGTCTTGATGCCATCCTCATCGTAGGTCATCAAGCGCCTGCCACCTACATAACCGGGAACCATCAGATCCCCTAGCTGACTGTTTTCGGAAAGCTTCAGCTTATAATAAAAGCCTTTTGCGGCTTCCTTTTTACTCCAGTTATCAATATCAAGAAGGTCCTGCAGGAGGGTATTTGTGTCAGGGAAAGCGGGGCTTCCGCCCAGCTTTTGATATACCTGATTTGCGATGTCCATACCACTTCCTGCGTCGGTAATGGCATAAGGATGCGTCAGGTCCATCAGGGTGTCGAGCTGGGTCTGACTGAGCGCCGCTCCACCGACAATATGGGCGTATCCTTTGGTGTTCAGGATAGCAGAGGAATCTGCGGCAAGCTCCACAGTTCCCTCGGGAGAAATCACATAGGCTCCTCGTGAAACCGCATCGGAGACCTTCACCGTATAAGATACGGTGATTTTCTCTCCCTGCCCGATGGTGATGTCCTTAAATACGATTGTATTGCCGGTATCGACGGAGCCGGTCACACCCGAGGAGCAGCGGATGGAGCCTTCTACCAGCTGCGCATTGAGGGGCAGGGTCTCTGTAAGATTTACAGTATAGCTGCCGCTGTTGTTTACCATCAGGGTGGTATCAGGGTTCCAAAACTCGATGGTATAGGTGATTTCTTCACCGGCACTAACAGACTCCTTCTCGGTTAGAGATGCGGTTTTTGTCACGCACAAATCGCCCGTTAAGTAGCGTCCCTTAGTGGTATTGCTGCCTGTCTGCCAGTCCCCGTCCTTGAATCGGGAGCTATTCAGCGGGCGCAAAACACAGAACTGAGAATAGGTAATGGCTCCGGACTGCAGCTGGCTGCGATCACTGCCGGGATAAAAGGAGCCGGTGGTTTTCAGGCTGGTTCGATAAGGGAAGTAATCAACTCCATATGTGCCGTCGGGATTGACCTTTTGCGTGGCAGATGTCAGTCCGGCATAAGGACCCAACTTGGTGAACCAATCCTCAATGACGATATTGCCGCCGGATCCGGGGCAGACAGTGGCACTGTTATTGAGACCATAGCCGTTTTTGCCATCGAAATTGTTCATTGAATAGCTGGAAGGGGCCTCAACCAAATCGTAGCCCGTCAGATAATCTGTGGTATTGACAGCGGTACCGTAGAAGAAGGTGTTCCGGTCCGGGTCCAAAATGGAAGCCTTATCATAAATATTATGGGTAATATATCGTTTATAGCCGGCAGTAGATGAATCTCCGGTAACCATCAGCTGACCGGCATTATTATACTTAGCGCCTGTGGCGTGGATAATTTCTCCAACGCCATCACCGTCTATATCGCCTATGTAGGTCATAGTATGACCGCCATCCGCTCCGGTCCCATCCTCATTCAGCACAGAGCGCACCGCAATGATGTCACCGGGCTGCAGCTCCTCAGCAAAAATCCGGTCCACTTCTGCTGCAGTGAGCGAACTGATGGTGTTGTTTCTTTCGAAGGTGTAGGTATCGGTGGTGATATAGTAGCTTTTACCGTTGTCAATCACCAGATAGAAGTAGGTCGAAACCGATTCGCCGTTAATAGTAGCGGTGACATTCTTGGTAACAGAGGTCGAGGTGTAGGAGGCCGCACCGGTAGTTTTAGCCAGAGTAGCAACACCGTTCTTTATGGTATAGAGATTACCACTGCTACACCCTTCGTTTCGGACAGCGTAGGTAATGACGGATCCGGTTTCCGGATCAAGATCGGGACCGAAATAATACAAAACGTCCGCAAAGATATTGTCCGCAGACGCGGTATTCTTTCGTGCATCCACATCCACGACTGCCACATCAAAACCGGCGCGCTTAGCCATAGCTCCGTGATAGCAGTAGTTTTCTGTACTGTTAAGTACAGAAGTCAGAAAATCGGAACTGACATTGTCCGCATCAAAATTCACAGCGTTTATCAGCGCACAGCTGGGAACAGCCATATCCTCCGTGAGGACGTGCTCGCCGAAGGCTTCAAAATAAACATCGTGAGGGAAAGCAGAACAAACATTGTAAATAATATCATCGGAAGTGGCATCCTCCGGAGAGCGATTTGGTGTCCCCCGGGTGATACCGCTTGCATACCTGCGTCCGCTGGCAATGTAATACGAGCCGTACTGCATTGCATCTCCCTTATAAAAATAGGCCAAAGCGGTGTTAATGAAAATTTGCTGCTGGACCTCCGGGTCAGTCCAATTGACAACAGCAGACGTGGTTATGCTGACTTCACTCAGCATAGATGCACACAGGCAAACAGCCAACAGAATGGATAAAACCGAGGTTGCTTTCTTCATAAAAATACACTCCTTTGCATTCATTCTCGCTGGTGTTATTGTATAAAGGCTCACTATCCTTGTCAACAATAATCATTGAAATCGTCTATTCTTGATACTTCTATGGGGCAAAGCCAGACTAGAGGGCAGGTCACGAAATCCGACTTTCGCAAGTTTTACCGTCTGTCGTCTGCCTGTCAGACGGCTTCATAACTGTACACACGCTATCTAATTCTATTTCTCGATAAAACACCAACTTACAGCGTTGTTGAATTTTGTTTTCGAAATAGAAAACTAAAAAATCCCGTCTTATAAAGTTCACACCATCGGTGCGATAAAATGGTTATGAACCATCCTTGTAGCAGCGCATTTAGAATAAATTACTCGGTGTCGGTCACCTTTGCTCCCACATCAGCTGTGCTTGATAATTTATGCAGTAATTGTTTATATAGTTCGGGATTGTCTTTAGCTAACTGCGCCTGTAACAACGTTGTTTTCTTGATTATCCATAATTAAACCTCCAAAAGTTGCGGTTAGTCGTTGCTAACTGCCCCTTGTTTAATATTTAGTTGTTTCTTTAATGCCTAACCCCCAGTAAAAAAGGCATATAAAAAGCCTAACTACTCTTGTTTGGTAGTTAGGCTTATTTGATTATTTAATTAGTAAATCTCTTTGCCCTCTTTGTATGCCTGTTTTGCTTCATTAAAGCTCATACAGTTTCCACAATTCCCTACATCTGGACAATGCTCTTGCACAACATCGTTACACCAATGACAAATTGGGCAATCTTCAAAAGGTTCAGTAAAATTATATTCTTTGCAAACTGGGCATAAGTGTGGAAATACGACTTTTCCATTAATAATCACCCAAATCACTCCTTTGGTTTATATCTTTCAATCTATAATTTCCAATATTCTTCTGGTGACGTTTTGTCCGGAATAAAGAATGTAGAGATTGTTCCTTTGTCACTTAAAAGTCCAAACAAACCCGTTTCTTTTTCAAATTTGAATAGCCACCCACCTTGACTAATAAAGCCGTCCATTTTATCACCATCTATATCCTTCTTCAAGAAATCAGTAGCCATTTTTTCATAGGCTGTCCACGCAGCTTCATCTACTTCTTCTACACCCAATAATTCTTTAACGTGTCGAATATGGCTTGCTTTTTTCTTATCGTAAACGTGTAATTCACCTTGCTATTGAAGTTCTTTAACCTTGTCCTAAGCCCTCTGCTAAGATTCATCCAACTAAATACTAGCATTATTTCCCTGTAAAGTCAAATCGTTATTCTATGGGGCTGGCTGTGGAGCTGGAGTAGGCGTTGATTTCGGATTATCAACCTTTTTCTCAGGCGGCTCTTTAATCTCTACTTGCGGCTCTGGCTCTGAATCCTCCACTACTGGAAGGATACACCACCGACAGCGTGGATGAGCTGGAATCGGCATATTTGCGCCAATAGGAAAACGCTTCTGGTGTAGCTTTCCGCATACATCACAGCGCCGCTCGTCCTTATCGGCCCATACCTCTACTTCTTCCAATCCTGCGTCTGCGTATCTTTGCTTTGCGGCTTGCGTTTGGATATGCGCCATTTCAGTTCTTACGATACTATCAGCCCTGTTATAGCTAACGTTAAACCGCTCTTGTAATAGCTTCTTTGAATATCCTAAACCACAGGAATTCCAAGGACATTTATTGGTTATGGTCAGGTTGGATTGACAAAAAAAGAGACAGTCTTTCGACTGTCTCTTTGGTGGGCGGGGCGGGACTTGAAGGTTTCTCATGGAACCCGGGATCGCTTCGATAACCTCGGCACTTTCCGGTTCACTTTACTCCCCCACCGACCACTCGACGACAGAATTTGGGCACAAATTTTGCAATTCATCGCTTGTAAGATATTTACCGAGTTCTACATCAACACTGTGATTTCTGTGGTTTTTTATATCATAACCTCCCCAAAGTAATAGCCAGGTGATGTTTCCACCACCTAGCTATTGTTGCACGCGGAACTAACGAGCATAATCTGTGTTATGTCTTAATTCCCTCTGATCAAACTGCAAATTACCTCTTAGATACTGTAGCACAGAGCATACCGCAGATAAGGCTACTGATTTCCTTGCTTACTAGCAACCACCAAATTCTCAGGCAGCAGTGCTACTGTTGCCGGCACTGTCATCTCTTCCGCAACAATATCGGCCTTCACGTAAATTGCCACCACATTAGAAACAAGCAAAGCGGAATCAAGCTTAACGATCTCCGCGACAAAACTACCCTCACACAACACTGGATCAAATGTCGAAGTCGGATCGTAGCCA
>JAZSEN010000023.1:0-30034 GCA_045531675.1 Faecousia sp.
ATTTGCGAAGTAAGTCAAACCCCTTGCGTAGCAAGCCTTTTCCTCATCTATGAATAAAGCATCAAAAAGTAATCCAATAGCGTAAAGTCCCAAACCGTGAAATACTGGGTTTGACGGTTTGGGACTTTATTGACGCTCTGAAATAAGGGCGTGTTGCAACACGCCCTTATGAACTGTAAATGACTGTTTCGTGTTCCTTTTGTTCCAGATAAATCAGCAGCACGGCGATATCCGCAGGGCTGACGCCGGAGATGCGTCCGGCCTGTCCGATGGACAGGGGGCGGATTTGAGCCAGCTTTTGCCGCGCCTCCAGACGCAGACCGTGGATGCTTTCGTAATCCAAATCCGGCGGAAGCAGACGGCTCTCCTCCTTCTTGAATTCCGCAACCTGCTTTTCCTGACGTTGCAGATAACCGGCGTATTTCAGCTGGATTTCCACTTCCTCGGTGACGGAAAGGGGTAACTCGGGGCGGGATGTGTCGAAGGGGGCAATGTCGGCGTAGGTCACATTGGGACGGCGAAGCAAATCGGCCAATCGGGCGGAGCTGCCCACCGCTGTGGAGCCACGGGACTCCAGCATGGTGTTCAGTGCTTCGGAACCGGGAACGCCGTTGCTTTCCAGACGGCGGATTTCCCGACGAACCTGCTCATATTTTTCCTCCACCTGCGCCAGTCGCTCCGGCGGCACCAGTCCAACCGCCGCGCCAATGTGGGTCAGCCGCTGGTCGGCGTTATCCTGCCGGTGAAGCAGCCGGTATTCCGAGCGGCTGGTCATAATCCGGTAAGGCTCTTCGGTGCCCTTGGTCACCAGATCGTCAATCAGAGTGCCGATGTAGCTGGTGTCACGGGTGAGAATCAGGGGTGCTTTGCCCTGAAGCTTCAGAGCGGCGTTGATGCCGGCAACCAGACCCTGCGCGGCGGCTTCTTCGTAGCCGGAGGTACCGTTGAACTGTCCGGCACCGTAGAGGTTTGTCACCTTCTTGCACTCCAAAGTAGGCAGCAGCTGGGTGGGGCCGATGCACTCATACTCAATGGCATAGGCCGGGCGCATCATCTCCGCCTGCTCCAGACCGGGGATGGTGCGCAGCATGGCAAGCTGCACGTCCTCCGGCAGACTGGAGGAAAAGCCCTGAATGTACATCTCCTCGGTGTCCAGTCCGCAAGGCTCAATGAACAGCTGGTGCCGTTCCTTGTCGGCGAAGCGGACGATTTTGGTTTCGATGCTGGGGCAATAACGGGGGCCCACACCGGAAATGGTGCCATCGTACATGGGGGAGCGGTGGAGATTTTCCTGAATGATCCGGTGGGTCTCGGCGTTGGTGTAGGTCAAATAGCAAACGGCGGAATTGTTGACCTTCTGCTCCGTCCGGAAGGAGAAGGGCTCCGGCGTATCGTCGCCGGGCTGCAGCTCCATCCGGGAAAAATCGATGCTCCGGCGGTTGACGCGAGGGGGTGTGCCGGTTTTGAAGCGGCGCAGGGACAATCCAAGCTGCCGCAGATTCTCCGCCAGACCCATGGCGGCATGCATGCCGTCGGGACCGGAGGACTCCACACTTTCGCCGGTGATAACGGTGCTGTCCAGATAGGTTCCGGTGGCGATGATAACCGATTTTGCGTCATAAATCGCACCCAAACGGGTCTGAACACCGGTGACAGCACCGTTTTCTGTGTGAATTTGTGTGATTTCCGCCTGCTTGAGCTGGAGTCTTTCCTGCAGCTCAAGGACGTGCTTCATATAATTCTGATACCGGCGGCGGTCGGCCTGAGCCCGCAGAGAGTGGACCGCAGGACCTTTGCCCTTATTCAGCATCCGGTACTGGATGCAGCTGT
Organism: Faecousia sp.; assembly: GCA_045531675.1. Lineage (GTDB taxonomy): Bacteria > Bacillota > Clostridia > Oscillospirales > Oscillospiraceae > Faecousia. The sequence goes on from JAZSEN010000023.1 coordinate 1,831, forward strand.
GGTCAGCGGCAAGACCCATTTGACCGCCCAGCGCGTCAATCTCACGAACCAGATGTCCCTTGCCTGTGCCGCCGATGGCGGGATTGCAGGGCATGTTGCCCACGGCGTCCAGATTGATGGTGAACAGGATGGTATCCAGCCCCAGCCGTGCCGCGGCCAGTGCGGCCTCAATGCCGGCGTGTCCGGCACCAATCACCGCAATATCGCAGGAACCTGCGTGGTAAGTCATGATATCCCTCCTTGGGGGAATTATTCGTTTGCTTGTACTATGCGAAACAATCATTCATCCGTTTCTTCGGCCTGCTTTTTCTCTTCCGGAGGCAGGACGAAGGGTTTGCAGACCACTTCGCAGCGGTTGATGGGCGTGCCGAGGGCGTGGAACTTCTCCTCGTAGCCGGTCATGATGCCCACGATGCCATTTTCGTGGAGATTGCGGGTCAGGTTCTTAACCTCCAGACCGCAGGCGGCAAACTCCTCCACAGAGAACTCGAACAGAGGGGCGTTGTCGGTTTTGTAATGGAACTCACCGCCGGTGCGGACCACCCGGCAGTACTTGTCCAGAAAACCGCGGTGGGTCAGTCGGCGCTTGGCGTTCTTCTTGCGGGGCCAGGGGTCAGGGAAGTTGATGAACAGCCGGTCGATTTCCTGTCCGGCAAAGATTTCCTCGATGTTGGCCACATCCATGTCGATGTAAAAGACGTTGGTCAGACCCATGGTTTTTGCCTTTTCCATTGCCACCACCATGGCCTCACGGCAACGCTCCACCGCAATCAGCAGGACGTCGGGGTTGGCTTCGGCGGTTTCGGCGGTGAACTTGCCCTTGCCGCAGCCCACCTCCACCCACAGGGCGGTGCAGTCCGGCTTCAGACTGCGCCAGTTGCCCTTCAGGGTCTCCGGCGTTTCAATCCGGTAGTCGGCGCATTTCTCCATTCTGGGATCCAAATTCTTCATTCTTCTCATTCTCATAGGGGTTTCCTCCTGAATTCGCATATTTCTGCCATTATACCATAGCCTGCGGACGCAAGTCAAAGGTTTTCGCATCCGTAGATGCCGGTAAGGAGTATTTCAATATTTTTGTTGACACAATCTATTATGTATGTTAAACTGCAGGTAAGTCAATAATTGCAATATGATAGAGGCGCGTCGAGTCATGATTAGCTTTGCCGGGAGGTCTTCGCAGGACTGGGGCATTTGGGAAAGGGATCGTCGCCGAAGGATGCCGAGGCGGAAGGCTTTCCTGGGCAGGCAAAATAAGATTTGTCTGACTGTCGCATTTGCGGAGTGCTATCATCATTCATCAGATGTTCCAGCCCACTAGGGGGGAAGGATCCTTTGATGGTTCTTGATGGCCGATGCTTGCATCGGTTATTTTTTTGCTTTACTAGAAAAGGAGTGCTGTTTATGAAGAAAGAGACTATTTTTAAGGGAGTTGCCACTGCCCTCGTTACCCCCACCAACGCCAATGGCGTGGACTATCCCGCACTGAAGAAACTGGTGGAATGGCAGATTCAGAAGGGTATCAATGCTCTGGTCATCTGCGGCACCACCGGCGAAAGCTCCACCCTGACGGATGAGGAGCATCGCGAGGTTCTGCGTGTGGCTCTGGAGACTGCCGCCGGACGGATTCCCATGATTGCCGGCACCGGCTCCAACGATACCGCCTACGCCATCGAATTGACCAAATATGCCTGCGAAATCGGTTACGATGCCATGCTGGTGGTTACCCCCTACTACAACAAGACCACCCAGAATGGTCTGGTGGCCATGTTCAGCGCCATCGCTGACGCTTCCACCAAGCCCATCATTCTCTACAACGTTCCCTCCCGTACCGGCGTGAACATCGAGCCTGCCACCTACGCCAAGCTGGCCGATCATCCCCGGATCTGCGCCATCAAGGAGGCCAGCGGCAACATCTCCAAGATTGTGGAGACTGCCGCTCTGGTGGGCGACAAGCTGGACATCTACTCCGGCAACGACGATCAGATTGTTCCCATCATGGCCTGCGGCGGCAAGGGCGTCATTTCCGTGCTGTCCAACGTGGTGCCTGCGGAGACTGTGGAGCTGTGTCAGAAGTTCTTCGACGGCGACGTTGCCGGCGCCATGGAAATGCAGAAGAAGTATCTGCCTCTGACCAATGCCCTGTTCAGCGAGGTCAACCCCATCCCTGCCAAGGCCGCCATGGCCGCCCTGGGCTTCTGCGAGGACTATCTGCGCCTGCCGCTGGTTCCCATGGAGGAAAATCACCGCGCCAATCTACTGACTTGCATGCGCAATGTGGGTCTGGATGTTTGATTGAAGGAAGTGCTGTTTTATGATTAACATTGGAATCGTTGGCTACGGCAATCTGGCACGGGGTGTGGAATGTGCCATCCGTCAGAATCCGGATATGGCTCTGGCTGCGGTATTTACCCGTCGAGATCCGGCTGCGGTGAAAATCCTGACTCCCAATGTTCCTGTATTGGCTCTGGATGAGGTCACGGCATGGAAGGATCGGATTGATGTGATGATTCTCTGCGGCGGAAGCGCCACGGATCTTCCCAAGATGACCCCCGAGTTTGCAAAGGATTTCAACGTGGTGGACAGCTTTGACAACCACGCCAATATCCCTGCCCATTTTGCCGCGGTGGATTCCGCCGCCGGCGAGAGCGGTCACATTGCTTTCATTTCCGTGGGTTGGGATCCCGGTCTGTTCTCCGTGAACCGGCTGTATGCCTCCGCCATTCTGCCCCAGGGCAAGGACTACACCTTCTGGGGCAAAGGCGTCAGTCAGGGTCACTCCGACGCGGTGCGCCGGATTCCCGGTGTTTTGGACTGCCGGCAGTATACCATTCCGGTGCCGGAGGCCATGGAGCGGGTCCGCAGCGGTGAGAATCCCCAGCTGACCACCCGGGAAAAGCACAGCAGGTACTGCTATGTTGTTGCCCAAGAGGGCGCTGACAAAGCCGCCATCGAGAGAGCAATCAAGACCATGCCCAACTACTTTGCCGACTATGATACCACCGTGGAGTTCATTACCATGGAGGAAATGCGCCGCGACCACGCAGGTCTGCCCCACGGCGGCAGCGTAATCCGCAGCGGAACCACCGGCTGGGACGGCGAATGCCACCAGACCATCGAATACAAGCTGACTTTGGATTCCAATCCCCAGTTCACCGCCAGCGTGCTGGTGGCCTGCGCCCGTGCCGCCATGAAGATGAAGTCCCGCGGCGTTACCGGTTGCCAGACCATTTTCGACGTTGCTCCGGCGGATTTGAGCCCCATGAGCCGTGAGGATATGCTGGCGCACATGCTGTAATATAAAAAGAGGAAGCAATATGATCTATCAGAATCTCGCAGTCAATCAGGCAGGTCACCTGACCGTGTCCGGCTTTGACACGACTGCACTTGCAGAGCAGTTCGGCACACCGCTGATGCTCATGGACGAAACCGTGATCCGCAACCGCTGCCGGGAATACATCAAGGCCATGGCAGACTATCTGCCCGCCGGCTCCAGACCGCTGTACGCCAGCAAGGCGTTGAGCCTGAAGCGCATCTATGAAATCATGGGCGAAGAGGGCATGGGCGTGGATGTGGTATCCTGCGGCGAGATGTACACCGCCATCAAGGCCGGTTTCCCCATGGAAAACGCCTATTTCCACGGCAACAGCAAGACCGATCGGGATATCCGCTTTGCCATGGACAACGGCATCGGCTATTTCGTCTGCGACAGCAAGGATGAGCTGACCGCCATCAACGCCGAGGCCGGTCGCCGCGGCATTCGCCAGAAGGTGCTTCTGCGGCTGACCCCGGGCATCGACCCCCACACCCACGAAAAAATCAACACCGGTCGAATCGACTGCAAGTTCGGTGCCGCCATCGAGACCGGACAGGCGGAGGAGCTGGTGCTGTACGCCCTCTCTCTGGAGAACGTGGAGCTTCAGGGCTACCACTGCCACATCGGCTCCCAGATTTTTGACCATACGCCCTTCTGTGACGCGGCAGTTATGATGCTGGAATTTCTGGCCCAAATCAAGGAAAAGCATGGCTTCCGCGCGCCCGTTTTGAATCTGGGCGGCGGCATGGGCGTTCCTTATGTGGCCTCCGACGATACCATCGACTACACCGCCAACATCCGCAACATCGGCAAGCTGATTTCTGAGGTTTGCCAGCGGCTGGAGCTGGAGCCGCCTGTGATTCTGATGGAGCCCGGTCGCAGCATGGTGGCGGATGCAGGTGTGACCCTGTACAGCGTGACCACCGTAAAGCAGATTCCCGGCTTTAAGAACTATGCTGCCATTGACGGCGGTATGGCGGACAACCCCCGCTTCACCCTGTATCAGGCGGAGTACACCGTGCTGCCTGCCAGCCGGATGCTGGAGGAAAAGGATTTTGTCTGCACCATCGCCGGCTGCTGCTGCGAAAGCGGTGATCTGATTCAGGAGGATGTGGCGCTGCCCAGACCCAATCGGGGAGATTTGCTGGCGGTGCTGACCACCGGTGCCTACAATTACTCCATGGCATCCAACTACAACCGGATTCCCAGACCTCCCGTGGTCATGCTCACGCCGGATGGCCCCTACACTGCTGTCCGCCGTGAAACCTACGAGGATTTGATTGGAAACGATCTGTAAATCAAAAAGCACCCCGTTCAGTCTCTCCGCATAGGGATGTTATCCAATCGTAGGGGCGATTCATGAATCGCCCCTACGATAACATCCTTATTCGGTGCCACCGTTCGGGGTGCTTTTTTGTCAGTTAAAAAAACTTATGTTGGGCTAAATAATCATTTCAGTTCTTTGACAGAAAAAAAATGTGCCGGAGCAAAGCTCCGGCACAATCCATTATTCTTCTTTGGACACTATATCAGCAATTGATAAAGAATCCTTTGAAATTAGTCGACGATGTACTTGTACTCAGCGCCGTTGTTGACACCGCCGTCAGTGGTCCACTGCTCGGTGTAAGCGTCATAAGCCTCTTCAACAGTAGCGAAGCCTTCGTTCTGGATAGCGTAAGCGCTGACATAAATCTTGGGAGCGCCATCCTCGTTGGTGTTCCAGTCCAGCTTGGTAGCTACACCGTTCTCCACGAAGTACCAGTCGCCGTTGGGATCGATATCCACGTTGGTATCCATGTAAACCTTCTCGATGTTGGGCAGGGTGGTCTCACCGGGCTTCAGGGCCTTGCAGTACAGATGCACGTAGACATTGTACAGCACGCCGTCGATTTCCTGCTGGAACACGTTCTCACCCTCGTCGATGGAGTCCAGGACGTTCCAATACATCTTGTTGTCGAGGATGGTCTGAGCGGTCAGGGTGTCATCGGTCAGGAAGCCGTCAGCAATAGCCTTCTGGACTCTCTCTTCGGTGACATAACCCTCAGTGGTAGCGGCCTTGAAGTTCCAGTGGATAACATTGTTCACGGAACCAGAGACAGAGCCGGGGGTGTTGACGTCCAGAGCAGCGGGAACAGCAAAGGTCAGCCAGACCCAAGCGTCGTTCTTGCCGGTGTTGGTGATGGTGGGCTTCTTCTCGATGTCCTTGCCGGGCAGCAAGGTAGCGCCCTGCTCGAACTCTTCGTTCAGGTCGATGGTGACATCACCGACGGTGAAGGTGTTGACTTCGCTGTCTCTGTCAGTCAAGTAAGCCAGAGTAGCGCCGACGGAGGTAACCACGAGCAGAACTGCGAGCAGAACAATTACGATGTTCTTCTTCATGTTTGATTTCCTTCCTTTCGAATTATAGTGTGCAACGAGATAAACCGTCACACTGTAGAGTGTACTAAATATATCTGGAAAAATCAAGTCTTTTTTATAGTTTTTGCAAAAAAGTTATTCCTGATTGTCAAAAAAAGCGGTGAATGAAGCTATATCCGGCAAATAGAACGTCACCGAGAGCAGACCGGTCACCGCCTGTGTTCTGTTCTGACCCCTTGACATTACATTTGGCTTTATTTATACTATATTATATGAACGTGTTCATATAAGGAGATTCATTATGGTATTCCCAATCGAATTTTTGTGGCTGTTCCTCGCCGCTATGGTGATTAGCTCCATCGGATTTAAGAATTACGTCTGGTTTATTTCTCTGGGCTACGGTTTTTCCATCGCCGGTGAGGGTATTCTGATGCTGATCCTCTACGGCAAGAGCCTGACGCTTGGCACCATTCTGTGCTGCGCCCTGTTTATCCTTTACGGACTTCGGCTGGGCGGCTATCTTGCCATTCGTGAGCTGGGCAGCAGCTCCTACAAGAAGAACATGAAGGGCGAGATCAAGGACGGCAAGACCGTTCCCTTCGGCGTAAAAATCGCCATCTGGGTCACCTGCGCGCTGCTGTATGTCACCCAGGTCAGCGGCGTGTTCTACCGCCTGCACAACAATGCCGGCACCGATATTTGCACCTATGTGGGTGCGGGCATCATGCTGCTGGGTCTGATTCTGGAAAGTGCCGCGGATCTGCAGAAGAACGCCGCCAAGAAAAAGAATCCCCGCCGTTTTGTGGACACCGGTCTGTACCGTCTGGTCCGCTGCCCCAATTATCTGGGTGAGATGATTTTCTGGACCGGCGTGCTGGTCTCAGCCTTTGGCGGTGTGCAGCATTGGGGTCAGTGGATTGTGATTGCCGTGGGCTATGTGGGCATCATTTTCGTCATGTTCAGCGGCGCCCGCCGTCTGGAGATCCGTCAGGATAAGAACTACGGCTCCGATCCGGAGTATCAGAAATACGTGACCACCGTGCCGATTCTGCTGCCCTTCATCCCCTTGTACAGCGTGAAAAAGCACAAGTGGCTGGTGGCGTAAATAAAGGAGGAACATTATGATTTCCTGCAAAAATAATCACATGCTGGCGAAGGCACGGGAAGCCGGTTCCCAGCCCAATCTGGTGATTCAGATTCTGCTTTTTATGGCGATATTCTGGGTCGGCAATACAATCGCTTCGTTCATTCTGGTTGTTCCGATCGTAATTTACCTTTTCAATGATCCGCAGATTCTTGATTCCATCACATCCGGCGATGCAGGTGCAGCGGAATCATCCTCTGTTTCCGCGGCGATGGCCATTATGGAAAAACCGGGGATTATGCTGATTTCTCTGTTTGTCACAGTGGCGACCACTCTGGCCTGCATCTTCTACTGCTGCAAAATCGAGAAACGCTCTCTGAGCTCCATGGGATTCCGCAAACAGGGCTGGCTGCTGCACTATCTGAAGGGCTACGCCATCGGCACCGGTATGCTGGTGCTTTGCGCGCTGATTCTTTGGCTGATGGGTGATTTGGATTTTGCCTTTGCCCGGAAGATCCCCGTACTGTATATTCTGGCCTTCTTTGTGGGATTTGTCATTCAGGGAATGTCCGAAGAGGTGCTTGTCCGCGGTTATTTTATGGTATCCTTGACCAACCGCTGCCATGTGGCAGCAGCCGTGGGTATCAGCTCCGTGGCCTTTGCCATGCTTCATTTGTCCAATCCCGGCATCAGCCCCCTTGCGCTGCTGAATCTTACTTTGTTTGGGGTGTTCATGGCGGTGTATGTCCTGCGTACCGATAACCTCTGGGGCGCCTGTGCCATTCACAGCGCGTGGAACTTTGCTCAGGGAAATCTTGTGGGTATTCGGGTCAGCGGTACGGCACAGTTGCCCAGTGTGGCAATCATGCGGCCTCAGGGGGAGCAAGCTCTGTTCCATGGCGGCGAATTCGGTCTGGAGGGCGGTCTGATCGTTACGATCGTGACCCTTGCAGCCATTGTTTTGACCCTTTTCCTGCCGCAAAAAGCAAGGGATGCTGAAGCGCAGCAGCCCACCTGCGAAGATTAATGATTCGGATAAAAAAGGAATCTGTCTCAGAACATGAGACAGATTCCTTTTTTATTACCGCCGGCAGGTAATTGGATTTTTCTACAAATAAAAATACAAAAATTTTATACAATGTGCTTGCATAATCAAGGATATATGCTATAATAGGTTGTATGCTAATTAGTGCGCATCCTATTTTTTTGATGATGCAGCCGGCATGCGGCTCGCCATAATGAACGAATCTGGTTTGATATGATTCAGAACATGAGGACGAAGCAGTATAATAAATAACAGGAGTGACAGAAACATATGCCTTTTTGGAACAAAAAAAGCGAAGCTGATTCATCGGAACTGGACCTTGCGGCGGAGAAAGGGCTTCAGGAGCTGAAGGTGACCTGCCCCAAGTGTAAGAAGGTTTACACTGGAAGGGAAGCCTTTGAACATCTCTACATCTGTCCTGAATGCGGTAAATATATGCCCATCGGTGCCAAAGAACGTTTGGTAATGGTACTGGACGAGGGCAGCTTTGAACCCTGGTTTGAGGATGTTCTGACAGGAAATCCCCTGCACACCGCGGATTATGAGGAAAAAATTGCATCCATTCAGAAAAAAAGCGGCTGCAGCGAAGCCGTTACCATCGGCAGAGGCAAGATCGCCGGACACGATACGGTCATCGGCGTGTGCAATCCCAACTTTATGATGGGCAGTATGGGTCAGGCTATGGGTGAGCGGATTACCCGTGCCTTTGAAAAGGCGACCCGCCTGAAGCTGCCGGTCATCCTGTTCTGCTGCTCCGGCGGCGCCCGGATGCAGGAGGGCATCATTTCCCTGATGCAGATGGAAAAAACCTCCGCCGCCGTGAAGCTGCACTCTGACGCTGGTCTGTTCTACTGCTCGGTTCTCACCGATCCCACCATGGGCGGTGTCACAGCCAGCTTCTCTACTCTGGCAGACGTTATTCTGGCAGAGCCTCAGGCAAGAATCGGCTTTGCCGGTCCCCGGGTCATTCAGCAGACCATCGGCACCACTCTGCCTCTGGGCTTCCAGACCGCCGAGTTCCAGCTGGAGCACGGCTTCGTGGATCGGCTGGTAGAGCGTAAGAACCTGAAAAATGAGCTGCACTATCTGCTCTATGCCCATCCGGTTCGCAACAAGGACCGGTTCCGGCTCCGTACCAGTGTGCCGGTGCCGAAGCATGAGCTGGATTCCGTCAGCATCGAGCTGATGAACCGCCACGACAAAACCCCGTGGGATAAGGTCAAAATGTGCCGCAGCGGCGAACGTGCCACTGCCACCGACTATATCATGCGCATTTTCAAGGACTTCCGTGAAATGCACGGTGATCGTTATTTCGGTGACGATCAGGCTCTGGTGGGCGGCATCGCGTTTCTGAACAATACTCCCGTGACCGTCATTGCCGATCTGCGGGGCAAAGGCTTTGAGGAGCGCGTCCGCCGCAACTTCGGCATGCCCAAGCCTGAGGGCTATCGCAAGGCGATTCGTCTGATGAAGCAGGCAGAAAAATTCCACCGCCCCGTCATCAGCTTTATCAACACCTCCGGTGCCTTCTGCGGCATTGACGCGGAGGAACGGGGACAGGGACAGGCCATCGCCCAGTCTATCATGGAAATGTCCATGCTGAAGACTCCGACCCTGAGCATCCTCATCGGTGAGGGCGGCTCCGGCGGCGCGCTGGCAACGGCTGTCGGCAACGAGGTCTGGATGCTGGAGCATTCCACCTACGCCATCCTTTCTCCCGAAGGCTACTCCGCTATTCTCTGGAAGACCGAGGGAAAAGCGGAGGAAGCTGCTGCCGTTATGAAAATTACAGCTCAAGACCTGGCAGAGCTGGGCGTTATTGACCGAATCATCCCCGAATTTGGCGGCGCCACCGAGATCACCGCACAGAAAATCAGCACCATTATGGGCAAGGCCATAGGTGATTTGATCAAGAAATATGAAAATATGACCGGAGATGAAATCGTGGCAGACCGCTACAGCCGGTTCCGTAAATTTTAATTTGGAGGAGCTTGAAAGATGAAGGAAAAAATTGCAATCATTGGCATGGGCTGTGTATTCCCCGGTGCCCTGGATTTTACTGAGTATTGGCAGAATATTGTTGAGGGCAAGGACTGCATCAAGGAAGTGGATCCGGATTTCTGGAAGCTGGAGGAGTTCTACGATCCCGATCCCAGCGTACCTGACAAGAGCTACTGCAAAATGGGCGGTCAGTCCGGTCCCGTGGAGTTTGACACCAAGGAGTTCGGTATCTCTCCCAAGGTCATGGAGCATACAGCTGTGGATCAGCTGTTTGGTCTGATCGTTGCCCGTCAGGCTCTGATTGATGCCGGCTACTATGGCAAAAATGCCCGTCCATTCAACCGGGAGAATACCGGCGTTATCATGTCTGCCGGTACCGCCAGCCATGTGTTCAGCCTGCATGTCCGCACCCAGCGCTATAAGATTCGCCAGATTCTGGTGAACAACGGCGTGCCGGAGGCTGCTGCCGATATGATCGTGGCCAAGTTCCTTGAAACCCAGCATGAGTGGTCTGAGGACGATAACCCCGGCTACATTCCCAATGTGGTGGCAGGTCGTATCGCCAACCGGTTTGATCTGGGCGGCACTTCCTGCTCCGTGGATGCTGCCTGCGGCGCATCGCTGGGTGCTGTGAAGTTTGCTGTTGACGAGCTTCAGAACCACAATATGGATATGATGCTGGTGGGCGGCGCCAATCTGGACAACTCTCCTGTTACATATCTATCCTTCACCAAAACCCCGGCCTGCTCCAAGACCGGCAAAATCAGACCCTTCGATGCCAATGCCGACGGTATGATCATCGGTGACGGCGTGGGTATCATGGTCCTGAAACGTCTTTCCGATGCCGAGCGCGACGGCGACAAGATTTACGCTGTCATCTGCGGCAGCGGCTCCTCCTCCGACGGCCGTGCCAAGAGCATCTACGCTCCCAGCAAGGAAGGTCAGATGCGTGCCCTGCGCCGTGCCTATGCAAACAGCGGCGTGGATATGGACACCATCGGTCTGCTGGAGGCCCACGGCACCGGTACTGCTGCCGGCGATGCCTGTGAGGCCGGCTCTGCCGTTGCCACCTTCCCCAAGAGCGACAAGCGCAAGACCGTCATCGGCTCCGTCAAGAGTCAGATTGGTCATATGCGTCTGGCTGCCGGTGTTGCCGGCTGTATGAAGGTGGCACTGGCGCTGCACCACAAGGTGCTGCCCAACTCCATCAATATGGAAACCCCCAACCCCGCACTGGTGGACAGCCGCCTGACTGTTTTGAAAAAGTCCCAGCCCTGGATCATCAACGACGCACAGCCCGTCCGTCGTGCCGGTGCCAGCGCCTTCGGCTTCGGCGGCACCAACTTCCATGTGGTTCTGGAGGAATACAAGCCCGAGCATGAGGAGGCCTACCGTGTTGGCCGTACTCCCACCGGCGTTCTGTTTGCCGCCGACAGCAAGGACGCCCTGATTCAGAAAATCCAGGCTCTTGCCGCCGATCCCCAGCAGTTCCGCAGCGATGCGTATCGCTACGAAAATGCCGGCAGCGGCCGGTTCCGTCTGTCCTTCGTGGTCAAGACCAAGGAGGATGTGACCGACAAGTGCGCCACAGCTCTGGAGCTGCTGAGCAAGACTGCCGCCGAGTCCTTCACCCAGAAGGGCATCGCTTACAACAGCAAGGCTGTGGAGGGCAAGGTCACCGTCCTGTTCCCCGGTCAGGGTACTCAGGCTGTGAATATGCTGTCTGAGGTTGCCATCAACTATCCCGAACTGCGTACCGCCGTTTCCAGAGCGGACAATGTGATGCTGAAGAAGGGCGCAGACCCCATCTCTGAAATTCTCTATCCCAAGGCTCTGATGCCCGAGGAATTTGCCGCAGCCGATACTGCCATCAACAACACTGCCAATACCCAGCCCATTCTGGCTGCTGTGGAGGCCGGTCTGTACAGCATTTTGACCATGCGCGGTCTTAAGACCGACAGCTTCATCGGTCACAGCTTCGGTGAGCTGGTGGCGCTGTGGGCGGACGGTGTCATGGACTACGAAACCCTGATTACCATGGCCAGAGAGCGTGGCAGCCTCATGAGCGAGTCCAATCCCAATGCCGCCATGATGGCCTGCATGACCGACAAGGCGACTCTGACTGCCGCCTGTGAAGGCATTGCCAATGTCTATGTTGCCAACGAAAACTCCGCTGCCCAGACCGTGGTTTCCGGCAGTCTGGAGGGCATCGCCGCTCTGGAAGAAAAGCTCACCGGCATGGGCATCCGTGCGGTGCGCCTGAAGGTTTCCGGTGCTTTCCACAGCCCCTACATGAAGGAGGCCTCCGTCAACTTCCGCAGCTATCTGGACGGTCTGAAGCTGGGCAAGCCCACCGGCGCGGTCATCGCCAACGCCACCGGCAAGAAGTACACCAAGGATGTGGCAGGTCTGCTGGAAAAGCAGCTGCTGAATCCTGTTCTGTTCCGCACCAGCGCGGAGAAGGCCTATGAGGACGGCACCCGCATCTTCGTGGAAGTGGGCAACGGCAAGGTGCTGACCAATCTGCTGAAGGACTGCCTCGCCGGCAAGGACTACACCGCCATCTCTCTGTGTCCCGACAAGGGTAAGGACACCGCTGAGCAGCTGGAATTTGCCATGGCACAGCTGGCGGTTCTCGGTCTGGAGGTTCAGGACGACCCCTACCGTTTCCCCTACAACGAGGACTATGTTCCCAAGAAGAGCAAAACCACCTATACCGTCAAGATGAAGGGCTTTGTGCTGCCCAAGCGTCAGGAAGCCATGGATGCTGCCCTGCTGCCCGATCAGCGGATCATCGACATCATGAAAACCGCTCAGGAGCCCAAAACCATAATCAAAGAAGTGGAAGTTATCAAGGAGGTAGTCAAGCCCATGGAAAACAAGATGCCCGCCCCTGCTGCCAATGCTTACAGCGCCAACGCAGAGGTGTTCAGCAAGTTTATGGATGTTCAGACCAGCCAGATGCAGGCAGCATCCGATATGCTGTCCAAGGTCAGCGCTGAAAATGAAAAGCAGAATGTTTTGAACTGCGTCACCATATTCCAGAACAACTCCATGCGGGCTCTGGAAGCCTACTTTGGTAATCAGACGGGCGCTCCTGTGACCGTTCCTGCCCCTGTGACTGTGCCGGCGCCTGTGACAATTCCTGCGCCTGTAACTGTGCCTGCACCTGTTGAAACAGCCGTTCCTGCACCTGCTGAAACGGCCGCTCCCGCCCCTGTTGAAGCCGTTGTTCCTGCTCCTGTGGTTGAGGCGGAGTCCTCCGTGGCAGCTACCGCCCCCGTCGGCAACAATTTGAATATGTACGAGATCCTCACCGAGGCGATTGCCGACAAGACCGGCTATCCCACGGATATGATTGATGAGGATATGGAGCTGGAGGCCGATTTGGGCATCGACTCCATCAAGCGCGTGGAGATTCTTTCCACGGTCAACACCGCGCTGGGCAGTGTGTTCACCAAGGAAAATGTTGAGGAGCTGTCCGGTCTGGGCAAAATTGCTGACATCGTCGCTTACCTGAAGGAACTGACCCCTGCCGCTTCCGCTGCTGAGGAAGCACCGGTGAGCGTGGCTGTGGAAGTGCCTGAGGTGGAAGTACCCGTGATGGAAGTGCCTGCCGAAGAGGCTGCCCCCGCCGGTGCGTCCGGTGGCAAAATCACCGAAATCATTCTCGCCGCCATTGCCGACAAGACCGGCTATCCTGAGGATATGATCGATAACGACATGGAGCTGGAAGCCGATTTGGGCATCGACTCCATCAAGCGCGTGGAGATTTTTGCCGATGTAATCAAGCAGCTGAACATCACTCTGACCCCTGAGCAGACGGAGGAGCTGTCCGCTCTGTCCACCGTAGATGCCATCGGCGCTTACCTGTCTGCGCTGGTATAAGGAGAACCCTTATGGATAACAGAATGTATGACCCTCAGCTTGAAAGCCTGAAGGTTTTCTGGGAGGCTCAGGAAAGGCGGCTGGCGCTCCTGTCCGGAATGACCATCACCGATGATGTTCTCAGACAGACCGCTGCCTTCGGCGACTGTGAGGTTGCCAGCTTTGAAAAACTGATGAAAACCCAAAAGACGTTGGCAGACCTGATGGAGCGCAGCTCTACGGCGCCTGCCAACGCCCCGCAGGGTGTTTACAATCCCGTCATTGACAATCTGGATTTGTCCAATCCCAAAACCGTCCGCCGCTTTGAAATCCACAGCGAGGAACGTGTGGGCGTCCAGCCCGGCGAAAGCATGATCCCCACCTTCGGCATTGTGCTGCTTCTGGGCAGGAAAGATGCCTATACGGATACCATCGCGGAATTCTTCACCGGCAAAGGTCTGCGCGTCAAACGGCTGGAACAGAATATGGACGAGGAAGAGGCTCAGGCGCTGATTACCGCTGTATCCAAGGAAGGTCCCATCACGGGCATGGCCTTCGCCGCCAATGCCTACGACACTCAAAATCAGGATCAGTGCGCCTACGACCACACCATGACGGCGGTGTATCTGATTAAGCACTACACCATCTACATCCGGGACATCAAGCCGGAATGGAAGGGTATGATGTTCTTCGCCACCTTCCTGGACGGCAAGATGGGCTTTACCGGTGAAAATGAGCATTATGCCTACGGCACCTTCAACGGCATTGCCAAGACCCTGTCCATCGAATTCGGTCAGCAGGCCGCGGTGAAGCTGATTGACTTCCAGCCGGACGTGACCCCTGCGAAAATGGTGGAGCTTATGGAAGATGAGCTGCACATCCACGATTACTGGCCGGAAATCGGTCGTACCAACGACGGCAAGCGTTGGTCCTGCAACGGCACCTTTACCGATGCCCGTGTGAAGGAAAACCGCTGCCCCTACACCGAAGAGGATGTGATTCTGGTCACCGGCGGCAGCCGTGGTGTCACCTCCAAGTGCCTGATGGCGCTGATGGAGAAGGCCCCCTGTAAGGTGGCGATTCTGGGCCGTGCCGCCATTAACCCCGAGCATATGGACGATGAGGAAACCGCGAAAATTCCGGATTTGAAGGAAATGAAGACCCTGATTGCCCGCCGCTTCAAGGCCGAAGGCTATAAAGGTCCTTTCAGCGCCATCGAAAAGAAGGCGAAGGCCATTCTGGATCAGCGGGATATGCTGAATACCTTCAGCACTCTGGAGAAAACCGGCTGCACAGTCCGCTATTATCCCTGTGATGTGAACAATCGGGAAAAGCTGGCTGCCACCATCGGACAGATTCGGCAGGAGCTGGGCGAGATTCGCGGCATCATCCACGGTGCCGGTCTGCTGGCAGACTGCAAAATTTGGAACAAGGAAATGGCCCGCTTCCGTGGAGTTCTGGATACCAAGTATGTGGGTCTGAACAACATCCTTTCCTGCGTAGACAAGGAGCAGCTGAAGCTGATTGTTTCCTTCAGCTCCGTTGCCGGCTACTTCGGCAATGACGGCCAGATGGACTATGCCGCCGGTAACGAATTCCTTGCCAAATTCTCCTACCACTTCCGCAAGAAGTATCCGAATTGCAAGGCTCTGACCATCAACTGGGGTGCATGGGACGGCGGTATGATGGACTATATTTACCGCAAAACCCTGACCGAAAAGGGTTATGTGCTGATTCCTCTGGATGTCGGCGCAAACTACTTCGCCAATGAATTCCTCAACGGTCTGCCTTCCAGTCAGATCCTGATTTCCAATAACGACAAGCCTGTGGACCTGACCCGCCCTGCGGAATAAAGGAGTAACGTTATGAAAAAATCCTATACCATTGCCGGTATCGGCGTGTGCCTTGGCAAGAAAGCCGGACTTGAGGCTCTGGCAGAAGCCGCCATCACCGGCACCGCAATCGCCGGCAAGGCGCTTCCGGATGCCCTGAATCTGGCGGTGAAGGAAGCAACACAGTATACCGCCATAAAGAATCTGCCCATCCTCACCGACACGGCGGCACAGAGTCTTGGCGAGCAAAAGCTCTGCGTCAGCTTCAAAGAAATGCTGGAAGCCGCACCGCAGAACGCGCTGCTGCTGACCCATCGGGAAAACGGCTGGATGGCCCTTGCTCTGACACAGGAGGATCGTGGCTTTGCCCGGGTGGAGCTGGTGGACAGCGATGAGACGACCGACGGCGATGACTTCATGAATTTCCTGCTGTCCGCGCTGGAGATTCGCTACGCCCTGCACCTGAACGACGATCCGTCCCGGATGTACCGTTTCTGGGATGCTACCGGTGCGCGCAGCAAGGAAATCCTCTGCAAGGGGCTGAAATGCGGCTTCACCGAGCCCAAGGCTCTGGTCAATCGGGTCTATCAGGTAAAGAAGTGCCTGCTGCCCGTGGTCTTTACCACCGTTGCGGAGGCAAAGCAGAAGCTCAACGCCTTGAAGCAGACCGCCAACCTGAAAGATGCCATGGCGAATCTGCTGCCGGAGCTGGGAAGCAGAACGGAAACCACCAACACCATCGTCCTGCTGGCGGATTCCGTGAAATCGCTGGATGAAGATATCGACGATCTTCTGAAAAACGCCGATCATCTGCTGGACGAGAGCTTTGTCTGGAAACGTCCCTCCGGCTCCCGGTATTTCCGCCGCAGCTGCTCCAACCCCCAAATCGTCTTTATGAATCCCCCTGCCAGCATGTTCAATGCCAAGGCATTCTATAAATTCTTCCTCACCATTTACGGCTCCATGCAGGAAATCAGCCATTTTAAGAGCGACAAGCTGATGACCGGTGACAAGGACATTTTCCTGTCGGATTACCTGTTCGACATCGTAGTGAACTACTGCCTGACCACCCTGCTGGATAACATCGGCATCAGGCCCAATGTGCTCTCCGGTGCCAGTATGGGTGAGGTGGCCAATCTGTCCAACCACATGGTGTACAGCGATGGCTCCGTGGCGAACATCAAAGCCGTTCTGGACTGCATTGATGACGCCTTGAAGTTCATGGCACGCAGCGATGATGAGCCCCTGAATGCGTATCTTGGTCGCAAGACCGACGGCTTCACCAAGTTCTATGTCAGAGGTGATGCCAAGGCCATCTGCAAGGCTGCCGAAAAATACGACGGCGTATTTGTGATGATCATCGGCTCCACGGAGGACGTGATCCTCACCGGTGAGCGGGCCGCTTTGCGCAAGCTCATTGAACAGACCGGCTGCGTTGCAAACGAGCTGCACGTTGCCAACTATGTCCATACCCCTGTGGTGACCCATCTGGCAGAGGAGGTCCGCAAGGGTTTCCTTCAGTCCGATGTCCGGCTGGGTAAGCTGGATTGCACCATGTTCAGCACCCACTTCCTGAAGCCCATGGACCAAACACCGGAGATGCTGGCGGATAATATCACCGCTCTGCTGACCCGGACCGTGGACTACGCCGCTGCTGCGGAAGCGCTCTACGATCAGGGCAGCCGTGTGTTTATCGATTTGAGTACCACTCAGATGTGCGGCACCTGGGCATCCGCTACCCTGAAAAACCGTCCCGACGCACTGGTGGTATCGCTGTATTCCGCTGTCGAAGCATCTGATATGCTGCTGAACCTGTGCGCGGCGCTGCTTGCCAGCAATGTTCCCTTTGAACAGCAAAAGCTGCTGTCCAAGCTTGCTTTCCCCACGAATCTGATTCGTCAAACAACACCTGCGAAAAAGGAAGAAACACTTATGGTCCAGACGACTGCTGCGGCTGTGGCACCCCAGACCGCTGCCCTTTCCGGTGCTGAGTTTACACAGGTGCTCCAGAAACAGCTGATGAACAACGAAAAGGCCTTCAAGCTGTTCATGGATGCCCAGAATAAGCTCTATGAGCAAATGCTGAACGCGCCGGTCACGGTTGCGACCGCCCCTGCCAAAACGAAATTCCCCAACGCTTCCAAAACCTGCCTGTACAACCGTGAGCAGGTGGTCACCATGACCGACACCTCTATGGCGGCGGTGCTGGGTGAAAAGTACAAGGAAGTGGACAAATACCCTGTCCGCGCCAGAATGCCGCTGCCCCCCTTCCTGTTTGTGTCCCGAATCATGTCCATCGACGCGGAGTTTGGCGTGTTCCGCCCCTCCTCCATCGTTACGGAATTTGATTTGGACGAGAATAATGTATTCCGCTGCAGCGACCGCATCATTTCTCCTCTGGTGGCATCGGAAGCCTCCCACGTGGCGATTTTCCTGCTGGGATATATGGGTCTGGATGCCATTTCCCAGGGCACCCTGTCCTACCGCGCCATCGATTCTTCCATGACCGCTTACAGCGAGCGTCCCTTCCAGGTAGGCGACACCCTGCGGACTGTGCTGAAAATCGACCGTTTCGTAAAGAACGGCTCCACCACGCTGCTGTTCTTCACCTTCGAAAGCTACAACGCCGACGAACTGATTTTCATTACCGAGGCCACCGGCGGCTTCTTCACCAAGGCAGATCTTGCCTCCAACAAGGGCATCATCTCCCCCAAAAAGCAGCTGCGTATGAATGTGGAGCCTAAGGAATTCCCCCACCTGTCGGATACCACCAAAACCTCCTACAACAAAGAGGAAATGGAAGCCTTCTATCGGGCCGACTATTTGACCTGCTTCGGTGAAAAGCCCCAGCCCACCCATAAGGAAATGTATTATCTTCCCCATGACATCAAGATGGTGGACAAGGTTACCCAAATCGACTACAACGGCGGCATCTACGGCAGAGGTCTGATCTGCGGCGAAAAGCAGATTACGCCGGATATGTGGCCCTTCAAGGCCCACTTCAAAAATGACCCTGTGTTCCCCGCCATCATCGTCAGCGACGGCGTGACCCAGCTGGGCATGTTCCTGTTTGCCCATGCCGGACTGCTGAAGAAGTTCCCCAATCCCTACTTTACCTCTGTGGTTGGCAACTGTGTCAAGTCCCGTTTCCGCGGTCAGACCCGTCATGGTTACAGCACAATGCGTTACGAGATCAGCATCAAGGATCTGGTGGAATACGAGGACCATATCGACCTGTTCTACGATGCCAAAATCTTCAACGACGAAGTTCAAATCATGCAGATCGACAGCTATGCGCTGCGGATCCGCAACGGAGAAAATTAAGGAGGTGGAGCTATGCCTGTCATTAATCAGGAAAACAGCTGTCAAATTCTTGCCAACGCCCAATATCCGGTGCTTTTTGCCCACCGTCAAGGCGGTGAAATGGTAATCTCCACCGACAAGCCGGATCAGGAACTGCTGTTCCAGATTCCCAATATGACCGCACAGGACTTTGGCGATGCCAACTTCAAGAAAGACTACGGTCTGAAGTACGCCCTCTACGGCGGTGCCATGGCCAACGGCATTGCCTCCAGCGATATGGTCATCGCTCTGGGCAAGGCCGGCTGTATGGGCTCCTACGGCTCCGGCGGTATGCGTCTGGAAATCGTGGAGCAGGAAATTGACAAAATCAAGGCCGCTCTGGGTGACAAGCCCTACATGATCAATATGCTCTCCAATCGCAACGCCGATATGGAGATGAAGCTGGCGCAGATGCTGGTGGATAAGGGCGTGCCGGCGGTGGAAGCCTCTGCCTACATCGTTCCTTCCGAGGCGCTGGTGTACTACCGTGTCAAGGGTCTTTCCGTGGACGCCGACGGCACAATCCGGATTCCCCACAAAATCATTGCCAAAGTCTCCCGTGAGGAGGTTCTGGAGAAATTCGTCTGTCCTCCCGCCGCCGATGCGGTGCAGAGCCTGCTGAGCAAGGGTCTGATCACCGCCATGGAAGCAGAGCTGGCGGCTAAGATTCCCATGGCGGACGATATCACCGCCGAGGCAGACTCCGGCGGACACACCGACGGACGGCCTATGGTTTCCATGCTGCCTGCGCTGATTGCTCTGGCGAACCGGAAGCAGGCGGAGTTCGGCTACCAGAAGAAGGTCCGGGTGGGCGCCGGCGGTGGTGTTGGCACCGGTCTGAGCTGTCTGGGTGCCTTTGAAATGGGCGCTGCCTATGTGGTCACCGGTTCTGTGAATCAGGGCTGTGTGGAGTCCGGCACCTCCGACTATGTCAAGGAGGTTCTGGCGGAAACTGCGATGGCAGACGTGACCATGGCTCCCTGCGCCGATATGTTTGAGATGGGCGCCAAGGTGGAGGTCATCAAGAAAAAGACCATGTACGCCCAGAACGCCGCCAAGCTGTATGAATACTATGTGAAATATCCTTCCTTCGAGGATATTCCTGCTGCGGAACGGGACCGGATTGAGAAGAAAATCCTGAAGGATACCTTTGCCAACATCTGGAACGGCACCAAGGAGTATTTCTCCCGGGTTGACCCTACCAAGATTCCTCAGGCGGAAAAGAATCCCAAGCTGAAGATGGCTCTGGTGTTCCGGTGGTATCTGGGCAACTCCTCCCGCTGGGCGGTTCAGGGCGCTGCGGACCGGAAGTTCGACATGCAGATCTGGTGCGGTCAGTCCATGGGTGCCTTCAACCTGTGGGTCAAGGGTACGCCGCTGGAGAAAGCGGAAAACCGTCATGTGGGCGAAGTGGCCAATCTGCTGCTGAGCAGCTGTGCCTACCACTATATGAAGAATATGCTGATTCGTATGGGGGCTTCCCCTGACTGCTTCCAGGCGGATATTCTGTGATAGAGCAAAGACGTTGAGAGAAATCTCTCAACGTCTTTCTTTTTGATAAATGAAACCAATACCGCCCTGTGCATAGGCACAGGGCGGTAAAATATTACTTACTCAGGAACTTATCGATGGCGGCGGCACCCTTCTTGCCAGCGCCCATGGCGAGGATGACCGTTGCCGCGCCGGTGACAGCGTCACCGCCGGCGAACACGCCCTCACGGGTGGTCATTTCGTTCTCGTCCACAATCAGGCAGCCCTTCCGGTTGGTCTCCAGACCGGGAGTGGTGGAGCGAATCAGGGGGTTGGGGCTGGTGCCCAGGGACATGATGACCGTATCCACGTCCAGAATGAACTCGGAATCCGGCACCTCGATGGGACGGCGGCGACCGGAAGCATCCGGCTCACCCAGCTCCATACGCACGCACTTCATGCCGCAGACACGACCGTTCTCGTCGCCGATGATTTCGGTGGGGTTGCACAGAGTCTTGAACTCAATGCCCTCCTCCTTGGCGTGGTGCTGCTCCTCCAGACGGGCAGGCATCTCAGCCTCGCCACGGCGGTAGACGATGTACACATTGTCAGCGCCCAGACGCATGGCGCAACGGGCGGCGTCCATGGCAACGTTACCGCCACCGACCACGGCCACAGCCTTGGACTTGATGATGGGGGTGTCGGCCTCTTCGGTGTAGGCCTTCATCAGGTTGGTACGGGTCAGGTACTCGTTGGCAGAGAACACGCCGTTCAGGCTCTCGCCGGGGATGTTCATGAACATGGGAAGACCCGCGCCGGAGCCGACGAACACAGCCTTGTAGCCCATCTCGAACAGCTCGTCCAGAGTCAGGACACGGCCGATGACCATGTTGGTCATGACCTCAACGCCCTGAGCCTGCAGCTTGGTGATTTCGTTGGCAACGATGGCCTTGGGCAGACGGAACTCGGGGATGCCGTAGACCAGAACGCCACCGGCGGTGTGCAGGGCCTCGAACATGGTCACAGCATAACCCTTCTTGGCAAGGTCGCTGGCGGCGGTCATACCGGCAGGGCCGGAGCCGACCACGGCCACCTTGATGCCGTTGGATGCCACCTTCTCGGGCATTTCATTGACGTTCTCGCGGTACCAGTCAGCCACGAACCGCTCCAGACGGCCGATGGCCACAGGCTCGCCCTTGATGCCACGGACACAGCGGGCCTCGCACTGGCTTTCCTGAGGACAGACACGGCCGGACAGAGCAGGCAGCGCGTTGGTGGAGGTGATGATTTCATAAGCGGCCTTGAAGTCGCCCTCCTGAACCTTGGCGATGAACTCGGGGATGCGCACGTTGACGGGGCAACCCTCCACGCACTTGGGGTTCTTGCACTTCAGGCAGCGACCGGCCTCTTCGATTGCCATTTCGGCGGTGTAGCCCAGAGCAACCTCCTTGAAGTTGCGCGCACGGACCTTGGGATCCTGCTCGGGCATGGGGGTCTTGGTCAAAGTCATGTTAGCCATAGCAGTTTCCTCCTTACTTAATCAGAGCCTTGCCCATGGCTTCCATGCGGCAGGCGTGGGTTTCCTTAACTTCCGCTTCCCGATTGCGGTAGACGGAGTTGCGCTTCATCAGCTCGGCGAAGTCCACCTTGTGACCGTCGAACTCGGGGCCATCCACGCAGGCGAACTTAGTCTCGCCGCCTACGGTAACACGGCAGCCGCCGCACATACCGGTGCCGTCCACCATGATGGGGTTCAGGGACACGCTGGTATGAATGCCGAAGGGCAGAGTGGTCAGGCTGACAAACTTCATCATGGGGATGGGTCCGATGGCGAGAACCTCGTCAAACTGCTCGCCTGCCTCCAGCATCTCCTTCAGAGGCTGGGTGACCAGACCGTGGCGACCGTAGGAGCCGTGGTCGGTCATGAGGGTGAAGTTGTCGGAAACCGCACGGGACTCCTCCTCCAGAATGACAATGTCCTTGCTGCGGAAGCCGACGATAACGGTGACCTCAGCGCCGGCCTCCTTGAAGGCGGCAGCAGAGGGCAGAGCGATGGCGCAGCCAACGCCGCCGCCAACCACGCAGACCTTCTTCTTGCCCTCAACGGGAGTAGGCTTGCCCAGAGGACCAACAAAGTCACGGATATAGTCGCCCTCATTCAGCTCGCCCAGAGCGATGGTGGAGAAGCCGACCTTCTGGAAAATGATTGTAACAGTACCCTTCTCACGGTCGTAGCCGGCGATGGTCAGGGGCACGCGCTCACCCTGCTCATCGATGCGGAAAATGATGAACTGACCGGCCTTGGCCTTCTTTGCAATGAAGGGGGCTTCGATCTCCATCAGGGTGACGGCAGAGTTCAGCTCCTTCTTGCGAACGATTTTGAACATAATATACATCCCTTTCAGGTTTATTGTAGGTTTCGGGCGAATATGCCCATACGAATTCATTATAAACCCCTGCGCGTGATTTGTCAAAATATTTCTGGTTTTCCATGGCAAAATCTTAATTTTTCGGGCATAGGCTGTCCGTAAGGAGGGGTGATCATGAGAAAACGGGACTGGATTATCCTATGGGTGGCGATTCTGGGAGCGGTGGCGCTGGTGGTCAGCGTATTCAGCCATCAGGTGCTGGAGACAGGGAGCTGGGGCTTGAGCTTCCGGACAGAGGGCGCGCCGCCGGTAGGACCTGCCGGAACGGAACAGCTAAAGCAGTACGATGCCGCCTACATCGGCGACACCTCGAAAAAGGTGATTTATCTGACCTTCGATGCCGGCTATGAGAACGGCTGCACCGCGCAGATTCTGGATGTTTTGAAAAAGCATCAGGTGCCGGCGGCGTTTTTTCTGGTGGGGAACTATATTGAGCAAAACGCGGATCTGGTGCGGCGAATGGTGGAGGAGGGCCATACCGTGGGCAACCACACCATGCACCACTATGATATGAGCAAGCTTTCCGACAAGGCTGCGTTTTCCAAGGAATTATCGGATTTAGAGGTACTTTTCAAGGAAAAGACGGGAAAAGATATGCCGAAATATTACCGTCCTCCCCAAGGGATATACAGCGAGGACAACCTGAAAATGGCGAAGGAGATGGGTTACCGGACGGTATTCTGGAGTCTGGCCTATGTGGACTGGAACAACGATTCCCAGCCCACGGCGGAGCAGGCCTTCTCCAAGCTGCTGCCACGCATCCATAATGGCGCGGTGGTGCTGCTCCACTCCACCTCCACCACCAACGCCAAAATCCTTGACGAGCTACTGACCAAATGGGAGCAGGCCGGCTATACCTTCGCCCCGGTGGAGCAGCTGTTTTCGTAACCTTGTACTCCTAAATCATCGTTTACAGCACTGGCGCGCTTAGTGCGCTAAACAATCATTTATACGACTATCGAGAAAAAAGCCTGCACGGATTTTCGTGCAGGCTTTGGTTATTTCATGCGTTTTTCCAGAGTGGCAGGGGTCAGGGAGGACAGATATACCCGTTCCATGCCGTACTCCGAGGTGACGATGTAGGATTTTGGCAGCTCGTCGCAGGGTACCACCTGTCCCTCCGATTCCGCACGGCTGAGAAATTCCCGTGTTCGCTTGGAGGTGGTGGTGTTGTCCATGTCGAAAATTCCGATGACAGACCGTTCCCGCACCGCCATATCATTGCCGATGGGTAGATACATGGTGTTCCTCCTTCAAACATCCTTGTAGGGGAGGGTCAAGACCCTCCCCTACAATAGATTGTGCTAAATTTTGCGGAATTTTTGGGATTCTGCTACGGCCAGTTCGTCGCAGCGGTTGTTTTTTGGGTTTTCGGCGTGTCCCTTGACCCAGTGGTAGTGGAGCTGGTGTTTCATGGTCAATTGTAGCAATTCTTCCCACAAATCAGGGTTTAAGGCAGGTTTTTTATCGGATTTTATCCATCCTTTTTTTCGCCAACCCCATGCCCAGCCTTTCTCCAGCGCGTCGATGGCGGACTTGGAGTCGGAGTACAGCTCCACGATGCAAGGCTCTTTCAAGCGGGAAAGTCCCCGAATCACGGCGGTCAGCTCCATCCGGTTGTTGGTGGTGCTTTCCTCACCGCCGGACAGCTCCAGCTCATGACCGTTGTACTCCAGAATGGCGCCCCAGCCGCCCGGTCCGGGGTTGCCGGAGCAGGCGCCGTCGGTATAGAGTGTCACGGTTTTCATGCTTCTTCCTTCTCCGCCAGTGCCATGCCGATGACACGGTCATCCTCTTCCTTGAAGCGCATGACGATGACGCCCTGGGTGGCACGTCCGCAGATGCGGATACCGGCCACATCGGTACGAATCATGGTGCCGGACTGGGTAATCAGCATCAAATCCTCGGTGCCGTCTACCACCTTCACGCCTACCACCTTGCCGGTCTTTTCGGTGACCTCATAGTTCTTCACGCCCATAGAGCCACGGTTGGTGATGCGGTAATCCTCTACGGGAGTCCGCTTGCCGAAGCCGTTTTCGGTGATGGTCAGCACGGTCTTGCCCTCATGGGCACGGGCGGCCGCCACAACATAGTCGCCCTCACGGAGCTTGATGCCACGGACACCCACAGCGGTACGACCCATGGCACGGACATCGTTCTCATCGAAGCAGCACGCCATGCCATCGTGGGTGGCAATCAGAATCTTCTGAGTGCCGTTGGTCTCCTTGACCTCAATCAGCTCGTCGCCCTCGTCCAGCGTGATGGCACGGATACCGATGTTCCGCAGGTTCTTCAGAGCGGACACCTCAAGGCGTTTGACGGTGCCGTTGCGGGTAATCATGGTCAGGAACAGCTCTTCATTGTCCAGATTTCGGGCGTGGACCATGACGGAAACCTTTTCGCCGGAGTCCACCTGCAGGATGTTGACGATATTGGTACCCTTGGCGGTGCGACCTGCCTCGGGAATCTGGTAGCCTTTCTTCCGGAACACCCGACCCTTATTGGTGAAGAAGAAGATGTGGTCGTGGCTGGAGGCGGTGAACACGGTATTCACATAATCCTCGTCACGGGTGGCCATGCCCTTCTTGCCCATGCCGCCCTTACCCTGCGCGGCGTACTCGCTGGCGGCGGTGCGCTTGATGTAGCCGGCGGAGGTCATGGTGAACACGCACTGCTCCTCCACAATCAGATCCTCGATGTCGATTTCGTCCTCCACATCCTGAATCTCGGTCTTTCTGCTGTCGCCGAACTTGTCGCGAATGACAATCAGCTCCTCCCGGAGCACGCCCTTCAGCTTCACAGGATCTGCCAATAACTCCAGATAGTAGGCGATTTTCTGCTGCAGCTCGTCGAATTCCGCCTGCAGCTTTTCACGGTCCAGACCCTGCAGCGCCTTCAGACGCATATCAAGGATTGCCTGCGCCTGAACCTCGTCCAGACCAAAGCGCTCCATCAATCTCTCACGGGCATCGTCGTAGGCGGAGCGGATAATCCGAATCACTTCGTCGATGTTGTCCTGAGCAATCAGCAAACCCTCTAACAGGTGAGCCCGCTCCCGTGCTTTGCGCAGGTCGTACTCGGTACGGCGGGTCAAAACCTCGATTTGGTGCGCCAGATACTCTTCGATGATTTGCCGCAGGGACAAAATTTTGGGCTGCTTCTGGTCGTCCACCAGCGCCAGCATAATGATGCCGAAGCTGGACTGCAGATCCGTCTGCTTGAACAGATTATTCAGCACAACCTGGGGGTTGGCGTCCTTTTTCAGCTCGATGACCATACGCATACCGTTGCGGTCGGTCTCGTCACGAAGGTCGGAGATACCCTCCAGCCGCTTGTCCTTCACCTGCTCGGCGATTTTCTTAATCAGCTGGCGCTTGTTGACCTGATAAGGCAGCTCGGACACGATGATTCGCACCCGATCCTTGCCGAATTCCTCAAATTCAGTCCGTGCACGGACCACAACCTTGCCGCGTCCGGTGGCGTAGGCGGCACGGATGCCGCTGCGACCCATAATGATACCGCCGGTGGGGAAATCCGGACCGGTGACATGCTCCATCAAATCGATCATGGAACACTCAGGGTCGTCAATCACCGCCACACAGGCGTTGATGACCTCGGTCAGGTTGTGGGGCGGAATGTTCGTCGCCATACCGACGGCAATGCCGGAAGAGCCGTTGACCAGCAGGTTGGGGAACCGGCTGGGCAGGACACGGGGTTCCTTGCGGGATTCGTCGAAGTTGGGGTCCCAGTTGACCGTCTCCTTGTCGATGTCACGGAGCATCTCGTTGGACAGCTTGGACAGTCTGGCTTCCGTATAACGGTAGGCCGCCGCCGGGTCGCCGTCCACGGAGCCGAAGTTACCGTGACCGTCCACCAGCATGTAGCGCATGGAGAAATTCTGTGCCAGACGGACCATGGCATCGTAAACAGAGGCGTCACCATGGGGATGGTACTTACCCAGAACGTCACCGACGCAGGTGGCGGACTTCTTGAAGGGCTTGTCGGAGGTCAGACCGCTCTCGTACATGGTGTACAGGATGCGGCGGTGGACAGGCTTCAGACCGTCACGGACATCCGGCAAGGCACGTCCGACAATAACGGACATGGCATATTCGATATAGGACTTCTCCATTTCATCCACCAGCAGGGATTCGGTGATATGCTGGTCAGGAAACAGAATGTCCTCAGGCTTATAGCTTCGATTGTGTGCCAATGAACACACCTCCAATTATTTTTTGCGCCTACGTCGCTTAGATATCAATATTAATGGCGTACTTGGCGTTGCGTTCGATCCATTCCTTACGGGGTTCCACCTGCTCGCCCATGAGGACGGTGAAGATGGCGTCGGCTCGCATGGCATCGTCCAGCGTAATCCGGCGAAGGGTACGCTTTTCGGGGTCCATGGTGGTCTCCCACAGCTCGTGGGGGTCCATCTCACCCAGACCCTTGAAGCGGGAAATTTCAACCTTGGCGTTGCTCTCGCCACGCATCTCAGCGGAAACAAGGTCACGTTCCTCGTCGGAGTAAGCCACCCGCTCGGTCTTGCCCCGCTTGATTTTGTACAGGGGCGGCACAGCAGAGTAAACATAGCCGTTTTCAATCAGAGGACGCATATAGCGGAAGAAGAAGGTCAGCAGCAGGGTGCGGATGTGAGCGCCGTCCACGTCCGCATCGGACATGATGACCACCTTGTGGTAACGGAGCTTTTCGATATCAAATTCCTCACCGATACCGGCGCCCAGCGCCACAATCAGGGGATAAAGCTTGTCGTTGCCGTAGATTTTGTCGGCTCTGGCCTTTTCCACGTTCAGCATCTTACCCCACATGGCAAGAATCGCCTGGAATCGGGAATCTCTGCCCTGAATGGCAGAGCCGGCAGCGGAGTCACCCTCGACGATGTAAATTTCGCAGAGGCTGGGGTCCCGCTCGTTGCAGTCCTGCAGCTTGTCCGGCATCTGACCGGATTCCAGACCGGTCTTGCGGCGGATGGAATCTCTGGCTTTCCGGGCGGCTTCTCTGGCGCGGTTTGCCATCATCGCCTTTTCCAGAATGGTCTTGGCGGTGGCAGGATGCTCCTCGAAGTAGGTAGCCAGCTGATCGTTGACAATCTGATCCACCAGTGTACGGATGTAGGCGTTGCCCAACTTGGCCTTGGTCTGACCCTCGAACTGGGCATCGGTCAACTTCACGGAGATGATGGCGGTGATGCCCTCACGGCAGTCCTCGCCGGTGACCTTGTCATCGCCCTTGATGATGCCGTTTTTCACGCCGTAGTTGTTCAGCACACGGGCCAGAGCGGTCTTGAAGCCGGTTTCGTGCATACCGCCCTCAGGGGTATTGACCTCGTTGGCGAAGGAGAGGATGAACTCGTTGAAGCCATCGTTGTACTGGATGGCGATTTCCGCGGAGGCCTCGCCCTTCATGCCGCTCATGTAAATCACATCGGGGTGGATGGAGGTCTTG
>JAZSEN010000123.1:0-5152 GCA_045531675.1 Faecousia sp.
TAGGTGGTGTAGCCCTTTTCAGTACAGGTGGGAGCAGTCACAACAGCATTATAGCTGTGACCCAGAGCCTCACCCTCAGTTACCTTACATACGGAGCAGTACTTGGAATCGTTACAGGTTGCATCAACCCAGCTGTGTCCGTTGGCGGATACCACTTCATCAACATAGCTATCACCGCAAACGGTACAGGTATGGGTAGTGTAACCCTCCTCGGTGCAGGTGGGACTAGTGATTACAGAATCATAGATGTGAGTCGCTACTGCAATCAGATTATTACCGCTGGCTTTCACATCCATGCAGGATTTGTCCGCGAGAGTAATAGTAGCGTTGGAAATGTCGGCGTTGTCCAGATTGCCGATATCCATACCATCTGTCAGGGTAACGGTGTCGGGATATTTCAGCAAAGCTGAGCCGCTAAAGGTGCCGGAAATGGTCAGCGTTTCGGCAGATACTTTGGTATAGTAGATTTCATCAATGACCGCATCGCCGGAGAGGGTCACAGTGCATCCGCCAGATACCAACACACAGGGCGCATATTTTTCGGCTGTGCCGGAAATAACTCGTCCACCGCTGGCAGTGAAGCTGCCATAAGTGCTGTCAATATAATGTACATATACCGCGCTACCGGCGCCGGTAACATTGCCGCCAACGATGGTGCCGCCGTAAAGATTCAAGCTACCACCATGGACATAGGCAACACCGCCGTTGGACGTGGTTTCGCTTCTCTCGGTATTATGACGAATGGTACCGCCGTAGATATTAATGACTGAACCGGCATTGACATACAGAACACCGCCATAAACCGCGGCCGTGGACTTACCCTCGACAATACCGCCGCCAACAGAGTCCATAATATTCAGGGTAACATCACTGTAAGCCAAAAATGCACGACTTTCGCCGATAAAGGCGTGTCCTGCCAAATCAATGCAATAATTGCCGGCTTTTGTGCCGTCATAATTCAGTTGCTTCTGAATCGTGGCCACGTCCTCTGTCAGACGATAATGGCCGGGAAGCAAATCATGCTTAGCAAGGGCATCGAAGTCCGCATCGCTCATGGGAATCCACTGGCTTTCGCCGCAATGGTCACAATAGCCGTAGGTGTAAGGAGAATCGGAAACAACCAAATCCCCTCCCCTGACCGCCGCCGTCTTATCCGGCGCATCCACAAATGTGATAGTAGCTTTGGATACATCACCGGATAGGCTATTGCCCACGTCAGTCAGGTTATCAAACGCAACAGATTCGGAGTACCGCAACGCCAAAGTGCCGGTATAGTTACCTTCGATAGTCAGTCGGTCAGTAGAATTGCCGACGAAATAGATTTCCTCGATGTTCGCGTCGCCGGATACATTAACCAGACCGCTATTGGAAACGTAAACACATGGTGCAACCTTATCCGCCGTACCGGCGATGATTGTTCCGCCTAAAGCGTTCATGGTACCGGTGTAGCCATCCGATGAAGTAACGCAAACCGCGCTGCCGCTGCCGGTGACCTTGCCGCCCTCAATGGTGCCGCCGTAGAAATTGAATGTGCCGCCCTTGATGTAGACAACACCGCCGTTGGTGGTAGTTTCACTGTTGACGGTGCTGTGGCGGAAAGTACCTCCGTAAAGATTGACCTCAGAGCCTTCCGCGACATAAATCACACCGCCATAAATCGCCGCTGTGCTCTGGCCTTCCATAATGCCGCCGCCAACGCTGTCCATGATGTTCAGGACTACGTCTTCATAGACAATGAAAGCACGACTTGCACCGGTGAAGGTATAGCCCGCAAGGTCAATGCAGAATACGCCGGGATGGTCACCGTTTTTATTTAGTTGTTTTCGGAGAGTCGTTACGTTCTCAGTCAGACGGTAATGTCCCGGAAGCATATCCACAATTCCGAAGGCATCCAAGTCGCCATCGGTGGTGGGAATCCATTGGACTTCTCCGCAATGCTCACAGTAGCCATAGGTATAGGGAGAATCGGAAACGACCAGCTCCGTCCCCTTCACCGCCGCGGTCATGCCGGGCGCATCGGTGAAGGTAATGTTGGCCAGAGCCACGTCCGCGCCGGTCTGGCAGCTGCCCACCACCGTCATATCCGTCAGCTCGGTAATGGTGTTGAACTCCAGCTCCGCATTGCCGGTAAACACGCCGCCAATGCTAAGGCCATCCCCATCCGCAAACTGGATGTGCTCCACGGACGCGTCATTGTACAGAGTAATCTTACCGCTTGTGGTGACCCAAACGCAAGGGCCGTTGCCCTCGGTTTCGGTAATCTCCGGGGTATACACATAGCCATCGGTTTCGTTGCCGGTGACGATGCCGGTAATGGAATTGAGCTTACCATTGGAGATTGTGCCGCCGTACATATTGAGGGTGCCGTAAAGGGAAATACAGCCGCCGACACCGGTCTTAGTGGCGGAATTTACCACACCGCCGCTAACATAATCGCCGGTAAAGGAGCTGGCGGTACCGCCGGTGACCGCACCGCCGTACATATTAAAGGTGCCGCGTACATATAGAATACCGCCGTTGGCAACTGAATAACCTGTCTGTTCATAGGCGGTGATGGTGCCGGAATACAGATTCAGCTCGTCATCTGCGGCGAGGTATATCGTACCACCGGCTAAACCCACAGCACTTCCATTCAGACTGCCGCAGCCGGCTATTGTGCCGGTCTGGGTCTGGGAAAAGTCCATGATATTGACAACATCCCGCTCCGTATCGGAAATACTGAGGGCTCTGGTTTGCCCCCTCAGAACATGTCCGTTCAAATCAAGGCAAACGGTCTGACCGCCGGTAATCTTAATCGAGTTGGAAAAATAATCGGCACAAAGATAGTAGTGGCCAGTGGTCAGCGAAGTTTGTCCACTGTAGGGCTGCCAGAGCTGATCCTCGCCGCAGTGGGCGCAGGGGCCGGTGTAGGTCATATCTCCGCCTTCAGCCATGGAGGCGAGCATCTGGTCGAAGATACGGACCATCGTTTCGCCGGTACCGCGCTCCTGAGCGGTCTGGTGGGCCTCGTAGCTGCCCGATGCCCATTGATTGGAGCCAGGGACATAAACATAGGCTTCATCGTTGGGGATATAGCCCCTGGAGCCGTTACAATGGCTGAGTACAAAGGGCTTGCCGTAGGTGGCTTCATCCACAAGGTCGTTCCACAGATTATTCTCGGCAGCGTACTTGGCATCCCCGGTCAATGTGGTGTCCTTGTAGTAGAAGTCGAAGGTCTCACCGGGAACTGTCACAAAAGCAACATCAGTACCCAGCATCATGGTGCTGAAGTACATGGCAATGGAGTCGGATTTCGGTGCGCCCAGGGTTGTGTCCCATGCGCCAATAATTTTAGAGGCATGGAATCTGGACGCAATGGCAAATACCTCGCCGGTATCCGGGTCGGTGTATACATAAGGGAGAAGAACGGTTTTCACCGCCGCAGCCTCCCGATAAGCCACCGCCGCCTTGTAAGCCAGTTCTGTAATTCCGGTCTGCTTCCGGGCTGCATTGTACCTTATCGTCTTGGTCTTGATTTCGCCATTGGCAACGGAGGTTTCATGCAAGCCGTCGGTAAGTCCTTCATAGGCCATGGCAGCCAGAACCACGCCATAGCAGCAGCCCCGGCTCTTGACAGCACACAACTCCGGAGAATTTAATGCCCAATCCCGGCCGCATTGCAAGACTTCCCCCTCAGAGCCTTCATAGGTGTAATACTCGAAGGTAAGGGTATTGACATTGCCGCCAGTTCCTGAGAAGAAGGCAACCCGGTATTTCTGGGTTGTACCCAGTGTCCAGCCTGTCACATAACCATTCACAGGATTAAAGGTTACCTCGCAGCCATACTCCAGTGCGTGACGGAAGGCATTGATGTAATCGGAGGAAATGGCATGCGTGCTGGTATCGGCATAATTGTCACTATTGTTATTGGAGGGATGTCCTCTCCAGCTGGAAAGGACAACAGGCAGCTTTTGCGTATCCTCAAACTCGAACAGCAGCATGTACAAATTATCGTCCACCTCGGTGACCTGCCTGGCGTTGATACCACGGGTGGTTGTGTAATCCTCAGGGTTACTGTAATGCCTCTTGTTGATGGCATTAAAACCATCGCCGGCGATAAATTCCACACCATCAACCTCAGTAAAATAATGACGGGTGGAGTTCATGACTTTTCCTTTGACCACAGGGGAAGTAGCCTCGCTGGCGGCAATCTGATCCTTGGTCAGCTTGGCCGCTGCACGATCCTTCAGCGCATTGATTGCGCTGTCGGCTACGTCAATAATGGTTCGATCCACCCAGATTCCAAGGTTTTCGTTGACCACGCTCAAATCAACGCCGTCAGCATTGGTGCCGGTCATTCCACTGGTGCTATAACCGTTTGCCGAAGGTGCCTCGTGGGTATGAGTGGCTGCAATATAAATCGAATCGCTGGTGATTTCCTGCAAGCCGGTCAACTCGCCGCTGGCAATGGCAGCGTTGACCCGCTCCACAATTAAATCACGCATTTCATCAGTGTAATAGCCGTAAAGAAGATCAATGGTAATGAGGAACAGGCTCTTTCCGGTATCGTCAGTAATGGAGATACAGGTGGCTTTGATGCCGTCGTTTTCATCAACAACGCCGTCACCATTGTCATCAATCAATCCGTCCGTGGACAGACGATCCCAAACAGAATCAGAACCTGCCAGAGGCAGCGCCATGATACCGCTGGAAGGATCATCTTCCAGCACATATGGATTAATGTCAACCCGGGAATAACCCACCTGATAATCACCATGGAGATTGAGCGCTACCGTGGAGGAAGCGCTTACAGGTATGGTCATGGCAGGCATCAACCCAATCAAAATGGCCATCGAGCAAATTAACGCAAGAATCCGTTTCATCATGAATATCAATCCTTTTCTATTAATAGTAGAATTGTATAATACCAGTATAAATTATAAAAATACATAACACATAAGTCAATCGCAATCAATTAGTAAAGAGAAATTTCGTAAATATAACCAACAAAACCAATCATAATTTAGTAAACATCGCCACGGGGTGACCCGTGGTGATTTTTTGTATGGAATTAGCTTGCGAAGTAAGCCTTGGCGTAGTAGCCGTAGACTGCGGTGGCAGCACCGAAGGCGTTGCCGTTTCCGGCCAGGGTCTTGCAGTATGCACCCAGGCT
>JAZSEN010000127.1:0-6742 GCA_045531675.1 Faecousia sp.
TTTTGAGATGTTGCAAACTGTGCTGAAAACGTACCTGTTTGCATAGTATTAACAGCTCAGAAGTTGCGACCTTTCGGGAGGGTCAAGACCCTCCCCTACAAAAGGTGCGGTTGTAATCGGAACGCTAAACAATCATTTACTTTTTCTATTTTAGCAAATAATAAGTCCCGATGCAACAAAAAACGAAGCCGGTGGCTCCGTTTTTCAAATTCTATACAGTTTTTTGCCGTTTTCGGTGGTGATGCGGGTCACTTCCTCCAGGGACATGCCGCGAATTTCTGCCAATCTTTCCGCCATGCGGTAGAGCTTGGAAGGGTCATTCCGCTTGCCGCGGAAAGGCTCCGGCGACATATAGGGGCAGTCCGTTTCCAGAACCAGCCGCTCCAGCGGAAGATTCGCCGCCACCTCCACGGCCTTTCGGGCGTTTTTGAAGGTCAGCACGCCGGTGAATCCGATGTACCAGCCCCGTTTCACCAGTTCCTGCGCCATCTCCAGTGAGCCGGAGTAGCAATGGAACACCCCTTTCACTGTGGGGAATTCGTCCACAACGGATATTCCATCGGCGTGCGCATCCCGCTCGTGGACGATTACCGGCAAATCCAGCTCCGCCGCCAGCGCCATCTGGACGCGGAACGCCTTGAGCTGAAGCGCTCTGGGGATGTCCTCGTAGTGGTAGTCCAGACCGATTTCTCCAATGGCTTTGATTTTGGGGTTCAGTTTACATAACTTTCGATACTCCTCCAGAACATCCTCGTTCACCTCGTCGGCGGCGTCGGGATGGGAGCCGACAGCGGCATAAACGTGGGGGTATGCTCTGGAAAGGGCATCGGCATTGCGGGAGGATTCCAGACTGCAACCGGGGTTCATCACCAGTCCCACGCCCTGATCGGGCAGAGCGGCAATCAACGCCTGACGGTCCTCGTCAAAGGCCCGGTCGTCCATATGGGCATGGGTGTCAAACAGCATAAAATTACTCCTGATTCCGCTTCTTCATCAGCTCACGCATACGGATACTGTGGTCCAGCTCCCGCTTGCGGATGCGGAGGGTCTTGGGGGTACATTCCAGCAGCTCGTCATCGGCCAGAAACTCCAGACACTGCTCCAGAGAGAACACTCTGGGCGTGACCAGACGGATGGCATCATCAGAGCCGGAGGCACGCATATTGGTCAGCTGCTTGCGCTTGCAGACGTTGACGGTCATATCCTCGTTGCGGCTGCAGATGCCAACCACCATGCCGGCATAGACCGGCGTGCCGGGTCCGATGAACAGCGCGCCACGCTCCTGTGCCGCGCCCAGACCGTAGGCAACGGCCTCGCCGGATTCATGGGCAATCAGGCTGCCCACCAGACGGCGCTCGATTTCGCCCTTCATGGGGGCGTAGGAATCCAGAACGGAGGACATGATGCCCTCGCCCTTGGTGTCGGTCAAAAATTCACTGCGGTAGCCGAACAGACCTCTGGAGGGAACCAGAAACTCCAGACGGTAGCGGCTGCCCATGGGGGTCATGCCCAGCAAATCGCCCTTGCGGCGACCCATTTTCTCGATGACAGCGCCCATACATTCCTCAGGTACGTCGGCGACCATCCGTTCCACAGGCTCGCAAAGCTTGCCATCGATTTCCTTGGTCAGTACACGGGGAGTGGACACGCTGAACTCGTAACCCTCACGGCGCATGGTTTCCATCAGGATGGACAGGTGCATTTCGCCACGACCTGCCACGTTGAACGAATCGGTGCTGGCCTCGGTGACATGGAGGGAAACATCCTTCAGCAGCTCCTTCTCCAGACGGTCACGGAGGTTGCGGGAAGTGACAAATTTACCCTCTTTTCCTGCAAAAGGCGAATCATTGACTGCAAAAGTCATTTCGATGGTGGGGTCGGAGATTTTCACAAAGGGCAACGGCTCCACGCAGTCGGTGGCACAGAGGGTGCGTCCGATGGTGATGTCCGCCATGCCGGAAAGCGCCACGATTTCGCCGGCGCCTGCCTCCTGAATGGGTGCCTTGCCCAGTCCGTCGAAGGCGTACAGTGCAACAACCTTGCCCTTCTGCTTCAGTTCGGGATCATGGTAATCGCAGATGGTGACCTCCTGATTGACCCGAATGGTACCCCGCTCCACACGACCCACGGCGATACGACCCACATACTCATTATAATCAATGGAGCTGACCAGCAGCTGCAGGGGGGCGGTTTCATCGCCCTGAGGGGCAGGGATATAGTTGATGATGGTTTCAAAGAGGGGGGTCAGGTCGGTGCCCACCTCGTCAGGGCCGTAGGCAGCGGTACCCTGACGGCCGGAGCAGAACACGGTGGGGGAGTTGAACTGCTCATCGGTGGCATCCAGATCCAGCAGCAGCTCCAGAACCTCATCCATGACCTCCTGAATACGGGCATCGGGCTTGTCGATTTTGTTGACGGCCACGATGACCTTGTGACCCAGCTCCAGCGCTTTTTGCAGAACGAATCGGGTTTGGGGCATGGGACCCTCGGCGGCGTCCACCAGCAGGATAACGCCGTTGACCATCTTCAGGATGCGCTCCACCTCACCGCCGAAGTCGGCGTGACCGGGGGTATCCACGATGTTGATTTTGTAGTCCTTGTAGTGGACGGAGGTGTTCTTCGCCAGAATGGTGATACCGCGCTCCCGCTCCAAATCGCCGGAGTCCATGACCCGATCCACGGTGGTCTGGTTTTCACGGTAGATGCCGCCCTGCTTGAGCATTTCGTCCACCAGAGTAGTCTTACCATGGTCAACGTGGGCGATGATGGCAATATTGCGGATATTTTCCTGAGATGCCATAAAATGATCTCCTTGTACTCGAATTTTCTCAACATAGAATTCTACCACATGTACAAAATAAAAGCAACATTTTTGTTGAAAAAATACAAAAAACAGTTTACGTTATTCCTGTACCAATCAAGTCTTTGTCCGTGCAGGGCGGACAAAAAATTTGAATTATCCGTAAATTATGCGTTTATGGGGTTGAAATCCTGCTATTTATCAATATAATAGTAGCATTACTGATAACACAGGTGATTTCATGAGGGGTATCCGCAACTTCTTCTCCCGTTTTATGGAGGGGCGCTACGGGTTGGACAAACTGAATAACGCCTTGCTGTGGACCAGCGTCATCATCGTCATTGTGACGCTGTTTCTGCCCTTTAGCTATGTGCGGCTGGGATTGATGATTGTTGCTTATCTTATCATGGGCTGGGCGCTGTTTCGCTACTTCTCCCGCAATACCTACAAACGGTACCGGGAAAACCGACGTTTTCTGATTATTCTGGAGCAGCTGAAGGACCGGAACCACCGCTATTACAACTGTCCCCGCTGCCGTCAACCGGTACGGGTACCCAGAGGTAAGGGTAAAATCGCCATCACCTGCCCCAAATGCAGAGAAAAATTCATCAAGAAAACCTGACCGGCACTCTGTGCCGGTTTTTTCGTTGCAGGATGTAAAAAAATTTTATAAAAATGTAACAAATTTTGTTCAGGTATCTAGCGCTTGCGGAAAATATATGATATAATGCTGGGGCGTATATAAAACTACAGGAGGGAAACACCAAAATGAAAAGAATTTCTGCAATCCTTTTGGCTCTGATGCTGATGTGCAGCATTATGGCCATCCCCGCATTTGCCGCTTATGACACCGTAGAGTCTCTGGCCATCGTTGGCTCCGGTATCCCCGGTGCCGGTGAATGGGATCCTGCCGATCCTGCCGGTGACATGGTCGAAGTTTCCGACGGTATCTATGAGAAGGTCGTGACCCTGACCGCCGGTACCACCATGACCTTCAAGGTCGCCGGTAATGACAAGTGGGACGATACCTGCAACTTTGGTAACGGTGCCGCTCTGGAGCTGGGTGCAGTCACTGATTTGCCCATCAGCACCTTCGGTGGCGATATGACCTTTACCGCCAATGCTGACGCTACCATCAAGATCACTGTCAACCTGACCAGCGATGTGGCTACCATTCTGATTGAGAACTCCGACGGTTCCACCCCCGTGGTTCCCGATCCTCCCGTTGACACCCCCACCGACACTCCCGACGGCGAGATGGTCACCATCCACGCTTTCGTTCCCGAGGGCGTTTCCCCCAAGTTCTGGGCATGGGAGTTCGCTTCTCAGAAGAATGCCTTCGAAACCTGGCCTGGCAACCCCATGAGCAAGGACGGTAAGTGGTGGACCATTCAGGTTCCCACCTGGTGCGATGGCATGATTGTCAATGATGGCGGCGACAAGAAGACTGCAGACCTGAAGGTTGAGGCCGGCAAGGAAGCCTGGATTGTTGTCCAGTACGACTGGTCCGCTGAGATTCACTACTCTGAGCCCGACCTGAAGGATGCTGTTCAGGAAGCTCCTCCCATCGATGAGAACCCCCTGTTCTCCCGTCCCACTCTGGGCGAGACCACTCCCACCACCGCTGCCGGTGAGGGCGGTTCCGAGGCTGAAGCCAACACCGGTTTCTCCAAGAAGACTCAGGCCATCATCGTGATTGCCACCGCTCTGCTGGCTGTCGTCGCTGTTGCGTTCGTCCTGAGCATCCCCAAGAAGATTAAGTAATTCTACTTAACAACAACCCCCGGAATAGTCCGGGGGTTGCTTTTTTGCTTCAGCGGCACCCGGATGGGTGCCGCTTTGGATTTTACTCGCCGCAGTCAGCGAGGGTGCGGACGTAGCAGGCCGTTGCGGTGAGAATCAGGGTTGCGAAGAACACCACGATACCCACCAGAAGTGCGCTGAGGACACTGGTCGCCACGATGCCCACCGCCAGCAAAACGGCGGCGAACAGGATGCTCCCCAGAATACCTGCCAGCACCGTGTTCACAGCGGCACACAGGCAGCGCCGCACTTCGCAGCGACTCAGGGCGGCCGTCACCGCCAGAACACCCAGATACACCAGCGCCGTCACGATGACCGCAATCAGAAATACCGGTGCTACGGTGATGGTGCCGCTGATCTGAAGGAACGCGGCGATTACCCCTGCGATGGCGCTGATAATCAACGCCGCTGCGGTGCAGGGGCATCTGAAGCTGCAATTGCACATTGACATAGTTTTCACCTCCCACCGCATCTTATGACAAAATGCGACGGGAGGTGATTAGTTTTATTGAATAGGCTCAAAGTCAGCCGCGCCGTGCTTGCACAGGGGGCAGACGATATCATCGGGCAGAGGCTCGCCCTCGTAGACCCAGCCGCAGATCTTGCAGACGTAGCCCTTTTTGCCGTCGGTCTGAGGCTTAGGCTTGACGTTGCTGTGGTAGTAGGCGTAGGTCATGGTTTCCTTGTCGGAAATCACACGGGCCTCGGTCACGGAGCAGATGAACAGACCGTGACTTCCCAGATCCACATAGCTATCCACCTTCAGGCTCATGAAGGCGTTGATGTGGGCAGGCAGGAACCGCAGACCATTGTCGCTGCGCAGCTCCTCTATGCCGGCAAACTTGTCGGCGGAGCGACCGCTGCGGAAGCCGAAGTTCTCAAACAGGGAGAAGGGGGCGGTGGTGTCCAGACAGTTGACGTTCATGATGCCGGTCTGCTGGATGATGTGGTGGGAGTAGTTGGCTTTGTTGATGCACACCGCGATGCGGTTGGGGTTGTCGGTGACCTGAGAAACGGTGTTGACAATCAGACCATTGTCGTGACCGCCGTCGTTGGAGGTGACCACATACAGTCCGTAGCCCAGCTTGAACAGGGCGGTCATATCATTTTTGTTGGCGGTGGCATCCTGACGGGCCAGATACTCCTGGCACAGCTCCTCTGCCATGGCCTCAAGCTGGTCACGGCTGTCGGGACTGAGGGCGGAGAGAATCCGCACGGTGGAATCGGTGAAGGTGATGTTCTTGGACTTGGCGAACATCTCACGCATGACCTTGGCGGCCAGAGGCGCCCAGGAGCCGTTCTCAATCAGACCGATGGTGCGGTTCTGGAAGTTCCGCTCGGTCAGGTGGTTGATGAACTCCCGCATGAAGGGGAACACATCGGCATTATAAGTGGTAGTGGCGAGAACCAGCTTGCCGTAGCGGAAAGCATCCTCCACGGCCTCCGCCATGTCGCAGCGGGCAAGGTCATTCACAACCACCTTGGGGCAGCCCTTGTCTTTCAGCTTCTGAGCCAGCAGCTCCACAGCCGCCTTGGTGTGACCGTAGACGGAGGTGTAGGCGATGACGATGCCATCGCTCTCCACGCCGTAGCTGGACCAGATATCGTAAAGGTTGATATAGTAACCGAGGTTTTCGGTGAGGATAGGGCCGTGAAGCGGGCAGATCTTGGCAATATCAAGCCCTGCTGCCTTTTTCAGGAGGGCTTGTACCTGTGCACCATATTTGCCGACGATGCCGATATAATAGCGGCGCGCCTCGCAGGCCCAGTCCTCGTCGGCATCAAGCGCACCGAATTTTCCAAAGCCATCGGCGGAGAAAAGGATCTTATCGGTTGCATCATAGGTCACAATGACCTCGGGCCAGTGAACCATCGGGGCTGTAACAAAGGTCAGGTTGTGGCGACCAAGAGAGAGCGTATCCCCCTCGCCCACAACGATTGTGCGATCCGAAAAATCAACACCGAAAAAGTTTTTCATCATCGCAAGCGCCTTTTTTGAGGTGACGATCGTGGCGTTTGGATAGGTCTTTGTAAAGATGTGGATGTTGGCCGAATGGTCAGGCTCCATGTGCTGCACAATCAGGTAGTCGGGCGTGCGCGCGCCAAGCGCGTTTTGGATGTTATCCAGCCATTCGTGCG
>JAZSEN010000122.1:0-16299 GCA_045531675.1 Faecousia sp.
GCTCGCTCCTCTTGTTGCAGAACAGAACCGCCGATGCCGATATGGTAGCCCAATTTCAGATACTGCTCCGCGATTTCCTTGCTTGCGTAAAAACAATGAATCACGCCGCCCAGCTTGCGAGCCGGATGCCGCTTTAAGATCCGCAGAGCATCCTCGTGGGCATCCCGAACATGGAGAATCACCGGTTTTTTCAGCTTCCACGCCAAATTCAGCTGGTACAGGAACCAAAAGTGTTGTTTCAGCCGGTGCTGTTCCTCTCGCTTGTAGTGATAGTCCAGACCAATCTCGCCAATGGCGATTACGCCGGAAGCCTTTGCGTACGCAGATAGTTTCCTGCGGTCGGACCATTTTTCAAAGACGGACCGGGTGGGATGGATGCCAATGGCCGGAAAAATCCGATTCGGATACGCACGGCACAGCTCCAGAATCTCGTCGCAGGATTGCAAGGTAACGCCCGGCTCGATGGAGTAGGCTACACCAGACTCCCACAATTTTCGAAACAACTGTTCCCGATTGCCCTCTTGGAGCGCATACCCATCCTTATCATAGGACAAATAACGAAACGGATTTTTGTAAACAGCATGATTGTAATGTGCATGAGAATCAATAATCATAGACACCCCTCCTTTTACTTTTATGATAAACCTTTCACCCTGCAGTGTCAATCACCACCTTGCTGTTTGACGGTTGTGGTTTTGCGGTAGATGTGCGCTTGTCCCATAAAAATTGTCGCTTTCTGGTTCGTGCCGTGTTATAATATTGTCAGGAACCACAAACTGTGTAAAGGAGTCATCACTTATGGACATGGCACAGTATATCACCCGCTTTCTGGAGCCCCAGAGAACTGCTTATCCCATCGCACTGGAAGAGGTGCGCCGCGGTAGAAAAGTCAGCCATTGGATGTGGTACATTTTCCCACAGCTTCGCGGTCTGGGGCAGAGTTCATCCGCCTGGTTCTATGGCATTGAAAATCTGGAGGAAGCAAGAGCATACCTTGCACACCCGGTGCTGGGTCAGCGTCTGCGCGAAATCACCCTTGCCGCTATGGAGCTGGAAGAATCAGACCCGAAGAAGATTTTCGGCTGGCCTGACAATCTGAAATTCTGTTCCTGCATGACCCTGTTTTCCCAGATCAGCGAGGATGACCTGTTTGCCCGGGCTCTGGACAAATTCTTTGACGGACAGAAGGATTCCAAAACTCTGCAGCTCCTGAAATAGAAACAACCGGCGTTTTCGTAACGAAAACGCCGGCCTTATTTATTTACTTTTGTACGCAGCGGACAACAATGTATTCCATCGCGTATTCATCGCGGACAAACAGGGAAAGAATCGACGTCCCATCCGCCAGCACTTCCGCCTGAACGGATTTCTTCCTTTCGATTCGCTGGACGGTATAGGTAAACTCCGCACCGGTCATATCCGTAACCGTAACGATATCCCCCACATCCATTTTCTTCAGGCAATCAAACTGTCCTTTCTGATCGTAGCCGCCCACGATTAAAGAGCCATCGTACACCGTGCCGGAAAAACGTCTGGGAAAAGAAGTCCGTGTTTTCGTATCCCAGACCGCGCCCACCGGCAGCGCCACATCCTGCGCCGGTATTTTGAGGATGCCGATAATATTCACACCATCCATCTCTATGGAAGGCATTTGCATGGAAGAATAGGTATCCATCACGCCCATGCTTTCGGGCGGCAGGATTTCCTCCAGACGAGCGACCATATCCGCAGTGGTTTTCCGGGCGATACCGGCAGCGACCTGCTCGTAGATGAACAAGCCCAGACTGCAAAGCAGAAGCAGGCACCCACCTAGTATCAGCCATTTACTTCTCTTGCTCATGGCTCTTTCTCCCGAATGTCACACCCAGAATCAGCAGCAAAAATCCGGCAAAACAAGTCACCACAATATACAGCCGAAGGGGAAACGTTTCTCCGGTCTCAGGCGGATCCACAGGCGGCTGTTCCCATGTATTGACAATGACGAAAGAAGTCCCCTTGTCAATTACTTTTACCGCATAGCCCTTCGGCACATTTCTTTCAACCACAGTCCACGTGCTTTTTCCGTCCTCACATTGGAAACTGTATTTCCAATCATTCTGGGCATTCAGAATCACTGTTTCCACCACCGCTCCGTCCTGAAGCAGATCCACGGTGACATCCGCAGGACGGCGGTTCTCATGGCCCTCGTCCTTCCAAAGCTTCAGAACCGTGTAGGTGACGGGATCATCCGAAGGTCCGGTTTTGCGGGACTTGGGTTTTGCGGAAACATCATAGGTATATACTCCATCCTGAACTCCCGGTAAGGACAGCATGAAATCAAAAAACACATAAGTTTCATCCGCGGTCTGCGCCGTAACACCGGCCACCAGATACAGTCCTGTCTCCAGATTTTCAAAAGACGCTCTGCCTTCGCCGTCTGTTCTGGTGATACTGTAAGGCTGTATTCCATCCACCTGCACATATCCGCGCAGGGTCGTCGCCACCTCGTTCCACTCTGTCTGCGAGGTGATATTGGTCACTTCCACCGGATACCGGTCGTAAGGAGCAACCTTTTCAAAAATCCCCAGTCCGGTCGTACGTGCCACCCGGTATATTCTTATCTCCAAATCGGGAAATGCTGTACTTTCGCTGGAATAGGTCAGCTCCAGATTGCACTTGCGGGAAGTATCCAGTCCCCGGGCAAATACGCACAGGGGTTGCAAAAGAATCATCAGGCAAAGAAGCACGCCCAATGCACGATTCATTCTATTAATCATACTTTTCCCCCCTTAATCCAAATCTTCCTTCTTAATCGGTTTAATCATAACATAAATCAGCAAAACCACAATGATAGGCATTGCAACAAAGGGCATAACAATCAGTGTATCGATACGGTACGCCTCATTGGCCACATAAATGTTCCGGTTCTGAGTGGCATCCACCTGATGCCCCCGCACCAGCAATCGCTGCGTATTGATTCCGTAGGGCGTACAGGTAAGCAACGTGCAGTAATCGTTTCCCTCGGATAATTGAATCAGGCTTGTATCATCCGGCTGGACGATGCGAATCTGATCCACCTCATAGGTGTACTCCCGATCCAGAATCGTGAAATAAAAGATATCTCCGATTTCCATCCGGTCCAGATGGGTAAACAGCACCGCTGTTGGCAGTCCCCGGTGAGCTGAAATCACACAGTGGGTATTCTCGCCCCCCACCGGCAGGCTACTGCCTTGCATATGTCCCGCCGCGGTACTCAAAACCGAATCCGAGGTTCCATGATAGACCGGCAACTCCTGACTGATTTTCGGTATTGTGATATACCCCATCATTCCGGTGCCGCTGATATCCAACGTGGTCCAGTAGGAATCTTCTATCTTCTTATAGTCGTGAATTGGAAAATCCAGAGCCGCCAGAGCTTCATTATACTCATGAGCCGCATCCAGAATGGCGGTGAAATCCTCCGGCTTGTAGGCCGCCAGCATTTTTTCGTAATCTACG
Organism: Faecousia sp.; assembly: GCA_045531675.1. Classification (GTDB taxonomy): domain Bacteria; phylum Bacillota; class Clostridia; order Oscillospirales; family Oscillospiraceae; genus Faecousia. The sequence continues at coordinate 3,478 of JAZSEN010000122.1, forward strand.
ATTGCCTCACTTTGTGTTCTGGAATTCCAGTAGCTGCTGATAGACGGGTACAACAGCACGGACAAACCTATGAAAAAGGATATTAACAAAATAATGGTCACTTTTTTCCCTTGCATAGGCTTCTCCCTACTGTCTGTGGTTTGCGGTGGGAGCAGCACGCTGCTCCCACCGCATTGTTTTTACTCAGAATCCGAAGAAATTACTCCTGAATCATGGACATTCTCTTCTTGGTCACCAGCAGAACACCGGTGCCCAGAACCACCAGAGTACCGATGGTGATGAAGAGGATGGTGCCGCCGGCACCGGTCTCAGGCAGCATGGAGCCGGTCTTGTTCACCACATGAACACCAGAACCGGTGGAGTACACACCGTCGTTGAACACAGCATCCAGATTGCCGTCTGCAATGGTAAACTCCTTGCGGGCAGTCAGCTTGTTGTAGCCGGAGGGAGCCACAGTCTCTTCCAGATAGTAAACACCGTTGTCAAAGCCAACGACGGTCACGTTGCCGCCGGCGACCTTGATGGAAACACCAGCCTCATCCTCTCTGGCGCGGCGATACATCTGATTGCCGTTGGCATCCAGCACGGGGGTAACATTGTCAGACTCCATCAGGGGCACGACCTTAATCTCGTTGCCGCCGGTGGCTGCGTCATAGATGCGGAATTCAGCGCCGTCAATCAGGGTGTTGGAGGAATCGGTCTTGACGATGTCGATGGAGAAGGTGTAGGTGTTAGTCTTGTCGTGGGTGGTATAGTGCTCCTCGCCGTACTCCAGGAAGGCTTCGTTGGGGTTGCCGTTTTCGGTGCCCACTTCAGCATAGCGGTTCAGCATAGCATTGTAGTAAACCAGAATACGGTCGTTGGCCTTCAGAGAAGCCACCAAAGCCTCGCCGAACACGACCTCAAAGGTGCAATCATCATCCATGTCGGCCAGCTTCACGGTGTAGTCGGTACCAGCGGTCAGAACGGACTCAACGCCCAGACTGTTCACCAGCTTGATTTCGGTAACGCCTCTGCCGGCATCGACATCCTGCTCGAAATTGAAGTTCTCGGACATAACGTCGTGGAGGACATAGTTCTCAGCACCGGCAGCCACATGGATAATGGTCATGAAGTTAACAACCTGGCCGATGTCAGCGGTGTTGGTGTCGCCCCACATGCCGGTCAGGTCTTCCTGCACCTGCTTGTCAATGGTGGGGGTGTGGTTCTTGGCGTTCACAGAGGCATTGGGGTCGGTGGTGGTCAGACCGCACAGGGCACCGGCGGTGGAGTCCACCAGATACCAGCCCAGAACCAGGTCGGAGAACTTACCGGTATTGCCGGAAATGACCATCTCGCCCTCATTGTCAGAGGTCTTCACAGGGGCGATACCGTTGGCCTTGGCGTAAGCCAGAGCCTTCTGAGCAAACTCAGCAATCACGGAATCAGACTCGCCGGCAATCCATGTAACATAGCCGGCAGCGTCGATGGTGATGTAAGCCTTGGCCTCGTCACTGTCAAAGTAGGTAGTCCATGCGCTGTTTACCTTGTAGGAATAGGCGCCGGAGGTCTTGTTGTAGCTCTCCAGATCCAACAGCTGATAAATTGCGTAGGTGGTATCTTCGCTGATACCGTTGATGGTGATGGAGCCCTTTTTCTCTTCTTCTGCGAATGCCGTAGCAGTCAAAGAGAACACGAGCAGCAGGGACAATGCGATGGTAATGAGTTTTTTCATAACACTTTCCTCTTTCTTGTTTTCTTTTTTTGATAGTTTGTACGCAAATCTAGAACAGGAGTTTTTTCTGCCTCCTTTCCGCTTTACGCCGAAACCAGAATCCATATATCAGCGTTCCAAGCAAAATGCCTGTTCCGCAGAATATGTACATCAACCGCCCTGCAGAGCCAGTGGTGGGTAGCACAGGTCCTCCGGTTCTGTAGGTATTGGTAATGGTGGTGGAATAGTTGGGAGGCGAGCCACCGGTGACTGTCATATCGCCGTAGCTGACTGCCCAGTTATCTCTGGTCTGAACCTCTTCCACCGAATAAGAGATAACCTTGCCGTCCGAATCCTCATATGGCAAGCCCTTGAAAACCGCTCTCCAACCGTTCTTCAGATTGAGCGTGACTGTTCTGCCTGTATCTACGCCATTGGCGTACAGCCATACTGTCACCTGCTCCTTCTCGTATACACTGGAATCCATGTCCGCAGGAATGACCCAGTCCTTCCGAACGCTGACAGAGGTTTCCTTTTCCAAAGGCGTATTGGTCACCATGAACCCCTGATTCTCCACAGAAACATTGGTGTTCACCACCACCTCTGTGCAGGGAATCAGTACCAAAGCCCTTCCGCTTTGGGTGGTATTCTGGAATTTTTGAGCGCTGTTCAGACCGGAGTCCAGATAATAATTGTTGTATCGCAGGACAATACCGTTCGCTGTTTGCGTGAAGGTAAAGTACTGCTTGCGGTTATTATCCTCAAGATGTCGATTCAATGCGAAGAAATCGGTGGGGTTACCATTGCCGTAGTAGAAGGTTATGGTTTGGCCTGCCTGATTGGTCAGGCGAACCCTGTTACCGTTGACCGACGCCGTCCATTGTGCCAGCGGAGAGGTTTTTGCTGTCTCCTCCGTCACCCACATATAGCCGGTGTCCTCAGCGGAACGCAGTGTAGACAGCGCCAGTCCGCTGGTATTTTTCAGCAGGTATACCTTTCCGTTTTCAAAGGTTTGGGTGTTTACCCATTGCCTTTTCACAATTACGAAGTCACCGGTAACATGCTCTACTGTGCTGTAATAACCGGATACATAGGATTCTTCCACGCCATACCGGATTGGGGTCACGCCGTCTTGCGCATACTTGGGAAGATTATCCCATCTGCCCATCCAGTTGGTTTCCTCGCTGAGTATTGCCTCCTGCAGCCGCCGTATTCTGTTGTGTTTTTCGCAAGAATTGACTTGCCTGCTCCTGCATCGTTCCGCCACCCCTTTCTATCGTTTTTTCGGTTTTCCGGAACTATATCATCCAGTCAAACTCAGATAGGGGCCAGATTTTGCACCATATTTTCCCCACAATCTGGTCCTTGGAAACGCAGCCTATCAGACTGCTGCGACTGTCAATGGAGGTCGACCGATGGTCACCCATCATGAAATACGCATTCTCCGGCACTTGATAGGGAAACTCCACATCACATTCGCCCAGAGCTTTTTCGATTACATACGGCTCGTCCAGCGCTTCACCATTTAAGAACACTGTGCCCTCGCCATCAATCCACAGATAATCACCGGGTCCTGCAATGATTCGTTTAATCAATATTTTATTGGAATAGTAGAACGCGCACAAATCTCCGGTTTCCAGCTTATCAGTCTTGACCAGCAGCACAAGATTTCCGTCGTTCAGACTGGGCTCCATACTGGTACCTGCAATTTGCAGCACAGGAAACACCAGCGTTGCAATCAGGGCGGCTACTGCGGCTACCACAATCAGGGCATTCACCGTACTGCGCAGCAGCTTCCGGAAACGGCGGCTGTATCGCTCCCGTTTCAGCTCCGACTGCAGCTCGTCCAGCTTTGGAAGTTCTTTTTCTTCCTGTTTTTTTGCGTGTTTTTTCATTCTATCACGGATTCTTTCTGAATTGACGTTTCAATTGTTTCAGTATGGCAGGTTATTGCCTCCGCCTTTTTGCGAGCCTCTTCCACAATGGCATCCGCTTGCTTTCTTGCGGCTTCTAGGTATAAGTCCGCTGCTTTTTGTGCAGCTTCCAGCACACCGCTAATCTGTATGCTTGCCTCCGCCATAGATCCCAGACTGGAAATTTTTGCCGTCTCTTCCACCCGCATTGTCTGTAACTGTTCCAGCTGTTTTTGCAGCTTTTCCATTTCCTCCGCCTGCATGACCAACAGTTCCAGTAATTGCAGGCGAGTCAGTTTCCTCAGTTTCTTATCCGTCAAGATGCATCCCCCTTGCGGCACCGTCCTCATTATTCCAATGGTTCTCTTATATTTTGGTATGGTAGCACACTTTCAGATAGATTTTAACATTCTCCGCGAATTTTCCCTTTTTGTTTTCTTTCAGCGCCAATGCCGCCCGATTCTGTGTCTTTTTGTTTTTATGAATCTTGAAAGCTTTACGCAAAATTGCTACAATGATTCAAAAGCAATGCATTGGAGGAAAAATATGAACGTACTGGTATTAATGGGCAGTCCGCGGTTGCACGGAAACACCGCCGAGCTGTGCAAGCCCTTTATGGAGGAACTGAAGAAAAGCGGTGTCGACGTGCGCTATGTGACTCTGGCGGACAAGGACATCAAACCCTGCAAGGGATGCTACGCCTGTCAGGACGTCAGCGGCGTCTACGGCTGCTGCCAAAAGGACGATATGCCCATCGGGGATATTCTATGGGCGGATGTGATTGTGCTGGCGACCCCCATCTACGCATGGTACTGCGCCGCGCCCATGAAGAACGTCCTCGACCGCCACTACGGCTTTAACAAGTTCTACGGCAGCGCCGAGGGTTCCCTGTGGGCAGGCAAAAAGGTGGCCATTCTCGCCACCCACGGCTATGAGGGCGCTTATGCCACCGATCCCTTCGAAACGGGTGTAGAGCGCCTGTGCAAGCACTCGGGACTAACCTACGTCGGTCTGTTCTCTGTGCAGGACGAGGACAATCTGGCGTCCTTCCGGACAGAGGAAGCCCTGAATGGCGCAAAAGCCTTTGCCAAAAAAGTTCTGGAGTCGACAATGTAGAGGGCAAGACCCTGTTTTTGGACAAAGAACGATACCCTCTGACCGAATTACAAAGCAATCCGCTGACACAAAAACCGACCGAGTCGAAATTTGACTCGGCCGGTTTTTTGATGCTACACCTTTCACACAGCCTTGAACGGCCGGGTGAAACCAGCATTTGAGGAAAATTCGGTATCCGCAGCCTGCGCAAATCATGTGCAGTTTACGGCGCTCTCTTCTCTCTGCGTCAATGCAATTCCTGCGTCATGCGAACATGAGGGATTCCGTCTTCCATATATTCATAGTCGGTACGGACAAAGCCCACCTTCTCGTACAAAGAACAGGCATAAATCTGTGCGCCAATCGTCAACCGTTTTGCGCCGAATTTTTGCCGCGCAAGGGTGATACCCTCCTGTAAGAGTCGGGTGGCAAGACCGCAACGGCGCTTGATGGAAATCACCCTACCAAGAGACGCATCGTCATACCGCGTTCCCTGAGGCAAAACACGCAAATACGCCTGAATCCCCTCTTCATCCTTCAGATATACATGGTAGGCGCTGGAATCCCAGCCATCTATATCCTGATAGGGACAATTCTGCTCCACCACAAAAACCCCAATCCGCAGCCTGTAAATCTGCATCAACTCTTCCGTAGTTAATTCATTGAAATGCTTAATGATTAGTTCCATTCCGATTCCTCTTTCTGGCAATCACAAACCATGTGGTGCCGGAGTTGCTGGTTTCCAGCAGACGATTGGAGCATTTTTCCACCTCGAAGCCCGTCCGGCGAAGCAGGTCGCAGATAACAGCCGGATTGTGAATGGTTTCCCGAATGTTTTCCTCAAACTGCAGGTCGCCGTTTTCATAGACCCGAATCTTCAGGTTCACCTGCTTTTCCTCCGGTCGGGTCATCTGAAACCACACCCGAACGGTGTCGGAAAAAACCATCTCGAAGGGTTCGCTGGTGGATACCTCGTTTTCGTTGAGAATATCAAATATGAAATAGCCGCCGGAGCTGGTGTAGGCGTAAACGTTTTGAAAAATCCGCTCCACGTCTGCCAGATTTCCAATGTGATTCAGCCCATCGCCGGTGCAGGTAACAAGGTCGAATTGCTCAGCAGGGCGATAGGTAATCATGTCCGCCACATCGTAGTGAATATCCGGATTGCCCTTTTGGGCAATCTCAATCATGCCGGCAGAGAAATCCATCCCCGATGCCCGGATGCCATTTCTGCTCAGGATTTCGCACAAAACGCCCGTTCCGCAGGCCAAATCCATACTGTTTCGCGGTTGGATGCCATGTAGCTTCAACCACTCCACTAACTGCTCCCCGAAGATTTCGGGATAGTAATTCCACCCGAATTCATTATAAACTTTACAAAATACGTCGCTGTACATCATCAGGTCCTTTCGAGTCATGGTGTCGATATACCGACTTCGACATCCGTTTGGAAATACTGCTCCTGAAATGCCACCTGCGCCATAATCTCCTCTTTGGTGAAGGACATATTCTCAGGAGCTACCACCCATTTTTCTTCCACATCGTCAAAGCGGTGAATCACAGCGATAACCTTGCCCATAAATTCTGCCACCGGCTCGTCAACGCCGAGAATATAGGCATCCTGTTCTTCGCCATCCGGCGCGATTATGCCCGGAATGTAGCCATAATTGACAGCGTAATAAATATCCCTGTGGGCAGGATGGTAACTTCCCAGGGGCCGGTCCACGATTACCTTTACAATATCACCAATCATAGCATTTACCTCTGCGCATTTTTTCGTACCGGTGTTTGAAATCGTATAATCTTTTTTATTGTACCTTTTCCCGACAGGAAAGTAAACAATAATTCTTGCAAATAATCCCACGGACAAGTATACTGATTTCGAGGAGGTAAAAACATATGTCTATTTTTGATTTTTTTAAGAAGAAACGTCATCCGGTTCCGGAAGGTCTGGTGTCCTCTCTGGCAAAAAACGAGATTATCATGAATGTAAAAGCGGAGGAAGCACCCCTCTCCCCTCAGGCAAGCAAGATTGGCGGCAAGCCGTGGCTTCCCCGTGATTTCCAGTGGCCGGTTTACACCAGTGACGAAACACGGTTTCTGTCATTCCTCTGTCAAATCAACCTGTCGGATATCAAGCAACTCGACCGGGACAACGTACTGCCGGAAAAGGGTATGCTGTATTTTTTCTACGAGTTCGAGGCCTTCTGCTGGGGCTTTGACCCTGAGGACAAGGGCTGTGCCCGGGTATTCTATTTTGAGGATACCGAAGGATTTGCACCCATGGAATGGCCCAATGATATCGACGAGGACTACATCGTGCCTGAAATGGCCGTGGGCTTTACTTCCCAGCCTTCCTACCCCAAATACGAGGAGCTGGAATACCACAGCTCTCTGGAATGTGATTGGGAGGATTACGACGCCGCGCTGGAGAAACTGGGTGTTGATATGGATGCGGAAAACCACAAGCTTTTGGGCTATGCGGATATCATTCAGGACGAGATGCTCAGCGAGTGCGAGCGTGTCATCCGTGGAATATACTGCGGTGACCCATCCGGCTACCAGACTGACACTGAGGATGAGGAAGTCGCTATCCAGCGCAGCGCAAAGGACTGGATTCTGCTGCTGCAGCTGACCACTCTGGAAAACGAGGATTGGGAATGGATGTGGGGCGACGGCGGCATGCTGTACTTCTATATCAAGAAACAGGACCTTGCCGCCAAACGTTTTGAAAACGCCTGGTTCTCCCTGCAATGTGAATAAACCGGTATAAAAGGAGGTGACGGCTGTGGCGTACAGCGAGTTGATCAAGAATTTTGACCGCATTCGTGACTATATGCGTCAGTTTTACATTTACGGCTTCAAGAGCCGCACGGAATACGACAAAAAGAGCGCCCGCAGTTACGACAACGAGCGTCGCCGCATTGAAAGCTGGCTGGGTGAATATATGCGCTTTCGTCAGACCGCCGACGGAAAGAATGTCTTTCTGTCCGTAGACAGCCGCTCCATCCCCGGCAACCCCTTTTACCATGCCTTCAAGGCCAAAAGCTTCACCACCGGCGATGTGACCTTTCATTTCTACATTCTGGACATTCTGCAAGAGGGCAACGCCTACACCGTGCAGGAAATTCTGGATATCATCTTCGACAAATATCTGTGCCATTTTGATAGTGATTGGCAGCCGGACATCTCCACCATCCGCAAAAAACTGAAGGAATATGTATCTCTCGGCATCCTCACCGCTGAAAAACGGGGCAGAGAGCTATACTACCGCCGCAGTGAGGATAATGTTAATCTGCCCAAATGGGCGGAGGCCATCTCCTTTTATGCGGAAATGGACCCCATGGGCGTCATCGGCTCGACCCTGCTGGACAAGCTGGAGGGTAAGCCGGAGCATTTTCAGTTCAAGCACCACTATATGCTCCATGCCATCAACAGCCAGCTTCTGCTGCAACTGCTCACCGCCATTGGCGAAAGACGGCGAATTAAGTTCATCAACGTCAGCCGCCGCAAAAAGGACTCCACCTTCTGGCACTTCGTCCTGCCGCTGAAAATCTACGTCAGCACCCAGAACGGCAGGCAGTATCTGCTGTGCTACCACAACCGCTTCCACGCTCTGCAATTCTTCCGCATCGACTACATCAAGCAGATTGAACTGCTGGAGGTGGAAACAGACCCTGTGCGCTACCAGAATTACTGCGACAAATTCCGCAGCCACCTTTGGGGCACTTCCGACGGCACGGGTTTCAACGTGGATCATCTGGAAATGACCCTGCATTTTGACGATGACGAGCAGTACATTCCCCGTCGCTTAGAGCGGGAAAAGCGCAATGGCCGGGTGGAGCTGATTGATCAAAACACCTGCAAATATATCGTGGATACCTACGATGCATCGGAGCTGATTCCGTGGCTGCGGACCTTCATCGGCCGCATCAAAAAACTGGAGTGTTCGGATAAGCAGGTGGTAGAGCAGTTCTACGCGGATTTGGAACGGATGTACAAGCAGTACGGAGGTGAGGAATGATGCTGTTTTCCGAGGTTTACGGTACATATTACAACGTGCTGGCATCAATTCTGGAGAAAGCCGTGGAGGGTGCGCTGACAAATCAAATCCTGCTGGACATTGTTCGGGAAAAGGGTTTTGAGGAAAGTATCTTAACGATTCCTGACGCATTGGAAAGTCAGGTCTGGCCTTTGATTACCTCCGATTACGGCACACCGCTTGCGAATGTGCCGACCATGCCCCTGACCACCCTGCAAAAGCGGTGGCTGAAGGCGCTGCTGAATGACCCTCGCATCCGGCTTTTTGATCCGCCTATGGAGGGGTTGGAGGATGTGGAGCCGCTGTATCCACCGGATACCTTCGTGTACTTTGATCGCTACAATGACGGCGATCCCTTCGAGGACCCCGGCTATATCAAGCGGTTCCGGTGCATTCTCTCTGCCATTCGCCATAAGCGGTGGCTGCGCATCCAGTTTGACGGCAACAAGGGGCTGCCCCACTACTGGCGGTGCGTCCCCTACAAGCTGGAGTATTCCCCAAAGGACGATAAATTCCGACTGATCTCCGCCAACAAACGGGAGGCCCTCTCCATCAATCTGGCACGGATCACCAACTGCTTCATGCTGGAGCCTTGCGAGGAGACCGACTACCGCCCCAAGGCTATGAAAAAGCGAAAGCTAGTGCTGGAACTGACGGATGAGCGCAACGCCTTGGAACGGGTGATGCTCCATTTTTCCCATCTGGACAAGGAAACGGAGCGGATTGACGACACTCACTACAAAATCACCCTGTTCTACGAACGGGAGGATGAAACGGAGCTTCTCATCCGGGTTTTGTCCTTCGGGCCGGTTTTGAAGGTGGTTTTCCCCGATGATTTTGTAAAAAAACTAGCCGAGAGGCTTGAAAAACAAAAAAAATTGCGAACTCAGACCTGAAAAATCTGAGTTCGCAACTTTTTTTCCACGATTTTCTATGATCTGCTTGATAAGATACAGACACAAAGGCACCGACAGCAACCGACGATTTGCTAAGTGGTTAAAGCAACGGGCTTGTCCCGTTTTCGCAGGTTCAAATCCTGCATCAAATGGTGCCTTGTTCGTCAATAAAGATGCTTACAGCAACTCATACATGATTGGAAAATAAAAACAAATCGCTCCTCGCCCGGGGGCCGCTGCCACGCCGGCAGCTTTTTTGAACGCCTATGCGGCTTTTAAGCATCTTGTTATACCACAGGACACAGCGCGTAACAATTGAATAGTTCCCAGCAATATAAGCCGCACGCGCGCTGTGCCCTGCACCACCTTCATCTGAAAGATGCGAATAGCAATCAGAAGGATTTGACTGTTAATCAGAATTACCTAATTGCCGCATCCTGAAAAAGGCACATACAGCAATCTACTACGCAAAAGTCGACGACAGATTATCCTGCGCTTCGCGCGGTGTTGTTTTCCCCCACAAAAGGGGGGTGCCTTGTTTCGATTATTACATCCTAAGGAGGGATTTTCATGTTACAACATTTGAAGAATGAGGCAAACCGTACCCTCACCGAAAACGGCGCGGCGACCCACGCCACCACCGGCTCTCACTGTCTGGATCTGTTCGCCACCATCGGCGCTCTGCGCAGCAGCCATGAGCAGGAAATCATCAGCCGCTTTACACGGGCGTTCACGGAAAATCCCGATTTGGCGATGAAGACTTTGTTTTTCGCCCGGGATGTCCGGGGCGGTCTGGGCGAGCGAAAGGTGTTCCGCGTTTGCCTGAACTGGCTGGCCCACAACGCTCCGGCTTCTGCCCGGAAGAACATTCCCTATGTTGCCGAGTTCGGCCGCTGGGATGATCTGCTGAGCCTCATGGGTACTCCCTGCGAGAGCGATGCGCTGATGTGCATTAAGGCGCAGCTGGAACGTGACCTGAACGCCATGGATATGGGCGATGATGTAAGCCTGCTTGCCAAGTGGCTGCCTTCCGTCAACGCATCCAATGCCGACACGGTTCGCACCGCCAAGCGAATCGCCCGTTTCCTTGGTATGGATGACGCTACATATCGCAAGACCCTTGTGAAGCTCCGTAGCCGCATCCGCATCATCGAGAACAGCCTGCGGCAGAAGGACTACACCTTCGATTATGCCAAGCAGCCTTCCAAGGCCATGTTCAAGTACCGCAAGGCCTTCCATCGCAACGATGGCGAGCGGTACGGGGCATTTCTGGAGCAGATCAGCAAGGGCGAGGTCCAGCTCCATGCCGGCACATTGCTGCCCTACGAGCTGGTGGAGCCTTATCTGGACTGGGGTTGGAAAACCTCCATGCGGAGCATCTCCGATGAGGAGAAAGCGACTCTGAATGCCACATGGGCATCCCTGCCCGACTTTGCCAATGACGAGAATGCGCTGGCGGTGATCGACACCTCCGGCTCCATGTATAGCGGTAAGCCCATGCCTGCGGCGGTGGCGCTGTCGCTGGGTATTTACTTCGCCCAGCACAACACCGGCGTGTTCAAGAACCATTTCATTGAGTTTTCCAGCCGTCCGCAGCTCATCGAGATCAAGGGCGACACCTTTGCCGACCAGCTGCGGTATGTGGCCGGCTTCAACGAGGTGGCGGACACCAATCTGGAGGCGGTGTTTGACCTGATCCTGAAGGCTGCGGTGCGCAACAAGGTACCTCAGGAGCAGCTGCCTGCCACGCTGTACCTGATTTCGGACATGGAGTTTAACTACTGCGTCCGCAATGCCGGCGCCACCAACTTTGAAAATGCCAAGGCCAAGTTCGCCGCCCATGGCTATCAGCTGCCGAAGATCGTGTTCTGGAACGTCCAGAGCCGAAACACTCAGCAGCCGGTGACCATGAATGAGCAGGGCGTGACGCTGGTCAGCGGCTGCAGCCCCCGGATTTTCAGCATGGTCACCAGCGGAAATCTGTCCCCCGTGACCTATATGCTGGAGGTTCTGGGAGCAGAGCGGTATACCAAAATCGCGGCATAACATCAGCAATATCTGCCCGGGATCGTGACGGCAATTGTAGCCTATTCAGGAAACCAGTACTGTAGCCGCCCCAGCCGATTGGAGGCTGGCTTGCCGCTACCGTTGGCAGTTTTGCAAGGGGCGGAGAGCAAACCTCTCCGCCCCTTTTTTAGAAAGGAGCATTCGCATGACACCGGAAAAAGCCACATACTATCGCCTGATGCTTTTGGCCGGTTTGCGGGAAGAGTTTGACCGGGATCTTGAACTGACTCTGGAAACAGCGAATCCAATCCCTTACCCCGAACTGGATCTGGCTTTCTGTATGTCAGATTTGGATAAGACCATTTCTGTACTTTATAACTATGCGCTGATGTTTTCCGTTGATGAAAAGCAGGTTTGCCAGATGGTTCTGACGGAGCTTCGCAAGCTGTATACCGAAAAACGTTTTTCCGCAGTTCAGCTGGTCGGCATCATGGAAACCATGGCGCAAAACTGTGAAAACAGCTATGACGAGCCATGGGATCAATTGCGTTACCCGGCTTATGATTACGAACTGGTTGAGGATGGACTTGTTTCGCAGGAAGTGTTTGAGCGTGCATTTGACGCATACTTTCTGCATCAGGAACCAGTCGATATCTGGGCGTTAGAAAAAGAACATCAACAAAAGAAAAAGAAATCCTTTTGGGACTTCTTCCGAAAACGATAGGTCCGTCTTTGCTTTGAATGAGCATACACTTCTTTTCTGTCGCAGTTTTACGACAGTTATGTGTTTAACCCAAAATAGCTGTCGCTTTCTTGTTCGTGCCGTGCTACAATATAGTCAAATAGATCAAGCTGTGAAACGGAGGTAGTATTATGGCATTCAAGATCAGCGGTTTTGGCGGAACCCACACAGAGAAAAAGCAAATCGCCTCTACATACGAGCCTGAGCAGAAAAAACACACGCCCCGCAAATCCCTGGTGCAGGTTCGCTTCCCCGGCAGAGGTATGGTGCTGTCTTACTATAACGACGAATTCGACCTGAAGGTTGGCGATCGGGTATATGTGGACGGAAAGCTGGAAGGTCAGCTGGGCTATATCACGGATGTAAACTACAATTTCAAGATCAAGCTCTCTGATTACAAAAAGGTCATTGCCGTGGTAGACACAGAGGTGCAT
>JAZSEN010000038.1:0-62184 GCA_045531675.1 Faecousia sp.
GATGTAGCTCAGGGACAGCGTATCATTGCTGCCGACCGTCAGCGTGAAGGTAACAGCAACACCGCCGGGAACGAACATCTTCTCAGCAGCACCGGTGGAGGTGTTGTAGAAGGTGGCGCTGGAGGTGGATACGTAGTTCTGAGTCATATACCAGTTGCTGTTGTCACCGGTCTTAATGGCAACATAGCTGTCGGTGGCAAAGGTGGTAGTCAGCTTACCATTCACAAACTTGTAAGCGCCCAGAGTCTCCCAGTCTTCCTCACAACCATAGTTGGCACCATTGATGTAACCGAACAGGTAGTAGTCACCGGTGGTGGCAGTGCCGGCATTGGGGTCAGCAGCACCGCAGGAAGTGCAGGAACCATTGGAATAGTTGTGACCGGTAGCACTAATAGTCTTGGTGAAGCTGTTGCCACACTTGGAGCAGGTGTGAGTCATAACACCGGCGGTAGTGCAGGTAGCAGCAGTGGTCACCTCGGAAGTGTAGCTGTGGCTGCAGCTGCTATCACCACCATCAGAAAGCTTGAATACCATCAGGTTGGACACATAGCTGGAGGATGTTGCATTGGAGCTGGCGTAAGCACCGAACTTACCGGAGCTAATCTGATAGTAGATACCACGGGTGGTAGCAGCAGAGTTGAAGATGAAGCCACTATCGCCTGCCGCAACTGTCCATGTATAAGAAGTATCCGCGAACTTAAAGCTGGTGCTGGAGCTGTAGTTCAGATAGGATCCATCCACACTCAGAGCGACACCGCCGCTGACAGAACTGATGGTCCATACAGGCAGGCTGCTGCCGGTAACAACACCATTGGAGACAGTAACATCCACACCTGTGAACTTACCGCTGCTCAGAGTGGTATTCAGAGCCTTGTAGGAACCGTCAACCAGAGCAACGATTACAAAGCTACCGCCGGAAGTAATGGCGGAAATGTCAGTAACCTGAACATAACCGGTATCGCTAACCACATAGTCGGGATCCAAAGCACCACAAGTAGTGCAGGCGCCGCCGGAATAGCTATGACCGGTAGCGGCAATGCTCTCGGTGTAGCTGTCGCCGCACTTGGAGCAGGTGTAGGTCTTGACACCGCTGGCAGTACAAGTGGCAGCAGTGGTCACCTCGGAGCTGTAGCTATGGCTGCACTCGTTGGAAACGGAAGTGTAGCTCAGAGTCAGAGTTCCATCAGTATTAACGACCAGAGTGAAGGTAACCTCAGCATTGCCGGGTACAAACATCTTCTCGGCGGCGCCGGTGGAGGTGTTGTACAGGGTAGCACTGGAGGAAGACACATAGCTCTGGGTCATGAACCAGTTGCTGTTGTCGCCAGTCTTGACACCAACATAGCTATCGGAAGCGAAGGTAGCTGTCAGCTTACCATTGGTAAACTTATAAGCACCCAGAGTCTCCCAATCCTCCTCACAACCGTAGTTGGCACCGTTAATGAAGCCAAACAGGTAGTAATCGGAGTTGTAGGTAGAATCAGTCGCGCCGCAAACAGTGCAGGAACCTGCGGAATACTTGTGGCCGGTAGCAGCAATAGACTCGGTGTAGCTGTGGCCACAGAGGCTGCAAGTAAAGGTATTGACACCATTGTTGGTGCAGGTCGCAGCGGTAGTCACCTTGGAGGTGTAGTTGTGGCTGCAGCCCTGAGTACCGACCTGGTACTTGAACACCAGCAGGTTGGAAACATAGCTGCTGGAGCTGACGTAGGAAGTGGAGTAAGCGCCGAACTTCGCGGCACTGACAGAATAGTAGATACCGCGAGTGGCACTGCTGGCATCAAAGATGAAACCACTGTCACCAGCGGCGACGGTCCATGCATATGCAGTGTCAGCAAACTTGAAGTTGGTGCTGGAGTTGTAGTTCAGGTAAGAACCATCCACGCTCAGGGCAACACCGCCGCTGACAGAACTGATGGTCCAGACAGGCAGGCTGGTGCCGGTGACGACGCGGTTGGAAACCGTCACATTGGTGCCGGTAATCTTGCCGCTGCTCAGGCTGGTACCCAGAGCCTTGTAGGTGCCGTCCACCAGAGCAACAATAACGAAATTGCCGCCGGCGGTGATTTCGGAAATATCAGTGACCTGAATATATCCGGTATCGGTAACCACATAGTCGGGATCCAGAGCGCCGCAGACGGTGCAGGAGCCACCGGAGTAGCTGTGACCGGTAGCAGCGATGGACTGGGTATAGCTGTCACCGCACTTGGAGCAAGTAAAGGTCTTGACACCATTGGTGGTGCAGGTAGCAGCAGTCGTTACCTGAGAGCTGTAGCTATGACTGCAAGTGGGAGTCTCCAAGGCCTTAGTGGTGACATCAATATCACCGCTGGTGGGATTAAAGGAAATGGTAACCTCGCTCTTGACATCCAGATTCAGGACGTAGTTGGAGGAAGGCCACGCCTCATCCCAGCTACCATTGCAGACCTTGAACTCATAGCTACCGGCAGTCCAAGTGAAGGTCTTGCTGTAGGTCAGACCATCGGTGTCCAGCTGATAAGCGGAATCGCTCAGAGCCCAGCCGTTCATGGTGCCGGTAATGTAGTAATTCTTAACAGGTGCGGTATAAGCAACCCATGTGCCGGAGCTGGGGTTGTACTGAGTCTTGCTATAATCGGTGGGCATTGCCAGTGCGTCGGTCTGATTACCCAGCGAATCATTGAAAATCAGATTGGTAGCGCTGGTGGAAACCGTCAGAGCATAGACACCGTTGCCCAGAGCGGTCATGGAAGAACCAGGCCAGCTGCCGGTATACTCGGTGTTTCTGCCGCCGGCAGAAGCCCAGGTGTAGCAGTATACACCGCTCCAGTTGTAGCTGGAGTTGTCGAAATACAGAGTGACAGTCTCGGGAGCGGACTGAGACAGACCGCAAATGGAGCAGGTGCCGCTGGAGTAGCTGTGGCTCACTTCAACACCGCAGGTGGTGCACAGACCGCTGGTGGTGTGGCTGGAGTGGCTGCAGCTGTAGTTCTGGTTGTTGTAGACAGACTCTTCGTGGACCAAATCGCCCAGAACCAGAATGGTAGTGGAGATGCCCTCGACGCCAATGGAGCCGGAGCCGTAACCACCCACATCTACGCCCCACAGCGGGGAGATGCCTGCCTGAGTGCCATGGACACAGGCCTGATAGTAACCCCAAGGCAGACCGTAGTTGCCCAGGTCAACCCACTGGGTGCCGTTGTTGGCGTTGTAAATGATTACGATGCCATCAGAACACTCGTAGTTGGGATAACCGCTGATGTAGAACATGATACAGTGATCGTTAATCTTGTGATAAGTAGTGTAGTTCCATGCATTGGCACCGTCGGGGTTACGCAGAGCCGCATGGTTCTTACGGAAGGCAACCAGACCGGCGTAGTAGTCATCGGTCATTTGAGCGTAATCCTTGTTGACCAGATGGTCCCAACGAATCTTGTTGACATAGTCGTTGGTGCCGTGGGCGTTATCAATCCGGTAACCATCCTCATTCACCTTCTCACGGAGAAGCTCTTCACCGGAGTAGATGTAGGGGATGCCCTGTGCCATCATGTAAATGGCGGCGGACAGGTTATTCATCCGGACCATTTCCTCCCAGTAAGCGCCGTTACGGCTGATGATAATCTTATCAATCAGGGTGTGGTTATCGTGGGCGGAAACGTAGTTGATGGTCTGAGAGGGGCTGGAGGACCAGCCGTTGCTTGCGCGGAAGGAGTTGGCGATGTCATCGCACTTGCCGCTGTCGCCGGTGGCGAAGCCCCAGGAGTGGCCGTTGTCGCCAGCAATGGCGTTACGAATCTTGTCGTTGTAGAAGGCCAGGCTGCCGGTAATCCAGGCATTGCCCTGATTGGCCAGACTGTGACCGTCCTCAACGGCGGTAGCACCGTCCTTGTTCCAGCCTTCGCCATAGAAAATGACGTAGGGGTACTTGGCCTGAATGGTGCTGATAACATCATTCATGGTCTGGGTATCAATCAGGCTGGCGTAGTCGAAACGGAAACCGTCGATGTGATACTCCTCGACCCAGTACATCATGGAGTCGATGATGTAGTTGCGCATCATAGAGCGCTCGGTGGCGATATCGTTACCACAACCGGAGCCGTTGGACCAGTTACCCTCACCCCAGAAACGGGAGAAGTAAACGGGAACAATCTTGTTGTAGCACCAGTCGCCACCACTGTAGGTATGGTTGTAAACCACGTCCATAACAACGTTGATGCCGTTGGAGTGGAAGGTCTGAACCATCTGCTTGAACTCATTAACACGGATATTACCGTTGTAGGGGTCGGTGGCGTAGGAACCCTCAGGAACGTTGTAGTGCTCGGGATCGTAGCCCCAATTGTACTGTTCCCAATCCTCCAGATGGTACTCATCGTTGGAGGAGAAGTCGTAAGCAGGCATCAGCTGAACGTGGGTAATGCCCAGCTCCTTCAGGTGATCCAGAGCGGTGGCGCGACCCTCGTAGTTGGTGCCGGACTGAGTCAGGCCCAGATACTTGCCCCTCCACTCGTCCTTAACACCGGAGGTGGAGTCGATGGTCATTTCACGGATGTGCATCTCATAGATGATGGCATCGGTGTAGTTCATGCCCTTGTTGGGGCTGACGTCGTTGGCCCAGCCATCGGGGTCAGTAGAATCCATATCCAGAATCATACCGCGGTCGCCGTTAGCGCCGGTGGACTTGGCGTAGGGGTCCACAGCCTCGGTAGTGTAGTGACCGAAATCGACGGTGTAAACGTAGTATTTGCCGTTCAGGTCGCCGGAAACAGAAGCAGTCCAGACGCCCTTATCACCGCGGGTCATGTTCACGGTCTTAATCCAGTCGTTGTTGCCGTAGTTACCGCCGGAGTACAGCTGAATCTGCACATTCTGAGCGGTGGGAGCCCAGACCTTGAAGGTAGTCTTGGACTTGGTCCAGGTAGCACCCAAATCGTTGCCGTGGTAGGTGTAGTCCGCGGCGAACTGGTTGGAGTAGAACATGCCGTCAGTCTCAATGTACATCAGGCTGTCGCACTTGACACGGTAGTTACCCACCTCATGAGCCATCATCTTGCGGCTCAGGGTCAGGGAGTAGCCCCAGTTGTCCAAACTGACACCGGTAACACTGATGTCAGAAGCGCTGCCATCGGAATATACAATGGAGAAAGCGCTGGAAGCATTGGTCACAGGCATAGAAGTCTTAACCCAAATCTTGCCGGTTTCGTAATCGAGGTTGGCATAGGTGGGGCTAGCGGACATAACCACATCATTGCCCAGAATACGGCTGCCGGTAGCGGAGCCGGAATTCAGGAAGTAGTGGACAGTACCAGACTGTACGTCGGACAAATCGATGAAACGATCATAGAATTCCTGATCGGACCAGTCGGTCTTGCGGACGGTATAACCAACACTGGTGTTGACGGAGCCGTCCAAGGTGTAGGTTGCGACCATACCCTTGTCATTAGTCACAGAAGTGAAGGTGCCGGAGCCACTGCTCTGGCTGTCCCAGAACCATACATCCCAATCATCGTAGGCATTCTCGCCGTCACGGAAGAAGTGGAACTTAATGGTGACCTTGTCGGTGCTGCTGCCACCGACAACCACAACGCTGTTGTTGTCATAGCCGCCCACAGTACCATTGCTAGGATCCAGAATCCACTCGCCATCGACCACGAACTTGTATTCGTAGGCACCCTCAGCCAGGGTCATGGTGGTGGTCCAGACGCCGTTGCTCTTGGTCATCTTCTTGGCGGTGCTGCTCCAGTCGTTGAAGGAGCCTGCCAGATAGACAGAGGAAGCGCTGCTGTTTTCGTAACGGAAAGTAACCTTGGTGCCGTTGATTTCAGGGCTGGTAACCAGGGTGCTGGCAACAGTAGAAACGGCGCAGTCAAACTTACCATCGGAATTGGTGTAGGAGTTGGGCTTGACCCAGACTTCACCGCTGGCACTCAGAGATGCGTAGTCGATGACCACATCGGAAGTCTGGCTACCGGCAAAGTTGTGGAACAAAATACCCAGGCTCTGACCGGATACAGGCTGGTAATCCAGCTCCAGAGTATAGAAACCCTCGTCATCGCGGTTGGCGATGGCGCCGGGCCACTCAATCAGAGCATTGGTAGAAGTGCCCTGAATGGACCAGGGATAAGCAACCACGCCATTCCAACCCAGAGTGTTAACAAAGTGAATCTTCACAGAGTTGACACTGCCGGTAGCACCGCAGATGGTGCACTTATTGCTGCTCCAGTTATGGGTGCAGGCCGCGCCGCAGCCGGTGCAGACACTGTTGCTGAAGGAGTGACCCACATTGGTGCCACAAGCCTTACAGACACCGCTCTCGTTGTGAACCAGGTGAGAGCAGCTGGAAGAATCCACACTGTACTTCAGGGTCAGGGTGTCATTAGAGTTGACAGTCAGGGTGAAAGTGACCTTTGCGCCGCCGGGAACATACAGCTTATTGACATCAGAGATGCTGTTGGTGTTATACAGGGTAGCGGAGTTGACCTCGCCTACCCAACCCTGCGTCATGTACCAGGTGTTGTTATCACCGGTCTTAACACCAACATAGCTGTCAGACTCGAAGGTAACGGTCAGCTTGCCGCTGGAGAACTTGTAGGAGCCAAGGTTGGCATAGTCCTCTTCGCAGGCGTAGTTGGCACCGTTGATGAAACCAAACAGGTAGTAGTCAATCACAGGCGCAGCGGAACCGCAGATTGTGCATTTACCGCTGGAATATTCGTGAGTACAACCGATGCCGCAGGTGTTGCATACGCCATTGCTCCAGCTATGGCTGCAAGTCCATCCGCAGGTAGAGCAGGCACCGTCCACATAGCTGTGAGAGCAGGTGATACCACAGACAACGCACTTGCCGCTCTGCCACTTATGGCCGCACTTGGTGCCGCAATTCGTGCAGGTGCCGTTGCTCCAGCTATGGCTGCAGGTCAGGCTGCAGATAGAGCAGGTCGCACCGTTCCAGTTGTGGCTGCAGGAAGCACCGCAATTCTTACAGGTGCCGTTGCTCCAGCTGTGATCACAGGTAGAACCACAGACAGAGCAGCTGCCGCCGGAGAAGGAGTGTCCAACCACAGTACCACAAGCGGTACAAACACCGTTGGTGTCATGATAGTTGTGGGAGCAGCTGGAGGAATCCACAGAGTAGCTCAGCTTCAGAGTGTCGTTGGAATTGACGGTCAGAGTGAAGGTGACCTTCACGCCGCCGGGAACGTACATCTTCTCACTGGAGCCGGTGGAGGTGTTGTAGAAAGTGGCACTGGAGGTAGAGACATAGGACTGGGTCATGTACCACTTGTCGGTGTTGGTCTTAACACCGATGTAGCTGTCGCTGTTGAAGGTAACAGTCAGCTTGCCGCCGGAGAACTTGTAGGAGCCCAAATTGGAGCTGTCCTCTTCGCAGCCGTAGTTCGCACCGTTGATGAAGCCGAACAGATAATAATCCGGTTCATCTTCGGTCACATTGTAGGCACTCCAGCTACCGCCGCCGGCATCCCAGGTGCCATCAGCAACAGTATAGCAGTTGTTGCCGTTGGTGGGGATGGAGAGGTCGCTGGACTGGTTCCACTTGTTATCCCAGCTGTTGCTGGTATTACCGGGGTTCATTCTGCAGAAAATCACAGAACTGTATCCGGAAGGAACCTTGGCTTCATAATAACCGTCTCCATCGGAGTCGGTCATGCTGACCCAGGATTCACCTGAATCACTGAAGAAATACGCCGCAAAACGTGCGCCGTCGCTGAGCCAGTTGCTGTTAGGCTTTAGGTACAGAACACTGGGCGTAGACGCGGCAAAAGCCGCGACCGGTATCATGCTGAATACCATACAAAGCACCAGCAAGATACTGAAGAATTTTGACATTCCTCGTTTCATGGTTTACCTCCTGTAAAATTTGGTTCGTACAGGTAACTAAGGCCGAAGCTGGAGCACCCCAGCCTACAATCACACTACTCTAATTATAACAGATATTTCATGAAATGTCCACCAAAATATACAATAAATTCTTCCTGAAAAACTTCTGATTCGTAAAATATCACGTTGTATACAATACAAATAAAAACGTTGACATAAAAGATGATTTCCGTTACAATAAGCATCGATATGCATCCGTAGCTCAGTTGGATAGAGCGGCCGCCTCCTAAGCGGCAGGTCGGAGGTTCGAATCCTCTCGGGTGTGCCAGTTTTGAATCCTGCCGGTTACGGCAGGATTCTATTCTTCCGCAGGAGAGAGAAACATGAATCAACAGGAACAAAAATTCCGGCAAATGACCGAACCACCGGTACATAAACTAATTTGCAAACTGGCAGTTCCCTGTATTGTCAGCATGCTGGTCACATCCTTTTACAATATGGCGGATACCTTCTTTGTAGGCATGATGGACTCCACCGAAGCCACAGGCGCAGTGGGTGTTGTGTTTGCCATGATGGCAATCATTCAGGCGGTGGGGTTCTTCTTCGGTCACGGAAGCGGAAACTATATTTCACGTATGCTGGGCAAGAAAAACTACGACGAAGCCGCCAACATGTCTGCCACCGGCTTCTTTTCCGCCCTCATCACCGGATTGATAATTTGCATCGCAGGACACATTTTTCTGGAACCCCTGTGTTATTTGCTGGGTGCTACCAAAGGAATGGTGAAGGACACCAAAGACTACCTTGGCGTGATTCTGATTGGCGCTCCCTGGATGACTGCCTCTTTGGTTCTGAACAATCAGCTGCGCTATCAGGGTAACGCTGTTTACGCCATGGTAGGCATCGTCACCGGTGCAATTATCAACATTGCCCTGGATCCGCTACTGATTTTGTATTTTGATATGGGCGTTGCCGGTGCCGGCTGGGCCACGATTATCAGCCAGTTCGTCAGCTTCTGCCTGCTTTGGATTGGTTGCAGCAAAGGCAGTAATATCCGGATAAAAATCAGCCGATTTCAATTCAAATTCTTTTATTTTCGTCAGATTATCGGTGGCGGACTCCCCTCTTTGGCGCGGCAATGTCTGGCATCCGTGGCCGCTATGTGCTTAAACCACGCCGCCGGCAACTACGGCGACGCCGCTGTGATTGCAGCAATGACTGTGGTGCAGCGAATCATGATGTTCGGTGCGTCCACCATGATTGGCTTTGGTCAGGGTTTCCAGCCGGTTTGCGGTTTTAATTACGGCGCAGAGCTGTACGACCGTGTTCGCAAGGGCTTCTGGTTTTGTGTCAAAACCTCACTGATTGTCCTTTCCGCCGCCAGCGTCCTGATGTTCATTTTTGCGGAGGATTATGTTCGTGTATTCCGTGATGAATATGCCGTTTATACCGTGGGCGCACTGGCGCTGCGGTTTCAATGCTTGACCTTCCCTGCACAGAGCTGGATTATCATGAGCAATATGATGGAGCAATCCATCGGACGAACCGCACCTGCCACCTTCCTCTCTGCCGCGAGACAGGGTATTTTCTTCATTCCTGCCATTCTGATACTTTCCTCGACCATGGGACTGCTCGGCATCCAGATGGCGCAGGCGGTATCTGACTTTCTGACTTTGCTCTTCGCGATTCCCATCCACATCCATGTCATGAAAACCATGGAACGAAAATAGCAAAAAATCCTCCCTAGATACAGGGAGGATTTTTTATGCAATATTACTTTTTCTCCAAATCGGCAGCGATGATACGCTTCATTGCCTCAATACCAACCTTGATAGCACCAGAAGTGTCCTCAGTCATAGGCATCTCCATGCCGGCCTTCTCCCGCTCCTGATTCCAGATAACGTGGAAGCAGCTGCCACAGCGCACACCCAGTGCGGCCGCGACCACAAACAGAGTAGCAGACTCCATTTCGCTGGCTTTCACACCAAGGCGTTTCCAGCTCTCCCACTTCTGCAGCAGTTCATAGTACACAGGGGACTTCTCAGGACTATGCTGACCGTAGAAAGAATCCTTACACTGGACAACACCCGTATGAATTCGGTAACCCAGTTCCTCACCGGCAGCCTTCAAAGCAGCGGCAATATTGAAATCAGGAACCGCAGGGAACTCGATGGGGGCATACTCCATGGAAGTATGCTCATAGCGAATGGCACCGGTGGCGACGATCACATCACCGGGCAGTACATCCAGCGCAATACCGCCGCAGGTACCGACACGGATAAAGGTGTCAGCACCGATATTCTTCAGCTCCTCCATAGCAATGGCAGAGGAGGGGCCACCGATACCGGTGGAGCAGACACTAACCTTCTGACCCAGCAGGTAGCCGGTATAGATGTTGTACTCCCGATTCATACCAACGTGAACGGGATTGTCAAAATGTGCGGCAATTGCCTCACATCTGCCGGGGTCACCGGGCAGGAAAACGTAACGACCCACGTCGCCCTCGACGCAGCGGATATGGAACTGTTGACCGATGTCTTGCATGATGATATCCTCCTTAGTATTTAAAATAGACTGACCTGATTGGTTTCTGCCATATTACCGAAGGCACCTGCCTCCTTGAGCATTTGGATATGGGTTTTCGACACCTTGGGACAGGCAATTGCCACCTCCTCAATGGAGATGAAGTCCTTGCCTTCCCTGCCCTCCATCAGACTGATAGCGGCGTTTTCGCCAAGACCGGAAATCGACACAAAGGGCGGACGAAGCTTGCCATCCTCAATAAGGAATTTAGTGGCGTGGCTCTTGTAAATGTCGATGGGCAGGAATTCCAGACCCCGGAGGTAGAACTCGTAGACCACCTCCAATGTGGTTAACAAATCTTCGTCCTTGTCCGTGGCGTTTTCATTGTTATCAATGGCATCGATGTGACCCATGACGGTATCCATACCATTGGTCATCATCACCGCATCAAAGCCGCCTTTCTGGCTTCGGCGGTAGAAATAAGCCGCATAGAATGCCAGCGGATGATAGACCTTGAACCACGCAATGCGGAACGCCATCATAACATAGGCTACCGCGTGGGCCTTGGGGAACAGATATTTGATTTTCTTGCAGGAGCCGATGTACCAGTCCGGTACGCCGGCAGCAATCATTTCCTCTTCTGCGCCATCCGGCAGTCCCCTACCCTTACGGACAGATTCCATGATTTTGAAGGCCCTTTTTTCCGGCATACCGCAGGAAATCAGATAAATCATGATATCGTCACGGCAGCCGATGGTGCCGTCAACGGTTGCGGTTTTGGAAGTAATTAAATCCCGGGCATTTCCCAGCCACACATCAGTACCATGGGTGTATCCAGAGATTCGCACCAGAAAATCGAACTTTTCCGGCATGGTATCCAGCAAAACGCCACGGGTGAATCGGGTGTTGAATTCCGGCACAGCCACAGCGCCGGTGGGGCCCAGCAGTTCGTCATTCTCATAGCCAAGAACCTTTGAAGAAGTGAAAATGGACATGGTTTTCTTGTCATCCAGTGGTATGGTCTTGGCATCCACACCGGTCATATCCTCCATCATACGAATCATGGTAGGATCATCGTGCCCCAGCATATCCAGCTTCAGCAGGTTCTCTTCCATGGAGTGGTATTCGAAATGAGTGGTAATCTGATCCGATTTCGGGTCATCCGCCGGATGCTGCACTGGACAGAAGTCCCAGATTTCATTCTCCTGAGGGATAACAACCAGACCGCCGGGGTGCTGACCGGTGGTACGGCGAACACCGACACAGCCGGATGCCAAACGGTTCATTTCCGGCGCAGGGGCGGATTTTCCATGCTCCTCCATGTACTTCTTAACATATCCGAAAGCTGTCTTTTCCGCCACCGTACCTATGGTTCCGGCACGAAAAACATGGCTTCTTCCGAACATTTCGGTACAATACGCATGAGCTCTGGCCTGATATTCGCCGGAGAAATTCAGGTCGATATCCGGCACCTTATCACCGCCGAAACCAAGGAAGGTTTCGAAAGGAATGTTGAATCCGTCCTTCTCCAGCTTCGTACCACATTTCGGGCAGTCCGCATCCGGAAGATCCGCGCCACAGTTGTAGCCTTTAGGGATGTCCAGTATGGTGTGCTTGCAATCCGGATTGGGACAGCGGTAATGTGGCGGGAAGGAATTAACCTCCGTGATGCCGGACATATACGCCACAATGGACGAACCGACCGAGCCACGGGATCCCACCAGATAACCATTCTCCAGCGAGTTCTGCACCAGTTTCTGGGCAGACATATAAATCACATCGTAGTGACAGTTGATGATATCGTTCAGTTCTGTTTCTACACGTTTGACAAACAGCTCCGGCGGATTCTCACCATAGAGCCGGTGGAGCTTGCCGTAGACCAGACTTTTCAAATCCTCCACGGAATTTTCAATGGAGGGAGCAAACAGATTATGCGGCACGGGGCGGACCGTTTCGCACATATCTGCAATCAAATTGGGATTGGTCACCACAATCTCCTGCGCCTTCTCCCCTCCCATATAACTGAATTCACTCAGCATCTCGTCGGTGGTGCGGAAATACAGGGGATTGTCCTTGTCCGCATCATCAAAACCCTTGGTCGCCAGCAGGATGTGACGGAAAATCTCATCCTCTGGATTCAGGAAATGTACGTCACCAGTTGCCACAACCAGCTTGTCCATTTCTTCACCGAGAGCAACGATTTCCCTGTTATAATCCCGAAGTTGCTCCTCGTTCAGAACCATGGGTGGTTCCACTTCCCTGCCGTCTTTGTCCACTTTTTTCGGTGCCAGCATGAACCGGTTATTGGACAGAGGCTGAACCTCCAAATAATCATAGAAGGACGCAATCCGCCGCAATTCCGCAGGACTCTTGCCGGCAAAAACCGCCTGATATACCTCGTTGTTTTCACAGGCAGAGCCGATAATCAGACCCTCCCGGTACTTCATCAATTCAGACTTAAAAATACGAGGGAATTTGCGGAAATATTTCAGATTTGATTCAGAAATTAATCTGTACAGATTCCTCAAACCAGTCTGGTTTTTCGCAAACAGCACGATATGCTGACACTTAACCACTTCCTGCCGGTGCGCAGGACGCAAGGGGAGCATGGCGGCATTGATGGACTGGATATCATCCACGCCCAACTCGGTCAGCATCTGGAAGAGCCGACCGGCAATCCGTCCGCAAACCAGCGCATCATCACCGGCACGGTGATGGTTAAAATCATCTAGTTCAAAATGTTTCGCCACGATATCCAGACGAAATCTGCCCATCTCAGGCATCAGGCACTGGGAAATGGTCAGAGTATCCACATAAGTCATATCCCATTCGATGCCTTGCTTGACGCAGGCTCTGCGAATGAAATTGGCATCAAAATCCGCATTATGAGCAATCAGAATCCGGTCACCTACAAACTCGCGGAATTTGGGAAGAATCTCCTCAATAGTGGGAGCACCCTTGAGCATATCGTCGGTAATACCGGTCAGCTCAACAACCTTCGGATGAAGCTTACGACCAGGATTCACAAAGGTCTGGAACCTATCCAGCTCCTCGCCCTGCTTCATCAGCACTGCGCCAATTTCGATAATGGTGTCATGGCGGTAAAGACCGGTGGTTTCCAAATCGAATGCCACATATTCCCCGTCAAAGGGAATATTGGCATCACCCTGAACCGCCAGCCGGTCGTCCACATCGTTGATGTAGTAACCCTCGCAGCCGTAGAGAATCTTAATTGTTTCATCAGTACCGGCAACCTTAGGCGCCCCCTTCCAGTCCTCCACCACATGAAGCGCGTCCGTAAAGGACTGGACACAACCATGGTCAGTAATAGCAATCGCCTTATGTCCCCATGCCGCCGCCTGCTTGATGGCATCCTTGGTGTTGGTAAGGGCATCCATGTTGCTCATGACGGTATGCATATGCAACTCAACCCGTTTGCCATTCTTTGCGGTATCAACCCGTTTGGGCATGGAGGCAGGCATAATGGCGTTGGGTTTGAGCACCATTTCATTGGTGTAATTGTCAATCATCAGCCGACCCATGACCCGAACCACCGAACCGATTTTAACGCCATCCATAATAGGTGCGGCTTCCTTATTTTCAAGGAAGCGGCTGATGCGGACAGAAGAGGTATTGTCGGACATATCGAACTTAATAACAACGGCATTGCGCTTGGTCAGTTCTTTATGCTCAATCGCAAAGACCTTGCCTTCCACAATCACAGTGCCCATGTTAAGATCCAAGTCCTTCATGGGAATCACATTCCCACGGAAGGGTTTGCCAAAGATGGCATCGTTAGAAACAGTAGCAGCAGCCGGCTTTTTTTCAGAAAACGTCGCAATGGGCAGGTTCTCAACCATTTTCTGACGCATTCTTTCCATAGCCTCAAACAAAGCCTGTCCCTCCAGGTCGCATCCGGACTCAATAACAATCTTCACTTCCGTGCCAAACCGCTCGCCCAATGTTCGGCAAACTTTTCCAACGGATTCTTCAAGCGCTTTTTTACCGTTAGCCTTCAGGCAGATTTGAAGGGTATGCTCCTGCCAGTGCCACTTAGCCCCTGCAAGAGAACCCCTCGCCATGGAATCCTCCGCGACAAATAAATCCCGAAGCTCTTCCGGTTCTATTTTCGTAAGCTGGTCCTCAGGATGGTTGCAGGTAATCTCAACATCACGCAGTTGATAATGCAGTCGTAACCAACTGGCCGCAGCTTTCAAATAACGTGCCGGAATGTATCTGTCTGAGTAAAAGCGGAACTCCATACGCCGGTCAATCTGATCAATCTGAGCATTCTGCAAACAGGCATCAGCTAGAACATCACGTTGATCTTCCGGTGGATCATAATCTGAAAAAATATTAAAAAAGAGTATATTATCTGTCATCTCAACCTCAAACACGGGAAACAAAGGGCGGAATCGCTCCGCCCTTTAGAATGCTTCAATACGTCTCAGCAGTGCAGGCAGTAATTCCTCGTAAGGAAGCTTTTCAACCTGTACACCCTTCTCAAAAATAGTACCCCAGCCGTCGCCGCCGGCAATACCGATATCCGCCTCACGGGCTTCACCGGGACCGTTAACAATGCATCCCATTACCGCAACGGTGATGGGCTTGCGGCAATCCTTCAAAGCCTTGTCCACCTGCTCCACCAGACCAATCAGGTCGATGCGGGTACGTCCACAGGTAGGACAGGAAATGATATTCACACCCTCTTTCCGCAGTCCGGCCGCCTTCAGGATATCCTTGGCAGCGTAGACTTCTTCCACAGGATCATCAGTCAAGCTGACGCGAACCGTATCGCCAATACCGTCCAGGAGTAACGCTCCAATACCCATAGCAGATTTAATCAGGCCCTGACGAACCGGGCCGGTTTCGGTAACACCGATGTGAATGGGATAATCACACTTAGAGCGGAACAGACGGGCTGCCGCTACCATCGTAGGCACCGTGGAGGATTTCATGGAAACGCAGCTGTCATAAAAGCTGAACTTTTCCAGAAGCTCCAAATGCTGAAAGGCGCTTTCCACCAATGCTTCCGCAGTGGGGTGCCCATACTTTTCCAGAAGAGTTTTATCCAGACTGCCACCATTGACTCCAATGCGAATGGGAAGTTTCTTGTCCTTGCAGACCTCCACAACCGCCTGTACACGGTCTTCACCGCCGATATTACCGGGATTGATACGAATTTTGGACGCACCACCCTCAGCTGCGGCGATGGCAAGTTTGTAATCAAAATGAATATCAGCAACCAGCGGCAGTGGGCTTTCTTTACAAATTTCAGCAAAACCACGGGCAGCTTCCATATTGGGTACTGCCAGTCGGACAATCTGACAGCCTGCCGCCTGCAAACGGCGAATCTGCTCCAGAGAGCCTGCCACATCAGTGGTTTTTGTATTGAGCATGGACTGAATGACAATCGGGGCCCCGCCACCAATTTTTACACCGCCCACATCGATTTGTCTGGTCATTGGTATCACCTCTTGAAGATAAACAGAATATCCTTGAACATAATCACAGCCATCAAAATCAGCAATAAAATCATTCCAACGGCATGAATATAGCCTTCATACTTGGGGTTCAGCTTCTTTTTGGTAACTGCCTCGATACCGCAGGTAATCAACAGCGCTACAACTCGTCCGCCGTCCAGCGCAGGAAACGGCAGCAGATTCATCACAGCCAGATTGATGGCAATCAAAGCGCCAAAATCCAACATTCCAAGCAAAGCCTCTCCGGCAGACTCCGCCGCTTCCGCGGTTTCGGACATCATATCCACAATTCCCACAGGACCGGACATATCCGAAACACCGGCCTGACCGGTCAGCAGCATTTTCAGACTGACAATCACGGAATCCACATAGCTCATAGAACTGGGCCAGATACGTTTCACAACAGATGCAGCGGTTGTCTTTTCGATTCCGAAGCTGATACCATAAAGCATCTGTTTAGAGCCGTCATCCGGATTGATAACC
The DNA here is from genome assembly GCA_045531675.1 of Faecousia sp. Lineage (GTDB taxonomy): Bacteria > Bacillota > Clostridia > Oscillospirales > Oscillospiraceae > Faecousia. Next base: position 16,305 of record JAZSEN010000038.1, read on the forward strand.
TCCTGGCGCACCATGGGAACATCGGAAAGCTCCACTTTCTGACCATCGCGAATGACCGTCATGTCATAGTTTCCATCATCCAAAAGAACGGTAGCCAGAGTAAAATCCTGATAAATGTCGATATCCTTGCCGTTGAATTCAACAATCGTATCACCGGGACGCAATCCGTTATCAGCAGCCAGAGTACTCCACTCTTCTACCACGGCAATTTGAGGTGTAACATACGCTTCGGAGCAGGACAGCACAATAGCAATAATAATCACACCGGTAATAAAATTCATTGCTGCACCGGCAACCAGAATAATCAGCCGTTTCCACCATGCGGCCTTCTGAAATGAACGGGGGTTATCAGAATCATCATTCTCACCCTCCATGGCACAATAACCGCCGATTGGGATACACCGCAGGGAATACAGGGTTTCGCCAACCTGCTTTTTGAAAATGGCCGGACCCATAAACAAAGCAAACTCATTAACTTGAACACCGGAGAGCTTCGCAGCAACAAAGTGTCCCAGTTCATGAATAAAAATCAAAAAACTGAACAGTAAAATCGCAAATACAATAGACATATCGTCCCTCGCAAATCAAACATTATCACGAACACAGATTCGTGCAAGGCGGTCAGCCTGAAGGATGTCCTCCAGTGTGGGGTTCATCACATTGGGGACAGAATCAACCGCCTTGGAAACCAGCCGGTAAATATCATAGAAACCGATTTGATCCTGCAGAAACAGCGCCACCGCCTCTTCGTTGGCACCGTTCATAACAGCACAGGCAGTACCGCCCATCTGTGCGCATCTGCGAGCCAACGCCAGACACGGAAAACGCTCCATATCCGGTTCGCAGAAGGTCAAAGCACCGCACTTGGTCAGGTCAAGACCATCCACAGGGCAAGCCATTCTCTGTGGATAAGTCAGCGCCAACTGTATGGGCAGGCGCATATCCGGCGCACCCATCTGAGCCATAACCGCACCATCCACCAGCTCCACCATACTATGCACAATACTCTGGCGGTGAATGACCACATCCACCTGCTCCAAAGGCAGGCGGTAAAGCCGCATGGCTTCAATTACCTCCAAACCCTTGTTCATCAGAGTCGCGCAATCGATGGTGATTTTTGCACCCATTTTCCAATTGGGATGCTTCAATGCATCGGCTTTTGTAACGGAATTCAGTTCCTCACGGCTCATACCGAAGAACGGACCGCCGGAGCAGGTCAGAATCAGCCGCTTGACCTCCTTCGAATCACCCACACCCATCAGGCACTGAAAAATAGCGGAATGTTCCGAATCCACAGGAATGATTTCAACGCCGTACTTGTCTGCCTCCGCCATAACCAGCTCACCGGCACAGACCAACGTTTCCTTGTTGGCAAGACCGATACGCTTGCTGGCACGAATGGCAGCAAGCGTGGGTTTCAACCCTACCATACCTACCACAGCGGTGATGACGCAATCCGCGCCCTCGATAGTGGCCGCTTCAATCAATCCTTCCTCGCCCCATGCCACACGGATGGGAAGATCAGAAAGCTCGGTTTTCAGTGCTTCAGCAGCCTCTTGAGAAGACATTACAGCGAGCGTGGGATGGAACTGACGGCATTGTTGCGCCATAAGCTCTACACTGGAACCGGCGGTCAGAGCCGCAACGCGAACCCCCTCCATCCGGCTGATAATATCCAGGCTCTGCCGGCCGATAGAACCGGTAGAACCTAAAATACTCACACATTGTACCATGAAAATACCTCATTTATATGCCACGGGAATCAAATACAGCAGCACTTCAATCAGGGGGGCCACAACAATAACAGAATCAAACCGATCCAGAATACCGCCGTGACCGGGGAAGAAATTGCCGTAGTCCTTAATGCCGGTCTGACGCTTAATCACAGAGAAGCTCAAATCGCCAAAGACACCAGCCAAGCCGCCCACGACCGCATACACAATAACAAGGAAGTAATTCACCTTAAACCCAAAGCCCAGTTGGAAAACAAGGCAGGCGATAAGCAACGCCAGAATGGCACCAACAACACCGCCAACCACACCTTCAACGGTTTTCTTAGGGCTGATGGTGGGACAAAGCTTATGCTTGCCAAGGAAGGATCCGGCAAAATAGGCGCCAACGTCATTCAGGAACGCAATCGCCAAAGGAATTACAATGTAAGCTCTGCCTTCGTCCAAAACCAGAATCCGAATCAGAGAATTGAACATAAAGGGGACAACCAAGCCGCCCACCATGCACATAGCAAGCCGGGAAAACGGAATCTTCATCCCGGAAAGCATCAATTCCGAGAACAGCAAACCGTAGAAAACCACGATACCCAGTACACCGGCAGCGAGAGGGCATCCAAAATAACTCCAAATGGATACAAAAAAGGCGGCAACCATGGTATAAATCAGAATACGGGGGTTGCGGACCAGTCTGGTATTCCCCAGCAGCTCATAAGCGGCAATCGCACAAATGATGCCGGCAATCAGAGCGGTAATAAACTTCGGCAGAGCGAAGATGATTATTAACAGAATCGGTACCCACACCAGTGCAACAACGGTTCTTTTCAGCATGACTCAGACTCCTCCGAAGCGGCGGTTCCGCCGATAATATTCCTCAATGGCTTTATCAAGATCCTCAGGACCAAAGTCCGGCCAGAGGACATCCATAAACACAAATTCCGAGTAAGCACTCTGCCAGGGCAGGAAGTTGCTCAGGCGCTGCTCACCGGAGGGGCGAATCACCAGCTCCGGATCCGGCACGCCTGCGGAATCGAGATAATTTTCAAATTCAGCTTCGGTAAGGCTGTCCGCTGACCGCTTCCCTGCCGCAACCTCCGCGGCAAAGGATTTGGCAGCGCGAACAATTTCATCACGCCCACCGTAATTCAGGCAGAAATTCACCTGCACCTCATGGTATTCGGAGGAACGTTCCTGAGCCTCCAGACACAGCTTGCGAAGCCGGGGCTTCAGACGGCTTAAATCTCCGAAAAAGCGGAAGCATACCTTATTCTTTTCCATATCCCGCAAACCTTCTGCCAGATACCGCTCCAGCAGAACCATCAGCGCACCAACTTCCTCCTCAGAACGTTTCCAGTTCTCGGTGGAAAACGCATAGACAGAAAGATACTTTACGCCAATACTGCGACAGTAATTTGCGATAGTACGGAACGTTTCGCCACCGGCTTTGTGACCGGCAGTACGGGGCAATCCCCTTTTCTTTGCCCAGCGACCGTTGCCATCCATGATAATGGCAATATGCTGGGGCATGGACGGTTTTTCGTTGTCAGACAGTGCCATAATCAGCACCTCTTTCTACATTATAATAACAGCATTGGGGGCATAGCGCCCCCAACGCACATGGCATCAAATTGCCATCAATTCCTTTTCCTTGGCAGCGGTTGCCTCGTCAGCCTTCTTGATATACTTATCAAGAATATCCTGCAGATCTTTCTCCGCCTTCTTCTGATCGTCCTCAGTGATTTCACTATTTTTCTTCAGTTTCTTCACGTAGTCCATACCATCACGACGGATGTTACGCATAGCAACCTTAGCTTCTTCAGCGTACTTCTTAATCTGCTTGACAAGCTCCTTACGGCGATCCTCGGTCAGCTGGGGGAACACCAGACGAATCACACGACCATCGTTCTGAGGGTTGATACCCAGTTCAGAACTCTGAATGGCCTTCTGGATTTCTTTCAGCAGAGAGGCATCCCAGGGCTGGATGACCAACGTACGGGCATCGGGGGAAGAAATGGTGGCAACACCATTCAGAGCTGTTTCGCTACCATAGTATTCCACAGTAATACGATCCAGAACCTTGGGATTGGCACGGCCGGCGCGAACAGCACCGAACTCCTCCTCCAGGTGCTCCAGAGACTTTTCCATTCTTCTTGAGTATTCCTTGAAATCGACTGCCATAATAGCGTCCTCCTTAAAATTGATTTTTAACGGTGGTACCAATGGCTTCGCCACGAACCACGCGTACAATACTGTTTTCCTCATCCAGACCGAAGCACACCATGGTCATATCATTGTCCATAGCCAGAGCCATGGCAGTGATATCGGTGGCTTTCAGGTTGTCCTCCAGCACCTTGGCATAAGTAAGCTGGGAGTAGCGAACCGCATTGGGGTCCTTTTTGGGGTCAGCGGAATAGATAGCATCAATGTTCTTCGCCATCAGAACCGCATCGGCTTCAATCTCAACACCGCGAAGCACCGCACCGGTATCGGTGGAGAAATAAGGATTGCCGGTACCTGCCGCAAACAAGACCACCTTGCCCTCGTTCAGATAGCGCTCCGCTGTATCTCTGGTGAAGTACTCGGCAAACTTGTTCATCTCCACAGCGGTCAGCACTCTGGCATCCACACCATGCTGACCAAGAACATCAGCCACAGCGATGGCATTCATCACCGTAGCCAGCATACCCATAGCATCGCCGTGGGAGCGCTGAAGCTTACCTGCACCGTTCTTAACACCACGCCAGAAATTACCGCCACCGATGACCAGTCCAACCTGCACACCCATGTCCACACATTCCTTGATGGAACCGCAGACACTATGCAGAATCGTAAAGTCCAGTCCGGTACCTTCTTTACCTGCAAGCGCTTCACCGCTGACCTTCAGCAGAATGCGCTTATATTTAACATCACTCATTGAGATCCACTCCTTCTTTCGTATCTCCCCTATTTTAATATAATTCTGCCGAATTGACAACCATAATTTAATAAAAAAACAAAATTGTTTTCACAATGTTAATGAGTTACGAAAAAATTGTTGCTGTCTTGGAATTTTGGTTGCAAAAACCGGCACGATGGGTTATAATGAATCGTAATTTTAATTTATAGTGAGGTAATTAACGATGGCTGAAATCACCGAGAGCAAAAATTTCATCCACGCATTTATTGAGGAGGATATCGCTGAGGGCGGACGTTATGCCGGCCAGACAGTGCATACCCGTTTTCCTCCGGAACCCAATGGCTACCTGCATATTGGTCACTGCAAGGCGCTGATTATCGACTTCGGCACCGCCGAGAAGTTCAACGGTCTGTGCAACCTTCGTATGGACGACACCAATCCCACCAAAGAGGATGTGGAATTCGTAGAGGCCATCAAACAGGATATCCACTGGCTCGGCTTTGACTGGGGCGACCGGTTCTACTATGGCTCTGACTATTTCGAAAAGGACTATGAGTATGCCGTAGAACTGATTAAGAAAGGACTGGCCTACGTCTGCGAACTGACTCCCGAGCAGGCCAAGGAATACCGTGGAGATTTGACCACACCCGCCAAATCTCCCTGGCGTGACCGTCCCATCGAGGAGAGTCTGGATCTGTTCGCACGGATGCGTGCCGGCGAGTTCGAGGACAACCAGTATACTCTTCGCGCCAAAATTGATCTTGCCTCCGGTAACTTCAATATGCGTGACCCCGTTATCTACCGTATCCGCCATATGCATCACCATCGTCAGGGCGATAAGTGGTGCATCTACCCCATGTACGACTTCGCTCATCCCATTCAGGACGCACTGGAGGGCATCACCCACAGCCTGTGTTCTCTGGAATTTGAGAATCACCGTCCTCTGTACAACTGGGTCGTGGAGAATGTATCTGTCCCCCATCACCCCCGTCAGATTGAGTTCGCCCGTCTGGGCATTGACCATACCGTGCTGAGTAAGCGCAAGCTCAGAGCATTGGTCGAAAACAACTACGTTTCCGGCTGGGATGATCCCCGCATGCCCACACTTTGCGGTCTGCGCCGCCGTGGCTACACCCCCAACTCCATCCGCAACTTCTGTGACCGTGTCGGCGTTGCCAAGAGCCCCAATACCATCGAGTTCGCCTTCCTGGAGCATTGCCTGCGTGAGGACCTGAACGAAACCGCCCAGCGGGTCATGGCTGTTTTGAAGCCTGTAAAGCTAACCATCACCAACTATCCTGAGGGTAAGTCTGAGACCGTCACCGTTGAGAACAACCCCAACCGTCCCGAGGACGGCAGCCGTGAGGTGACTTTCTCCCGCGATTTGTGGATTGAAGCTGACGATTTCCTCGCCCAGCCCATTCCCAAGTATAAGCGTCTGTACCCCGATGGTCCTGAGTGCCGTCTGAAGGGCGCTTACCTTATTAAATGCACCGGTTGTGTCACCGACGAAAATGGCAATGTAACTGAAGTTCTGGCAACCTATGACCCCGATTCCAAGGGCGGTGATCCTGCCGACGGTCGCAAGGTCAAGGGCGCGACCATCCACTGGGTGGATGCTGCCAACTGCGTGGAAGCCGAGGTCCGTCAGTATTCCAACTTGTTCAATGATCCGGACCCCGATGCGGCTGGCAAGGATTTCCTCGCCTGCCTGAATCCTGATTCTCTGGAGGTCCTCACCGGCTGCAAGATGGAAATGAGTCTTGCCTCCGCCAAGGCGCCTTCCTCCTATCAGTTCATGCGTCTGGGTTACTTCTGTCCCGACAGCAAGGATTCTACGCCCAACCATCTGGTATTTAACCGTTCCGTCAGCCTGAAGGACAGCTTCAAGGCCGGTAAATAACGACTGAAAGGACGTTTCGATATGATCACGACCCCCGAAGCCAACGATGCCATCATCGATGGTAAGTTCAAGGACAGCAGTCCTGCCGCTACCATCGAACGAATTAAAGGAATCCTGCGGGAAATAAACATTCAGGCAGAAATGACATGGTTTGAGAGCGGTGTGCCCTATTGCTATTCCAACAAACTCAAAATTCCGGGAACCAGTTTCCGCGCCATCGGCAAGGGTTTGACAAAGGAATTTGCCATCGCCAGCGCCTACGGCGAACTGATTGAGCGGCTTCAGCTTGGTATCATCTACGGTCCTACCTCTTTGAAGGACGGTGACTATGCCATTGAAGACTCCCGATTCGAGATGCTGCCTGCCCGACAGTTGCTGGAAAACCATCGTGACTGGTATCAGAAAATGTCTGATCTTGTACTGGATTCCACCGGCGAGAAAATTACGCCGGAGCAAATGTTGGCACAGTGTTCCACCCGCGAGGGTATGATTTCCGTAACTCCGTATCTGGAGCTGTCCTCGCTGGAAAAAGTATACTTCCCCACGGTGCTGCGTAAGCGGATTTACGGTAGCAACGGCTGTGCCGCCGGTAACACGCCCGAAGAGGCGCTGGTCCAGGCCATTAGTGAAATTGTGGAACGGGGGCATCAGCTTCGCATCCTGAAAGATGGACTATCCATTCCCGAAATTCCCGAGGAGGACTTAAAAAAATACGAGATTTCCTACAAAATCATCGATTTTGTCCGGCGTAACGGCTACAAGGTCATCATTAAGGACGCTTCCCTGAATACGGGTTTTCCGGTTATCTGCGCCTGCATCATCGACCGTCGGACCGGTCGCTATCATACCCATTTCGGCGCCCACCCCGTATTCGAAATTGCACTGGAGCGATCCCTCACCGAAAGCTTTCAGGGGCGCAGCATTACAGCCATTGCGGAAAACGAAGCCTTTTCCCCGAAAAGTAGCGTAAAGTTTAACCTCAACGACTTTTATATCGAACTGCGACGTAGCTCCGGTAACAAGCTCCCCGGTTTCTTTGTGGACGACAGTCCCTTTACCTACGACCCCGACATGGGTACCGATTCCTGCGATAACAAGGAAATTCTCCGTTTCTGCATGGATTATTTCACCAGACAAGGTTATTCCCTCTTGGTCCGCGACTGTTCCTGTCTGGGTTTCCCCACCTATCAGGTCATTGTTCCCGGTTACAGCGAATGCTACATCAACCGCATTTCCAGCAAATCCAACGATCAGCGCTATGCGCCTTATGCTTTGTCCACATTGCGTGACCCCGTCAAAGCCACCGCAGTCGAAAGAATGGGTTTGCTGATGCATCTGGACAAAATCAGGGATATGGATGCCGTTTACACAGATTTGCACGGCTTCGCTATGATGGCAAAAATTCCCTCCATTACACCTCGCGCCAAGCAGAACTACCTGATGGCTGCCGCCTTAGGCTATGTCTATCATTCGATTGGTCGTTATCGGGAAGCCGCAAGCTTTGTAGGCAAAATGATTCCCAAGGCTCCGGATAAGGATTTGGAGTACCTGATTTGCCTCAAACGTTTCTACGAGCTGATGGCAGATAGCTACGGTATGGATTACGCAACCAGAGTTATCACCTGTTTCCACCAGCCCGAAACCGTGGATGAACTTTTGAACATCCTTCGTACCAAGGCCAATCCTCTGGAGCGGTTTGTCATGCGCTGTGACAAGCAGTGCGCCGAGACCTGCCCTCTGCACGGCGTTTGCTACCTGAAAAAGGTAGACAGCATCGCTGATATGCTCGATAGCAAGATGGCAGAGCTGGACTTCAATCAGATGGCCAATTACCTGCGTAACATCTTATAAATCCAAACGGCGGCTCCAACGAGCCGCCGTTGTCTTCTTTTGCTGTGTTCACGCCTCTTTCGAGCATTTTCAAATTGACAGAGAACTTGTTCTGTAATATAATTCATAAAGAAATCACAGAAAGTCGGTGAATAAATGACAAACACGACCGAACTGAACATCGTTGACGGACAATTCAAGGACAACAGCCCTCTGGCAACGGTAGCAAAAATAAAAGAAATTTTAAAGAATCATGGTATCGAAACCATCGAAAACTGGCACGAAACCAGCGTTCCATACTGCTTTGCTTTGAGTATTCAGGTTCCCGGAACTGTTTTCTGTGTCAATGGTAAAGGTCTGACCCGTGAGTTTGCCCTCGCAAGTGGCTACGGTGAACTGATGGAACGGCTGCAGATGGGATTTATCAACGGTCCCAACGTCCAAAAGGACGGCGACTTTTCTTTCGACGGCACCAAATACCAGCTTCTTAGTGCTACCCAATTACTGGAACGCAACCGGAAGTGGTATACCCAACTGAGCGAAAGCTTAAATCGCTTCACCGGTGTGACCATGACACCGGAGGAAATCATCACCCAATACGCCGACAAGGATGGTTTGGTGTCTGCAACGCCCTACTGGTGCCTGACCACCGGTACTGCAGAACATCTCCCCACCAATCTTCGCAAGCGGGTCTATGCCACCAATGGCTGTGCCGCCGGCAACTCCCCTGAGGAGGCCATCGTGCAAGCCATCAGCGAAATCGTAGAACGAAATCATCAAATCCGCATCATTGATGAGTGTCTTGCTCTGCCCGATATTCCGGAGGACGTGCTTGCAAAATATCAGGTTGCCTATAAAATTATTACTTTCGTTCGCGGAAGCGGCTACAATGTCATCTTAAAGGATGCCTCTCTCGGCACTGGTTTTCCCGTTGTATGCGCCTGCATCATCGATCAGAAGACCGGCCGCTACCATACACACTTTGGTGCCTACCCCATCTTCGAAATTGCACTGGAACGCTCTCTGACCGAAAGCTTCCAGGGTCGAAATATTCAGAATATTACCACATTGGAAGATTTCCTTGTAAAAAAGCAGGGTGAATACTCCTTTGCCAGTATCACCAACGAGATGGCAATGGGCACCTGGCTCAAGACACCGGAGTTCTTCGTGGGTGAAGGTCACCGTGCCTTCGATGAAAGCGTGGGTATGTCCGGCGGCAATAATAAAGAACTACTTCGTCAGTGTAAGGACTACTTTACGTCACTGGGCTACGATATCCTTGTTCGTGATCGTTCCTGTCTGGGCTTCCCCACTTATCAGGTTATTATCCCCGGTTACAGCGAAATGCTGATTCACCGTCTATCCCAAAAGATGGACGACCACCGCTATGCCGTCTACGCCATGCGGACACTCCGCGACCCCGTTACCGCCTCCATTCCGGATATGCTGGGTCTGATGATGCACATCGACCAGATGGATAAATTCACTTCCAATATCCGTGGCGTACACGGATTCCTTAGAGGTGCCAAGCTTACCGCCATCCTTTCTCCGGCACTGGAAAGCTACTATATGTCCGCTGCGCTTGCATTTGTATACTGGGCGCTTGGTCGGCGCAATGACATGATTCCCTGCGTAGATGCCATGATTCCTCTTGCTGCCGCAGAGGATAGCGAATACCTGATTTGTCTGAAACGCTATCTGTCTCTTGTTCGGGGTGGGCATGATGCTTCCCACATCCGGAAAGTCATCGAGTTTTTCCACCGCCCAGGAACTTCCAGACGGCTCTATGATTGCCTGAACAGTAAGGGAAATCCGATGACCGGCCTGGTCTTGCGCTGCGACCTGAAATGCAACGAAACCTGCAAACTCTACTCTAATTGCGTGGAAAAACGCACCCGCGAACTGACCGCCATGCTGGACGAAAAGAGTAAAAAACTGGATTTCAGCAATCTGAAGAACCTGTAGTGCAAAATGCCGTACCCTGACGGGTACGGCATTACTTATTTTTTCATCTGCGCCTGCAGGTGCATACTAAGCACCGCCAGCGACATAGCCATATTTTCATGCTGCACAAGGATATTGGGCGGCACCTCCAGATGGGTGGGGGCGAAGGTCCAAATTGCCTTAATACCACATTCAATTAACTGGTCGCACACCTTCTGTGCATGCTCCACCGGAACCGTGATAATCCCCATCCGGACCTTGTGGGCGCGACAAAAGCTCTCCAGCTGGACCATAGGATAAACCGGCTTTCCATCCTCTGTCTGCTCCGCAAAGGGCGCCACATCAAAAGCAGCCAGAATATTTAAGCCATAAGCCGCAAAGCCGCTGTAGCCCAGCAGCGCCTGTCCCAACTTGCCGGCACCAATTAACACCGCATCGGTGGTATTGTCATAGCCAAGGAACTGCTCAATATCATCAATCAGCGTTTCACGGGGATAACCGATTTTGGGGCGACCACCATCGGAAACCATAGCCAAATCCTTGCGAACCTGCACCTCTCCCATACCCAGCGCATTGGCAAGTGCTGTGGCGGAAATATAGGGCGAGGCTCCATCCGGAATATTCTTCAAATATGCCAGATATCCGGGCAGACGCTTGAGAACCGATTTCGAAATCTCCTTCCGCTCCACAGCGGCACCTCCTAATCGATACAAAATTATATCGATATAATTTTGTATCGATTATATCACACCGACCATTATTGTCAAGCGCAACTTGTCTGCCGGATCATCTCCGTGCGCAAGCGCAGCATGATTCGTTTCTCCAGTCGTGAAATATAAGATTGGGAAATACCCATATGCTGAGCAACCTCCTTCTGCGTCAGTTCCTTCCGCCCTGCCAGTCCGAAACGCATCTCTACAATTTCCCGTTCCCGTTCCGGCAGCTGTGCCAGGGCCTGACGCAAAATACACAAATCCACATCATCCTCCAGCGGACGCATAATCATATCTTCATCCGTTCCAAGAATATCCGACAGCAGCAGTTCATTGCCGTCGTAATCCATATTGATTGGTTCATCCAGCGAGATTTCCGTTTTCTGGTTGGATATTTTACGAATATGCATTAATATCTCGTTTTCGATACAACGGGAAGCATAGGTCGCCAGCTTAATATTCTTGTCACGTCGATAGGTTCCGATTGCCTTGATTAGTCCAATAGTACCTATGGAAATCAAGTCCTCCAGATTTATCCCGGTGTTTTCGAATCTTCGGGATATGTAAACAACAAGCCGCAGATTATGCTCAATGAGTCGTTGCTTGGCATCCTCATCTCCCTGCTCCAACCCTTCCAGCGCATCCTGTTCCTCCTGACCTTTCAGCGGCGCAGGCAAAACATCGCTGCCGCCGATATAATAGACCTCCTGCTTCGGCACCAACCCAATCCACACAAGAAAATCCATCCATTTTCCCTTCATAATTCCCCTCCTGTCAATGCGTCATAGGACTTCCCCTGTCCGATATCATCCGGCGCGAATGCCACCAGACAGCTCCCCTTCCACCTACCTATACTTACATTCTCAAACCGTTTTGCCAGCAGCATGGCCTGCCGTCCGACCGCATGATAGGGTATAAGTCTGGCACCGCTGACCTTCTCCATTCCTCTGACAGGGTCTGACAGTTCAGCCTTATCCACCTTCAGCAGCCGCTTCCCAATCCTTGCTGAAACCACCAGAACCGGCTGTCCGGTGATAGGATCCGTCAGGCAGTTTCCCGTGTCGCATAGGGCTGTAAAACTTTCCCCTTCCAGCTCCACAGGAACATAGGTCGCTCCAACTCTTCCCCGAAATCCCAACAGACACATGGCACAAACTACGCCTGCGGACAGTACAATCGACAAGAATCCTCCGCCGCTCAGCCCCGTTGCCACACCGCCCAGAGCCATACTCAGCAGTACAAACAGAATCCCTCTGCGCAGCGAATCTCTCCGGCATCCAAAACCAATCATCGCCATCAAACAAAGGACCACCATTCGCCACGCCGTGCCTGCCAGAAAAGCAAATCCCGGCAAAATGCAGGCTCCACCATACATTCCTCCCAGCACAGCAGCCGGCACCGCTCTTTTGATATCCGGCGGATGACCGGACAGCCGGTTTGTTCCAAGCAGCAGAAACAAATCCACCAGAAAATTCAGCACCACCAGCACATCCAGATATACCGGCAACTCCTCACCTCCGTGCTGTCAGTTTACCGCTTCTCATCATAAAAGTTGGTCGCAACAGCGAACCTTTCCCATCGCAAATCTCGTTATCTCTAGGGAACAATCGCTACTGCCCATCCCAAAAACAAAGAAAACGGCAGCCGACTTCATCGGCTGCCGTATCGTTATGTCGAAAGATTTTTCTGGATGTCACGCACATTTTTTTCCGCCTTAAAGCGGGGTGTCATGACCTCATGACCGCACCCCAAGCACCGCAGCCGGAAGTCTGCTCCGGTTCGCAGTACCAGCCACCGCTTGTCGCCGCAGGGATGGGGCTTTTTCATAGTCAGGATATCTCCTACTTGAATGTCCATAGCTGTCACTTTCCTTTGACGGCATCCCAATACTGTTTTGCTGCCTGTTCCAGCTTGTTGGGACCGTATTCGTAATAGGTGGTGCCCACCAACTCATCTGGCAAATACTGCTGCCGCACCCAGTGATTGGGATAATCGTGAGGATACTGATACCCCTGCTCCCGCTCCATGGTGTAGGTGTCGGCATGCATATTCTGCAAATGTCGTGGGAAATCGCCGCCTTTGCCCTTCCGCACATCATCAATCGCCATATCCAGCGCAATATGTCCGGAATTGGACTTGGGCGAGGTTGCCATCAGCACCGCAACATCGCCAAGAGGAATCCGCGCCTCCGGCATCCCCAGCTTCAACGCCATATCCACAGCGGCATTGACGATGGGGATAATTTGCGGATACGCCAACCCCACATCCTCTGCCGCAATCACCATCAACCGCCGGCAGGCAGACTGCATCTGTCCCGCCTCCAGCAATCGCGCCAGATAATGGCAGGCAGCATCCGGATCCGAGCCACGAATGGACTTCTGCAGCGCCGAAAGTAAATCGTAATGGTTATCGCCGTCCCGATCCGCCCGAAGAGCGCTTTTCTGGGTAACCAGTTTAGCATCGGCCAGAGTCAAAGCAATGGTATCACCGGACTGAACACCGGCAGAAAACAGCACCTCCACTGCATTGAGTGCCTTGCGGATATCGCCGCCACAGGCTCCGGCAATGTACTCCAGTGCTCCGTCCTCACAATCTGCCGTCAGCGCGGTGCGTTCCTCCATGAACCGAACCGCGCGATGAATCGCCTGCAAGGCGGCGGTAGCAGAAATCTGCTTGAATTCAAAAACCGTAGACCGGCTCAAAATCGCGTTAAACACATAAAAATAGGGATTCTCAGTAGTGGACGCAATCAGAGTGATTTTGCCGTTTTCAATGTGTTCCAGCAGAGACTGCTGCTGCTTTTTGTTGAAGGATTGAATCTCGTCCAGATAAAGCAGAACGCCGTTAGGGGCAAGAAAAGTGTCCAGTTCCGATACAATTTGCTTGATATCTGCGGTAGAGGCCGTGGTGGCGTTAAGTTTGTATAGCCGGCGATCCGTCATTTTCGCGATGATGTTGGCAACGGTAGTCTTTCCGGTGCCGCTGGGGCCGTAGAACACCATGTTCGGCACCTTGCCGGAGTCCACCAGACGGCGCAGCACCGCCCCCTTGCCCAAAATATGCTCCTGTCCATATACCTCGTCCAACGTCTGCGGACGCAGTAAATCTGCCAAAGGCTGATACATCGCCATCACCTCCAATGCTTTTCAAACATCATACCACCCCTTTTCCCTTCCGTCAAGCCGAAAAAACACTTGCAATTTGTATCCAAATATGCTACTATACATTAAGATATGCAAAAGCATTGAATGGGTTGTCCAATATCAGAAGCATTACGTTAGCGAGAGCGGGTGGGTGAAAGCCGCTTGGATGCGATTGCGGGCCTTCTCCCGGGAGCTGCCATCTGAATTACAGTAGGAATGGACGGGTGACTCCGTTAACGGTTGCGAGCGTATATGCGCTTCTAAGTTGCGCCTTATGGCGAATCGTGGGTGGTACCGCGGAAGGAATGCCTTTCGTCCCTGTTTTGAGGGATGAAGGGTTTTATTTTTTTACATTACTCTGGAAGGAGAACCAATATGAAAGAACAATTAGAGCTGATTCGCCAGAATGCACTGGCGGCTCTGGATGCTGCGGAAAACACCGCCGCTCTGGACGAGCAGCGTGTCAAGTGGCTGGGCAAAAAGGGCGAGCTGACCGCTGTGCTGAAAATGATGGGCAAGCTGTCCGCTGAGGAACGCCCTGTCATGGGTCAGCTGGCCAATGCCGTTCGCGCCGAAATCGAAGCCAGACTGGAGGAGCGTAAGACCGCCCTCAGCGCTGCCGCTCTGGAAGCTAAGCTGGCTGCGGAGTCCATTGATGTGACCATCCCCGGTGAAGCCGTGGAGCTGGGTCATCAGCACCCCATGAATCAGGTGCTGCAGCAGGTTAAGGACATCTTTGTAGGTCTGGGCTACACCGTTGTAGACGGTCCCGAGGTGGAACTGGCAGACTACAACTTCACCCGCCTGAACATCGAAGAGGGTCACCCCTCCCGCGACCGCAGCGATACCTTCTATTTCAACGAAGAAGACAGCGTCCTGCTGCGTACCCAGACCAGCTCCATGCAGATTCGCTTTATGGAAAACCATGAGCCGCCCTTCTGCATGCTGGCACCCGGTCGTGTGTTCCGTAAAGACGAGGCCGATGCCACCCATTCCCCCATGTTCCACCAGATTGAAGGTCTGGTGGTGGATGAGCACATCACCATGGGTGACCTGAAGGGCGCGCTGATTACCATTATGCGTGCCATCTACGGAGAAGATGCCCAGATGCGGTTCCGCCCCCATCACTTCCCCTTCACCGAACCCAGCTGCGAGATGGACATGCAGTGCCACAAGTGCCACGGCACCGGCGAGGTGGATGGAAACGTCTGCCCCACCTGCCATGGCGAGGGCTGGATTGAGCTGCTGGGTGCCGGCATGGTGCATCCTGACGTGCTGCGTAACTGCGGCATCGACCCCGAAAAGTACTCCGGCTTCGCCTTCGGCATGGGTCTGGAGCGCATGGCTATGGGTCGCCTGAAAATCAACGACCTGCGTCTGATTTTCGATAACAACGTGAAATTCCTGGAACAGTTCTAAAAGGAGGGATTGATCATGAAACTGAACAGAAAATGGCTGCATGAGGAATTCGTGGATCTTTCCCACGTTTCCGATAAAGAATTCGTCGAAACCATGACCGTTGCCGGTCAGAAGGTGGAGACCTATGAGCGTATGGATGCCGAAATCCGCAACGTGGTTGTGGGTAAAGTAGTGTCCATCGTCCGTCACGAAAATTCTGACCACATGTGGGTATGTCAGGTTGATGTGGGGCAGGATGAGCCTGTCCAGATTGTCACCGGCGCCCAGAATGTCAGCGAGGGCGATCTGGTTCCCACCGCCCTGCATAATTCCTACCTGCCCGGTGGTGTCCACATCACCAAGGGTAAGCTCCGTGGCGTCAAGTCCAACGGCATGCTCTGCGGTCTGGAGGAACTGGGGCTGTCCCTGAATGACTATCCCAATGCCATTCTGGATGGCATCTGGATTCTGAACGACGAGGATTGCAAGATTGGTGACGATATCAATCTGGTCATCGGAAACGACGACACCATCGTGGATTTCGAAATCCCCAACAACCGTCCCGACTGCTACTCCATCATCGGTCTGGCAAGAGAAGCCGCTGCCGCTTTCAATCAGCCTATGCGCCACCATGAGCCTATGGTCAAGGGCAGCGATGCCGGCTCTATGTACGACATGCTGGACGTAGAAGTACCTGCGGAGAACCTGTGTAATCGTTACTCCTCCCGTATGGTCAAGAACGTAAAAATTGCCCCCTCCCCCAAGTGGCTGCGTCAGCGTCTCCGCGCCAATGGTGTTCGTCCCATCAACAACATTGTTGACATCACCAACTATGTCATGCTGGAATATGGTCAGCCCATGCATGCCTTCGACTACCGTTATGTTGGCTCTGGCAAGATTATCGTCCGCGAAGCCACCGAGGGCGAAACTCTGACCACTCTGGATGGTAACATTCGTCAGTTGAAGCCTGGCATGCTGGTCATCGCCGATGAGAACAAACCCATCGGTCTTGCCGGTATCATGGGCGGTGAGAATTCGGAAATTCTGGACGATACCACCACCGTGGTCTTCGAATCTGCCAACTTCAACGGCACCTCCATTCGCCAGACCGCTCTGGCGCTGGGCATGCGTACCGAGTCCTCCGGCAAGTTCGAGAAGAGTCTGGACCCCATGATGACCGTCCCCGCTGTGCAGCGCGCCTGCGAGCTGGTGGAGCTGGTGGAGTGCGGCGACGTAATGGACGGCATCATCGATATCATCAACTATGTTCCCGCTCCCAAGACTCTGGAGCTGGAGCCTGAGAAAATCAATCGTCTGCTGGGCACCGATATCAGCGAAGCAGACATGGTCTCCTACCTGAATCGTCTGGAGATTCCCGTTGAGGGTCGTACCATCCACGTTCCCTCCTTCCGCCCCGACCTGAACCTGATGGCGGATATCGCTGAGGAAGTGGGTCGTCTGTACGGCTATAACGAAATTCCCACCACTGCTTTCAAGAATTCCACTCAGGGTGGTTATACCCCCATGATGCTGCTGGAGAACAAGGCCGGTCAGCTGTGCCGCAGTCTGGGTTACAGCGAAATCATCACCTACTCCTTTGTTTCCCCTGCCATCTTCGACCAGATTCGTCTGCCTAAGGATTCCTCCCTGCGTAATGCCATGAAGATTCAGAACCCTCTGGGCGAGGACACCTCCATCATGCGTACCATTGCGCTGCCCTCTCTGCTGGATATTCTGTCCCGCAACTACGCTTACCACAACAAGTCCGTCAAGCTCTATGAGCTGGCGAAGATTTACCTGCCCGTAGAAGGTCAGGTTCTCCCCGAGGAACCCAGAATGTTAATGCTGGGCACCTACGGCGAGGGCACCAACTTCTTCACACTGAAGGGTCAGCTGGAGGCAGTATTCAACGGTCTGCGTACCAGAAAGACCACCTACACCGCCATTACCAACAATCCTTCCTTCCATCCCGGTCGCTGTGCCAGCGTCGCCATCGATGGTGTGGAAGTGGGCGTTATCGGTCAGGTGCATCCTCTGGTTTGCCAGAACTACGGCATCGATGTAGAAGTCTATTGTGCGGAGATTAACTTTGATAAGGTGTTTGCCCTGCGACTGCCCGACGTAACCTACACTCCCCTGCCCAAGTATCAGGGCGTCAACCGTGACCTGTCTTTGATTTGCGATGAGAGTATCACCGTGGCTGCTGTCGAGGATGTTATCACCGCTGCCGGCGGCAAGCTTCTGCGTGGCGTCAAGCTGTTCGATATCTACCGCGGCACCGGTGTTCCCGAGGGCAAAAAGAGTATGGCGTTCTCTCAGGAGTTGCGTGCAGATGACCGGACTCTGACCGATGCAGATTCCGAGGGCGTTGTGTCCAAGGTACTGACCGCTCTATCCGAAAAACTGGGAGCTACCCTCCGTTGATTCCGAAATTTTTCACAAACAGGGGCTTTACACCAACGCATTTTTAGGGTATAATGGTTATATTCATTTTCAGGAGGTCGATACTATGACAGGAAACACCATAAAATTCACCGTTCCCGGTGACGACAATCAGAATATGCGTCTGATCCTGCGCACAGTATTTGACGCGCTGAATGAAAAAGGCTACAACCCCATCAACCAGATTGTCGGCTACCTGCTGACTGAAGATCCCACCTACATCACCAACTACAATAATGCTCGCAGCATGATTTGCAAGCTGGACCGTGATGAGCTTCTTCAGGAGCTGGTTCGCTGCTACCTGTTTGGCAAGGAATAATTCCACCTAAAAGAGGCTTTTGCCTGCGCAAAAGCCTCTTTCAATTTCATACTCCCCTCCGTCTTACATCAACACTCATTTCTCAGGTAAATGTTGTAAGGTCGACCGGATATTCCCTATTTCGGTTGACAAAATGGTTCCGATTTGTTACCATTTCCGCATATTCTTTGAAAAGGAGGTTTTATGATGGCTGAAGAAAAGGCAGTTTTGATGTACAAGGGTCACCCCCTGATGCGCAAGGATAACATGATCTACTACGGACCCATGGCTGATTCCCACATCGTCATGCTCCAGATTCTGGAGACCAAAAAGGTCGGCGACGCGGATATCGCTACCCGTGTATCCGTACAGCTCCAGCTCACCGATCCCAACGCCAGAAGCCGCGACCGTGTGGTCAAAAAGAGCGAAAAGACAGGTTTCTATACCGCCCTTGACGTTGGCAGCGTGTGGCTGACCAGAGCCCTTGCAGGCAAGTAAGACTATCCACCTTTCCACAGTAAGACGGAGGGCAACGTATGAAACGACTTACACGAATGACCGCCATTGCGCTGGCTTGCACCCTGTTTGTCAGCGCGCAGACAGTAGGTGTATCCGCGAAAGACGGTTCCCTGACTACCCATGTAGCCACCGTGGATGCGACAGCCTTGCGACTTCGCTCCGCTCCATCCACCACCTCGGCTACCATCGACTACGCCTACAAAGGCGAATATGTGACCATCACCGGAAAAACCGGGCAGTGGTACCATGTCAGCTTTGACCTGACCGACGGCTATATGCATCAGGATTACCTGAATACCTACACCGCAAAAAATGTGGAGTTAGGCTACGGCAGAGTCAACGCCAACAAGGTAAACGTCCGCTCCGGTCCGGGTACTTCCCATTCCCGAATCACACAGGCAAATTCCGGTGAGAAAGCATATATCATTGGCTTTAACAACCAGTGGTACAAAGTCATATTTGATGATGATATCGGCTATATCCGCAGCGACTACCTTGATTTGACCGAAGTTCCCTATGAGAACCGGTCATCCACCAAGGAGCCGTTATTTTTTGTGGGTGGCAAGTCCACAGGTGTTACACCCAGCGCCGCAGCCTTGAACGGAGGCGGAACATCCATCCGGCAAACGGTAGTCGCCAATGCAAAAAAGCATATTGGCACCCCCTATGTCTGGGGCGGCACTACCCCGTCCGGCTTTGATTGCTCCGGCTTCGTCCAGTACGTTTTGAAGCAAAGCGGCATCTCCCTGCCCCGCACTACAACGGAGCAGGTAGAGGTAGGCACTTCCATTTCAAAAAGTGCCTTGCAGCCCGGTGATCTTGTATTTTTGCAAAATACATACCGCGCCGGTGTGTCCCATGTGGGCATCTATATTGGTGACGGTAAAATGATCCACGCCTCCAGTTCCAAAGGCGTAACTATCAGCGACCTGTCCAGCTCCTACTACACTAAGCACTATCACAGCTCCAGACGGGTCATCAACTAAAAAAATTGTGCCGGAGAATTCTCTCCGGCACTTTGTTATTTTACCTTTCTAAGCATCAATTCATGCATTACAAACATCATTGCCAGAAAAAGCAGAAGATAGAGCGGCAATAATGATATTGAAATATATTGTCCAAGCAGGCCGAACAACGGCGGTGTCAGGCAGGTTCCCACATAGGCTGCTGCCATTTGCAAACCAATCAGCGACTGAGAATTGGATTCACCAAAATGAGCCGGTGTGGAATGAATGATGCAGGGATAAATCGGCGCGCAGCCTAATCCAATAATGATTAATCCTGCCAGCGACACTGCCGTCCCCAAGGGTATCAGCATTGCTGCCACACCAACCAAAATCACAGCATGTCCCATACGAATCAGTTGCGTGTCGGAGAATTTCATCGTCAGAAAACCATTCAAGGCACGACCTGCGGTGATACCGATAAAGAACATGCTGGCAAAAAACGCGGCGGTATTCTCTGATACACCTTTGTACAAGGTCAGGTAGGAGCTTGCCCACAGCGCCGTGGTCTGCTCCACCGCACTGTAGCAGAAGAAGGCAATCATAATCTGTTTCGCTCCGGGGATATGCAAAGGCTTTCTCAATGACATTCCTTTTACACCTGCTTCGCCATTATCACATCGACGCTCCTTCCACAAGGGAAGACTCAACAGTAAAGCAGCCGTTAATATGATTTGCAGCCATCCGATACCGCGGTATCCAATGTTCCATGACATCCCCCTTTCCAGAACCGCACCCATAACCACAGGTCCGGTTGACGCACCGATGCCCCACATACAATGAAGCCAGCTCATGTGCCGGCTGGAATAGTGAATCGCCACATAGTTATTCAGGCAGGCGTCCACACTTCCCGCTCCCAGACCGTAAGGAATTGCCCATAAACACAGCATCCAGAATTGACTGCTGCAGGAAAAGCCGAGCAGTGCCGCCGCGGTTGTAGCAACACTCAATGCCGTCACCTTACCGGTACCCAGCTTGAGCGTCAACTGATTGCTCATCAGACTGGAAATCACCGTCCCCACCGCAATAATCATAGAGATGATACCGGCGTGGGATATCGCAACCCCGAACTGCGGATACATGGACGGCCATGCAGCGCCAAGCAATCCATCCGGAAGTCCCAGACTGATAAAGGAAAGATAGATGATTGAAAGCAACAATTGTACCATAACTTGCTCCATGAAAAAGGGCGGTACGGAAACCGTCACCGCCCATAATGATTATTCCGTTTCGCTGATTATCTGGAACAACAGACTCCAGTCTTTCATGCTGACTTTGCCATCGGTGTTAATATCCGCTCTTTGATACGCGTCATCAGTCAGCAAAACCAGCTCATTGATATGGTCATAAAGAATGGTCCAGTCCTTAAGATTGACCTTACCATCACCATTGACATCACCGGTCACACCTTTATCGGGGGCTGGTGATGTCAGGATTTCTTCCCATGCGGCAGCAAAAACGAACCCCGTATTGTGCAAGCACCCTTCAATCCATTGATAATCCGCGGTGAAAACATCTCCGGCATTGAATCGCTGTTCGGCGAATGTTTTCCCATCCGTCACACGGGTCACTTGCCAACCGGCAAACAGGAACCCATCCTTTTCAGGAACGGCATCAGGAAGTGTGAAGGACTCACCATAGTGAACCGTCTGTTCCGGAACAACGTCTCCCTCAAATGCCACAGAGTAGGTACACTCAGGCTCTGTTTCCGGCCATCCCGTGGTGATTTCAAAATAATTCTGATTCACCTGACGGGAATCCGCCGTTTCTGCAATCACCGTGTAAAAATATGTTCCGGCAGGAAACTTACCAAAGGTAATCTCCTTGTCCAGCTGATTAACAGAGTAAGCCATGGCATTGGGATTCACCGTCTTATCATACACCGCGGCTCCGGTCTGGGCATTGGTAATAGATACACGGACAGCGGTCAAAATACTGTCGCTGATAATGGTGCCGTAAACGCCGTGGCTTTTGCCGGCAATGTGTACAGGCATTGGATGGTTGACCGCAATCCGGATACCGGACAGACCGGCGAACGCAATACCGTTCTTTCGCACCACCATCCGGTCAATGGCGGTATCCCGCCGCCATTCCTTTGATGTAAAAATCTGCTGTTTGCTGTTGCCGTGGTTCACATCTACGATGATAAACTTGTCAATTTCCAGCGTGGTGGCAGATCCAAAGTAACCGGCAACCACAGACCAGTGCTGACCCATGGTGGAAGCTCTCGGATGATGGACCAAAACCGGATATCCGGCCGCCAACTGATTGTAAACGGTGGTCCAATCAATGGTGTTATAGGAAGCATACCCACATTTATACCAGTATGCGTAGTCATTGTCGCCGTTGGTGCTGATTAGGGTGTTGTAAATCACATCCTTTTCCGCATCTTCGGTGATACCATTCAAATACGCCTCCACCGTACACATGGAAACCACAGCGCAGTCACCGCTGACCTTCTGATTGATTCGGGAGGCCAGCACCGCTTCAGAGATATCAATGGGATAGTAGATTTGGCTGGCAGACCGCTCCACGTCAACCGCATTTACAGCCGGAGCCGGAACCAGAACAATTGGTGCGAACATCACAATGACCAAAAGCAAGGAAATAATTCTGTTTCTATATATCATATGTTCTTATTTACCCAATCATCATTGCAACGCCAGTGAAACCACTGGCGTTGCATAGATATTAACTTACCACAGAGGAGCGATTTCGCTGATGTGATCGTACAGGCGGCTCCAGTCCTTCATGTTGACCTTGCCATTGCCATCGGCATCAGCACAGGCCAGATTGTACTCATCCAGAACAATGGTCTCGCCGATGTAATCGTACAGGCGGCTCCAGTCCTTCATGTTGACCTTACCGTCACAGTTGACGTCACCGACCAAGCAAATCTGAGCATCCAGAACCACAGCATCGGAACCAACGGTAACAGCCTGCTCCACAGCCACATGGTTGGCCTTGGTGATGCGCAGGGTGTACTCGCCAGGCACAACATTCTCGATGGAGTAAGCCGCGCCGCCGGTCACGGAATAGACAACCTCGCCATCCTTCAGCAGCTCCACAGTGATTTCATCGGAGTCAGCACCAGCGCTGGTAATGGTACCGCTGACGGTAACACCGGTCTCAACCTCACCGGATTCGATAACGGTGGTGTAGTAGACAGTACCGACAGCACCATCCAGCTTGTACAGCTGGGGCATCAGCATGCTGGTGTTGGGATCAGAGGTATAGGTGGTGAATCTGGGGTTGTTGGCATTGTACAGGAAACGGCCGTAGGCCTCGGTACCATTCTGAATTGTTGCATTGAATTCGGCATCGATGGAGATAATCCAGGTAGTATCGCCTTTATCCCATGCCATCTTCTTAACCGCGGTAGCGCCCAGCAGCTTACCGGAAGCATCCGCCAGAGTCCATGCATCCTTGCTGCCGCCCAGAGTCAGGATAACCGCATCGGCAGGCAGGTTGGTAATGACGGACAAATCCTCGGAGAACTCCACGGATGCGCTGGTCATATACTGGCTGCTGATAACACCGGCGACAGCATTCTTAACGTTGTTCACCAGAACCAGCTCCACGCCGGCAGTCAGCTGGGAAGCATCGGTGACCAGCTCCCAGGCGCCGGATCCCATACCTTCGGGGGCATAGCTGTACAGCGCATGCAGAGTGATATCAGCAGATGCCTTATAGGTGCTGTCTGCCAAATACAGGGTAGGCTTGACCTCGCTGTTGTTGATTTCTTCCGCAACCCAGCCAAGGAAGATGTACTCATACTCGCCGGAGGGAGCGGCAGCGGTGGGCAGCTTGATACCGTTCTTGCCGCAATCCATGGTCTCGATGGCAGTCACGCCTGCGGGGACACTGAAGGAAACCTTAAACACCTGACCCAGAGCCTCGGTGTAATCGCTGACATAGCTGTCGCCACAGACGGAGCAGGTGTAGGTGGTATAGCCCTTTTCAGTGACGGTGGGTTCGGTAACAACGGAATCGTATTTATGACCAGAAGCAGCGATTTCCTCGTGACCGCTCAGGTAGGTCTGGCAGCCAACACAGATAACGCCGGCGGTGTAACCAACGGTGGTGCAGCCGGGTTCAACAGCGGCGACCTCCTGCGTGTTGACATGCTGGCAAGCGTTGCCGGTGGAAGTGCTGTAGTACACAGTACCCGTGACCATCTTGTACAGGGTCATGCCGGTGCCGGTGGAAGCACCATAGCAAGCAAAGCCGTAGGTAGCATTTCTGCGGAGGGTGTAGTTGACCTTCTTTGCCTGATTGCCCACATTTTCAAAGACCTGATCTTCGGAAATGGACCACTTAGCAAAATCATTCACTTCGCTGAGCAGCTTGCCCTGATTCTTGACACCGCTGCCACCTGCGTAGACGAAACCACTCTTATTATAAATGGTATAGGTGCCATTGGCGGCGGGAGCGATGTGCCAGATGATAGCAGCATCAGGATTCATAATAGAATCGTTGGTGATGGTAACATCCAGATAATCAAAGCGGTTCTTGGTAATGCTGGACTTCATGGCGCCGCCATCGGAAACAATCAGGTAATCGCCCTCAACAGGCTGACCTTCATAGAAATTAAAGACACTGCTCTGTCCGCTGCTGTTGCTGTCCGTACGGGAGTACAGCGCATACAGAGTCACATCGCCGGTAACGATATAGCTGGCACCGGCATGGTAGATAGCAGCAGGAGCAGCTGTTGTATCCTCCACAGTAGCACTGACCCAGCCGATGAAGCTGTAGCCGTCAGCCACAGCACCACTATGACCGGGCAAGATGATGGAATCATTGATGAAAGCATCCTTGGAAGAAACCGCAAAACCGTCCTCACTGAAGTTGACAGTGGCGATATTTCGTTCCTCAAAGTTGATGCGGATTTCGCAATCAGAGGAGGCCTTGACAGCGAACACGTTGCCGTTACGGACTACGTCGGCGGTACCGCTGACCAGAGTGTAGCCGCTGACAATGTAGCCCTCAGCAGGGAAAGCATTGACATTGTTGCCGCTGACGGAAACAGCACCAAACTTGGCATCGTTGACAGAAGCGGTAATGTCATAAGTATTGCCTGCGTTGTAGGCCTCACCGGAAGGAGTCGTCATAGATGCGGGGATATCGGCATCAAACAGAACGTATACCAGCTCGGGATAATCAACGAACACGTTACGGGTGCCGGTAATGGACTCCACAACATCGTTTCTACCCAGCTCCCAAGTATCAACAGGATCTTCCTCTACCCATCTCAGGAGCAAATCTAGGCTCTCGATTGCACCCTCGCTGCCGAACAAGTTGGTGTTACCCCAGCGGACGTAGATGTACAGCATGATCCGGGCAACGTCGCCGCGATTGTTCAGCTTACCATCGGACAACAGGTTGGGATCATAGAAGCCTTCGCTCTCGCCGTAAGCCTTGTTGCCACGGGCGCTGTTCTCGCTGCCGGCGGTGGGACGCAGAATCATGATATCGTCCTCATCTGCGCCATCCAGGCCCTTACTCTGAGGCCAGGTATGTTCACGATTCCATGTAGCACCAGCGTCCCACTTAGGACCGATGGCCACGCCGGAATAGAAGGAGCTGATAGAAGTATTGTCACTGTTCTGACAGTCAGTAAAGCGGTACAAATCTCTGGTATCGCCATAGGAGGTGATGGTGGTATGGTTGGAGGCCATCAGCTCATTCAACTCCAGATACAGCTTGCTGGATGCCACCGACTCAAACTCGGAAGAGCCGGAAAGCTGAGCCAACTCGCTATAGGAGGTTCCGTTCTTGGAATAGAACGCCTCTGCGTTGGGGGACAGATAGGTAGCGGTGGTGCCACGCTGACCCCAGTTCATGATTACGTCCTCGAAGCCTTCGGCATCGCCGGTCTTGTAGCTGACAGTTGCCGCAGAGCTGGTGAACACCAGACCGGACAGCAAGCTGACGCACATGACCACTGCGAGAAGCAGGGACAAACTACGTTTTGCCAGATTGTTCATAAGGTCATCTCCATTTCTAAATTATTGTTACTCTAATATAGTATCATAAGAATTACCAAATCGCAACATTGAAATTGATTCTCTTTGATGATATTATTACAAAAAATCGATGTTTGGAGTGAAAACATGGAAATCAAACCTGTTATTCCCGATTTGGCAAACATACCTTCCCTGTTTCATCCCTTGCTGAACGGCGCAGCGGTATACGACAGCAGTTGTTCAGAACAGGCACAGGTCTTTTTCATTCAGCGCCACGGCGGTTATTATCTGAAATCCGCTCCGGCAGGATCATTGAAAATAGAAGCGGACATGACCGCCTATTTTCACAGCAAAGGCTTATCTGCCGAAGTCCTTGCTTACGAAACTACAGAACAGGACTGGCTGCTGACCCGACGCATCCAAGGTGAAGATTGTTTAGCAAAGCAATATGTGGACAATCCTGTTCGCCTGTGTGATACTACCGCACATCTGCTGCGCATGCTTCATGATGTAGACCCCTGTGGTTGTCCTGTAACCAACCGCACAACTGCATATATTTCCAACGCACGAGACAACTATCATGCCAACCGCTATGACAAATCCCATTTCCCCGACAACTGGGGTTACTCCTGTGCCGCGGATGCCCTTCGTGTCATTGAACGGGATGCGTCTTATCTAAAATCCGATACTCTGCTCCACGGCGACTACTGCCTGCCCAACATTCTGCTGGACAACTGGAAATTCAGCGGTTTCATCGATCTTGGTTCCGGCGGTATGGGCGACCGGCACATAGACCTGTTCTGGGGAATCTGGTCACTGTGGTTCAATCTGAAAACCGACCACTACCGGGACCGCTTTCTGGATGCTTACGGTAGGAACGATGTCAACGAGGATGTATTCCATGTCATTGCCGCCATCGAAGTATTCGGATAATTGTGTAAAATGCAATTATTTTGATTGTCAAATGATTCTGATTATGCTATAATGGACAAAGATATATCTTCACTGCACATATTTTCACAGAAAGGTCGTGAAATCCAGATGTTTGAAGCCGTATTAGCCGAAATCAAAGCCGCTGACACCATCATCATCCACCGGCATACCCGCCCCGACGGTGATGCTATGGGCAGTCAGTTGGGCATGAAACACATCATTCTTGAAAACTTCCCTGAAAAGACCGTCTACGCCGTTGGTGACGAAGCGCGGTTTTTTTCCTTTATGACTGATTCAGTCATGGATGAGATTCCCGACTCCACCTATGATAACGCACTGGTCATCATACTGGACACCGCTTCCCGCCCCCTAATCAGCGACGAGCGGTACCCTCTCGCCCCCCGCTCTGTTCGCATCGATCACCATATCTTCTGCGAAAAGATTGCCGATGTGGAGGTAGTGGACACCAGTTTTGAAAGCTGCTGCGGTATGGTCACCCAGTTCGCCATAGAAAGCGGACTGCGACTGAACCAGATTGCCGCCAGGAGTCTGTACACCGGCATGGTCACCGACTCCGGTCGATTCCGTTATGACGGCACCAGCGCTCGCACTTTCCGTTTGGCATCCGCTTTGATGGAAACAGGGTTTGACACCAACGAGCTGTTTCGTAATCTCTACGCCGATGATTTTGCCAGCAAGCAGCTAAAGGCAAAGTTTATTCTAAAAATCCAATTCAGCCCTAAAAATGTAGCCTTTATCTACACAGATTTGGAAGAATTCAATGAACTGGGTGTGGATGTATTCACCGTTTCCCGCGCCATGACCAATACCATGGCGGATATCCGCGGTGTGGATATCTGGGTCAACTTTACCGAAACCGAAAAGGGCGTGCTTTGTGAGATTCGCTCGAACCGCTATAACATCAACCCCATCGCTGTCAAGTACGGCGGTGGCGGTCACCAGAAAGCCAGCGGCGCCACCGTCCCCGACCGTGCCACCGCAATGGCGATGCTTCATGATTTAGAAGAACTTAGAGGAGAATAATGAATGAACAGAGAAATTAAAGAACAGATTTTACAGAAAATCAAAGAATACGACCGCATTATGCTGTTCCGTCACATCCGCAACGACGGTGACTGCGTTGGTTCCACCAAGGGCTTCAAGCGGATTCTGCAGCTGTCCTTCCCCGAAAAGGAGATTTACCTGATTGATGCGGATACCGCGCAGTATCTTGAGTTCATGGGACCTGAGGACGAGCCTGTGGCGGACGAGCTGTACGCCGATGCTCTCGGCATCGTCATCGATACCGCAACGGAAAACCGTATTTCCAACAAGAAGTACACGCTCTGCAAAGAACTGATTAAAATCGACCACCACATTCCTCTGACCAACTATGGCAACATTTTCTGGGTCGAGGAGGAGCGGTCCTCCGCCTGTGAGATGATTGTAGACTTCTACAACACCTTTAAGGACGAGCTGAAAATCGACTCCATCGCCGCGACTCACCTGTACACCGGCATGGTTACCGACTCCGGTCGATTCAAGTACGACGGTGTAACCGGCGATACCCTCCGTTGTGCCGCTACTCTTCTAGATGTGGGCGTGGACACTCAGACCCTCTTCGCCCGTCTTTATCTGGAGGCCTTTGAGTATCTGAAGTTCAAGGCGCAGATTTATCAGCGGATGCAGATTACTGAAAACGGCGTTGCCTACATTTATATTGATAAGGCAATGCAGGAAGAATTCAACCTGACTTTGGAGCAGGCAAGTGCCTGTGTCGGCACGCTGGACTCCATTCGCGGCTGCATCTGTTGGATGGTATTCATCGACAACAACGATGCCGAAGGCTCCATCCGTGTCCGTCTGCGCTCCCGTTTTGTTCATGTCAACCCCATTGCCGAGAAGTATCGCGGCGGCGGTCATGCCTGCGCCTGCGGTGCCACAGTTTACAGCGTTGACGAGATGAACGCCCTGCTTCAGGATGCGGATGCATTGGTTAAGGATTACAAAGAAAACAACGAGGACTGGCTATGAGAATCCTTGTTACTAATGACGACAGCATCAGCGCCAGCCAGCTGTTACCCCTGATTCGCTGGTGTCAGAGCCTTGGCTCTGTCACCATTGTGGTTCCCCGCTTTGAGCAAAGCGGCAAAAGCCACAGCATTGAGCTGCACAAAAGCTTCACCGTGGAGCAGATTTCGCTTGCACCGGACGTGACTGCCCACGCCATCGATTCCTCCCCTGCTGACTGCGTCCGCTATGCAGTGCTGGGTCTGGGGATGGGCTTTGACCTTGTAATTTCCGGCATCAACCGTGGCTACAACATCGGCACCGATGTGATGTACTCCGGTACCGTCGCCGCAATTTTCGAAGCGGCGCTGCTTGGCATCCCTGCCATCGCTCTGTCCACCAGTCCCCAATACTACGAGCAGGCTGTTACCCAGCTTGACCGGGTATTCGACTACATCAGTCAGAACCGGCTGCTGGACGTACACACCACCTATAACATCAACATCCCCCCGTCTGCCAAGGATATCCGCATCACCCGTCAGGGTGGCCCGTATTACTCCGATGATTTCGATATCAAGGACGGTATCTGCACCCCCTGCGGAAAGTGCGTGTTCGTGCCAACAGATGATTTGACTCTGGATACCAATGCGGTAATCAGCGGTCACATCTCCATCACGCCACTAACTGTACTGCGAACGGACATGACCGTATTCCAAAAGCTGACGAACTAAGAAAGAGAGCCCCCCATGCACAGAAGTTTTCGACTATCCACAGCACTTGACATTGACGATTTGCTGCTTGAGTGTGTCCCCTACGCCATCCGCCTCGCCAATGAAAAATACAAATTTGACCCGCCCCTGTCCATCTACGAGGTGGATCACTGGGGTAAACTCGGCACCCGTGCGGACGTTATTTTTGAGTTCATGAACGACCCGGAGTTTTTCCGAAATCAGCCGGTCATCAAAGGTGCCAAGGAGTTTGTGCGCAAGCTGTCACAAATGACGGAGGTATTCGTCTCCACCGCGGTTTGGCCTGCCTATATGAGCCTTCGTTACCAGCGTATCCTTGAGGAATTCCCCGAAATTCCGTCGGATCACATTCTTATGGGTTCCCGCAAGGATAAAATCGACGTGGACATTCTGTTCGATGACGGGATGCACAACGTTTTCAAGTCCAATGCTACCTATCCCATTCTGATGCGCAAGCCGTGGAATCGGGAGGCAACCGGAATTCTGGCGGTAAATACCTACGATGAATTCCTGAAGCTGGTTGAGGTTATTGCAGATAGTTATAGTGTCAGACCGGAACGGTTCTCGCTGAATCAGCCCAGTGCGGTGGTTTTGGTAGGTCCTTCCGGCAGTGGCAAGAACGCCATTGCCCGCGGATTGCTGGAGCAGACCGACTGCTTCGAAAAGCTGATTAGCTACACAACCGACCAAACCGCTCCTGCACAGCAAGAAGGCTGGTATCACTATGTGCCGGAGAAGAAGTTCCACCAAATGGCAGACTCCGGTCAGATGTTTGAGTCCACCACCTATGCCAACCACTCCTACGGCTCCAAAAAAAGCGACGCTGAGGAAATTCTCGCCAGCGGAAAGCATGTTCTGACCGTCATGGATATCTGCGGTGCCATGGCGATGAAAACCCACTTTGACCACGTAATCACCATTTACATCAAGCGGGATAAAAAAGAACTGCTCACCGCCATTCTTGAGAAGGACTCCCCCACCGAGGACAAGGTCAACCGTCTTCTTGCCATAGAGGCTGAAACCAGAAATGCTCAGATTTGCGACTATGTTGTGAAATACAACAGCACTCAGCAAGCGCTGGAACAAATTTGCAAGCGACTGGACATCCCGTTCAACGCCCCTAATGTCTCCGGCTGATTGATTCGTCCTGCTATGTTGGACGGAATACCGCCGTACAAATCACAAAAAATGTTGAAAAATACATAAAAAATATGTAGAAATTTGGCATTGTTTGTGCTATAATACTAGGACGAAGATAATCTCCACAATCAATAAGGAGTGGGTTCCGATGATAACTGACATACAAAAAGCCAGTCTGTCAAAACGTATCGCTGCCGGCATGTTAGACATGATGCTGCTGTGCGTTCTTACAGTTGGCTTTATGTGGCTTTTGATGTCCGTACTGGACTACAACAGCTATCACACAGCTTTCCGGGATGGGCTTACTCGCTATGAGCAGGAATACAACGTGGATTTCGAATCCGACTACAACTCCCTGCCCAAAGCCGAGCAACAGCGCTTTGATGAGGCCTATCAAGCAGTTAATTCCGATTCCGAAATTATGAAGAATTTCAGCATGATGTTTAATCTGATTCTTATTACCACTACCTTCGGAATCCTTCTGGGTATTTTTATTCTCGAATTTATTGTCCCTCTGATTCTAAAAAACGGACAAACAATCGGCAAAAAAGTATTCAGCCTTGGACTGGTGCGTGTAGACAGCGTACAAGTCAGCAATCTGCAGCTGTTTGTTCGCAGCATCCTTGGAAAGTTCACGATTGAAATTATGATACCGGTTTATATCATCATTATGATTATGTTCAACTCCATCGGCATCGTCGGCTTGCTGGTTCTGGCCGGAATTTTGTTGACCGAGCTGATTATGATGATTGCCACCAAAACCAACTCTCTCATCCATGATACTCTGTCAGGAACTGTGGCTGTGGATTTTGCCAGCCAGATGATATTCCGTACCACAGAGGATTTAATCGCATACAAAAAGAAGATTCATGCGGAGCAAGCAGCCCGCTCAAATTATTAATGTATTGAAAGGGAATCTGTATGAAAGTAGTACTGCAAAATCTGACAAAAATCTTCCCCAGCCGCGACAAAAAATCCGGAAAGGAGGTTGTGGCGGTCAACGATTTCACCTTCGAAATCCCTGACGGAAAGCTGATTGGTCTGCTGGGCCCCTCAGGCTGTGGCAAGAGTACCACACTGTACATGATTAGTGGTCTTCAAAAGCCCACCAGCGGCAAGATTTTCTTTGGTGATGACGATGTCACCGAGCTGACCACCGAGAACCGTGGAATCGGTCTGGTGTTCCAGAACTATGCGTTGTACCCCCACATGACCGTCAAGCAGAACATCCTCTTCCCCCTGCAGAATCTGAAGGGCGAAGACAAGATGACCAAAGAAGCCATGCTGGAGCGTGCCTATCAGGCTGCTTCCCTCGTTCAGATTGATGAACTGATGGAACGCAAGCCCAGCGAGCTGTCCGGCGGTCAGCAGCAGCGTGTGGCCATTGCCCGTGCATTGGTCAAGATGCCTCGCGTGCTTCTGCTGGACGAACCTCTTTCCAACCTGGACGCCCGTCTGCGTCTGCAAACCCGTGAGG
This sequence comes from Faecousia sp., assembly GCA_045531675.1. Lineage (GTDB taxonomy): Bacteria > Bacillota > Clostridia > Oscillospirales > Oscillospiraceae > Faecousia. The sequence goes on from JAZSEN010000038.1 coordinate 48,397, forward strand.
AGATTCGCCGCATCCAGAAGGAAACCGGTATCACCACCGTATTCGTTACCCACGACCAGGAAGAGGCCATGTCCATTTCCGATATGATTGTGGTCATGAAGCTGGGTGTTGTCCAGCAGATTGGCAAACCTCAGGATGTTTACGACGATCCGGAGAATCTGTTCGTCGCCAAGTTCCTCGGCACTCCCCCTATCAACGTATTCAAGGGTTCTGTTTCCGGTGGCATGCTGTACATTGGCAATCAGCCTGTTATGAAGACCATCGGTGTTCCCAATCAGGAAGTCACCGTCGGTATCCGTCCCGAGGGCTTCGAGCTGGCTGAGGACGGTGCGCTGGAGTGCAACCTGAGCAACGTAGAGGTTATGGGCCGCGATGTCAGCATCGTTTCCACCCACGAAGCCTCCCTCAACCCCGTGATCCGCTCCATCATCAATGCCGACAACAAAATCGACACCTCCCGCGCTACTGTTCGCTATAACCTCAAGCCTCACAAGGTGTTCCTGTTCGATGCCGGTTCCGAGAAACGGATTCGATTCGAGGTGAAGTAATATGGTAGATAGCAAACAACAATGGAAAGCTTGGCTGTATCTGGCGCCGACCATCGTGCTGCTGCTGATATTTACCGTCTGGCCTATCATCAATACTTTAAGAATGGCCTTCCTGGAAGGCTATACCATGGCAAAGGCTATTAACCCCTATGTCGATTACGAATTTACTTTCGGTCTGGGCAACTTCACCCGTGTGTTGGAATACCCCGGTTTCATGACCTGCCTGAAAAACACCATTCTGCTGTGTGTTCTGACGGTTCCGATTTCAACATTCCTCGCTCTGCTCATCGCTGTTGCGCTGAATTCCATCAAGCCCCTGCAGCGTCTTCTGCAGACCATCTTCTTCATGCCTTATGTGACCAACTCCATCGCCATCGGCATGGTCTTTGCCGCTATGTTCAACATGATTATCGGCGGCAGCGCCCGTCCCGACTCCGTTGGTATCGTCAACAACGTTCTGGAGTTCTTTAATATTCCCTACGTCAACTGGATGAATGCGGGCTCGGAATACTGGGCCAACATCGTGGTTATGGTAGTCTATATTGTATGGAACGCACTTCCCTTTAAGATTCTGATTCTACTGGGCGGTCTGCAGAGTGTAAACAAGCAATACTATGAAGCAGCCCGTGTAGACGGTACTCCCCGTTGGAGAGTATTTACCCGCATTACCGTTCCCCTGCTGTCCCCTATGCTGGCCTATGTTATCATCACCGGCTTTATCGGTGGCTTTAAGGAGTATTCCAGTATCGTCGGTATCTTTGGTGAATTTATGGGTCCCGTCGGTAACGATTACGCACTGGACACCATGGTTGGCTTCATCTACAGAGCCATCGGCAACCAGGAAGGTACAGCAAGTGCTGCTGCATTGATTCTCTTTGGTATCATCTTTGCGGTGACCATGGTCAATCTTTATGTCAGCAAGAAAAAGACGCATTACTAAGGAGGTGTCGATTATGTCTGAAATTCAAACCATGCACAACCGTGATTTGCAGAAGGTATCGGCACGCCAGCGAGTGGTCAAGGTTCTGGGACAGATTATGGTTTACGGATTCCTGTTCATCATGGCGCTTATCGTCATCTTCCCCTTCTACTGGATGATTATTTCCTCCTTGAAGCATATGGATGAATACCGCCAGTCTATCCCCACACTGTTCCCTAGAACCATCGATTTCCTGAACTATACAGAGGTATTTACAAACGACGACCTTAATCTGGGACGTCTGTTCTACAATACTGTTCTGGTTGGTGTTGTATCTACCGTACTGTCTCTGATTCTCACAGTTCTTGCAGCATTTGCATTCGCCCGGCTTGAGTTCAAGGGCAAAAACGCTCTGTTTGCAGGTCTGCTTGCTACGATGATGATTCCCGGTGAACTGTTCACCATCACCAACTACCAGACCGTATTTATGTGGGGCTGGATTGAAACCTATCAGGTTCTTATCATTCCCTTCCTCGTCAGTGTGTTTTATATCTATCTGCTGCGTCAGAATTTCATGCAGATACCCAACGAGCTGTATCTGGCTGCAAAGGTCGACGGCTGTGGTGATTTGAAATACCTGTGGAAGGTCATGATTCCTCTGGCACTGCCTACCATCATTTCCATTACCATCCTGAAAATGATGGGCTCCTGGAACTCCTATATGTGGCCCCGCCTTGTTGCGAACGACGATGCGCACCGTCTGATTACCAACGGTCTGCGTACCGCTTTCACCAATGCTGAGGGTGTCACCGATATTCCCTTGCAGATGGCCGCCGTTGCGGTGGTATCCTTCCCGCTGTTCCTGGTATTCATCTTCCTTCGTAAGTATATTATGAAGGGCGTTTCCAGAAGCGGTATCAAGGGTTAATTCAGTTTGTTCTTTAATTTATTATAAAAGACAAAAGAAAGGAATTGCCATGAAAAAAATTATTTCTTCCATTCTCGTGGTCAGTATGCTGCTGTCTCTGTGCCTGTTCTCGCTGACCGGCTGCAAACCCCAGAAAAAGGGTTCCGCTGACTTTGTCATGCCCGAGGGCGGCTTTGACGTCAACAAACCTGTGACCATCACCTTCTACCACCAGATGGGTAAGGCCCTGCAGGAAATCCTCAACACCGCAATCGAGGACTTCAACAAGATTTACCCCAACATTACTGTCGAGCACAAGACCTACGGTGATTACGACGGCGTTCGCGATCAGATTAAGACCGAGATTTCCGTCGGCGGTCAGCCTAACCTGGCTTACTGCTACCCGGATCACGTTGCTCTGTACAACATCTCCGGCGCTGTGCAGACTCTGGACGTTCTGATTGAGAGCGAGTACGGTTTTACCGATGAGCAGATTGCTGATTTCATTCCCGCCTACTACAACGAAGGTAAGGCATTCGGCGATGGCAAAATGTATTCTCTGCCCATCTCCAAGTCCACTGAGGTTCTGTACTACAACAAGACCTTCTTCGAAGCCAACAACCTGACCGTTCCCACCACCTGGGACGAGATGGAAGAGCTCTGTGAGAAGATTAAGGGAATTGACCCCACCTGTATTCCTCTGGGCTATGACTCCGAGTCCAACTGGTTCATCACCATGTGTGAGCAGTATGGTTCCGAGTACACCAGCTCCAGCGGTGAAAACTTCCGTTTCAACAACGAAACCAACCGCAATTTCGTAAAGCGTTTCCGTGAGTGGTACGAGAAGAAGCTGGTCACCACCGAAAGACTGTCCGGCGGCTACACCTCCGCTCTGTTTACCGGTGAGAACGACGCCGGTACCCGCTGCTATATGTGCATCGGTTCCACCGGTGGCGCTACCTACCAGCAGCCCAACCAGACCAATGGCGAGTTTGAGTTCGAAGTTGGTATCGTATCCATTCCTCAGGTCAACCCCTCCGCACCCAAGGTTATCTCTCAGGGTCCCTCCATCTGCCTGTTCAAGGACGAGGATCCCCAGAAGGTTCTGGCTTCCTGGCTGTTTGCTAAGTTCCTGACCACCGACGTAACCTTCCAGGCCTCCGTGTCCATGAGCAACGGTTACGCTCCCGTCATCCAGTCTGTCACTAAGAACCCCATCTATGCTGAGTTCCTGGACAGCGCAAGCACCTCCAATATTCAGGCCTATGCCGTTAAGGTTGCTTTGGAGCAGGCTGATTCCTACTACGTCTCCCCCGCTTTCAATGGTTCTTCTGTTGCCCGTGATCAGGTTGGTCTGCTGATGCAGAAGTGTCTGGTTACCGAAACATCCGATGTTGACGGCATGATTAAGAAAGCATTCGAGGATGCAATTGCCGAATGTAAGTATCAATCCGGTCAGTAATCATCACAGAAGAGAGTATGGTTATGAAAAAAACTAGTTTACGCATCATTTCCCTGCTTCTACTGATTTCCATCGTCGCGGCGGCTTTTGCCGCCTGCGGCGAAAAAGAGGAAACTCCCACCGGTCCGGTTCACGTTGATTATGTGGAGCAGACCAAACTGGATATGTCCAGCTCTACCTCGAAGCAGGAAGTTCAATGGGGTCCCAACAGCCACATTGACGGCGACACCAGTCACTTTATCGTTCCCAAAAGTTTTGATTCTACCGGCGTTGTCAAAGCCAGATATCTAGCCATTGATACCCCCGAATCCACCGGTCAGATTGAGGAGTGGGGCAAAGCCGCCTCCCGTTTCACTAAGGAAAAGCTGTCCAGCGCCGTTTCCATTGTCATCGAATCCGATGATGACAGCTGGAATTTTGACGGCAATGGCAGATATCTGGTCTGGGTTTGGTACAAGCCCAGCGAGGGTGCCGAGTACCGCAATCTGAACATCGAACTGCTTCAGAATGGTCTGGGTGCCAGTTCCAGCGCCTCCGAGGGCCGCTACGGTTCTACCGCAGTTGCCGCAATCAATCAGGCTACCATTGAAAAGCTGTATATGTTCTCCAACGAGAAGGATCCCGAATACCCCTACGGTGAAGCCACCAGCATTACCCTGAAGGAACTGCGGACCAACGTTGCCGAATATAACGGCAAAAAGGTTTCTGTTGAAGGTATTATTACCTACAACAGTGATTACACCGCCTTTATCGAGAGCTTTGATGCCGAAACCGGCATGTACTACGGTATGCAGGTTTTCTACGGCTACAATTCTCAGCTCATCACTGTACTTGCACAGGGCTCCATGGTTCGTGTGGTAGGTGTTGTCTCTGAGTTCTATGGTACTTACCAGATTTCCGGCCTGTCCTACAACCGTATGAAGCCTGATGATCCTGCAAATACCGCGCAACTCAGCACCGGCAACGAAATTGCTTACGCGGAAGTTTCTGCCGAGGAATTTACCGGTGACAAGACTATCAGTGTCGGTGATAAGGAAGTCACTCTTCCCTATGCTGAGCTTGCAGTGGCCACTTCCCTGTCCATGAAGAATCTCGAAGTCGTTGATATTTACACAACTACCAATCCCAGCGCCAGCGAAGTCGGCGCCATGACCCTGACCTGTAAAGTCAATGGAATTACCATTGCTGTCCGTACCGCAGTTCTGAAGGATGCTGACGGCAATCTGATTACCGAGTCCGCTTACGCAGGCAAGACAATTGACGTTCAGGGTATCGTTGACTGCTACAACGGTTCCTACCAAATCAAGGTAATGTCCGCTAATGACATTACCATCCACTAAACAACATAAGGAGTATACCATGAAAAGAATTCTTTCTATTACGCTTCTGGTGACAATGCTTCTGTCCTTGTTTGCAGGTTGCGCTAAAGAAGAGAGCAGTTCCAATCTGGAAGCGGCCAAGGAATATCTGGACGCTTCCTACAAGAACGATTCCCCCGACACGCCTACCGATTATCAGGTTGTTGGCGTTGTGACCATCGAAGGTGTTACCTACAACGTTAAGTGGACCACCGACAACAATAAGATTTCCATCAAGGCTGGCGACAACAAGCTGGTCACCATCGATGTTCCCGATGGCAGTGCTGAGGAAATCAAGTACGTTCTGACCGCTACCATTTCCGATGCTGACGGCAAAACCATTACCACCACCTTCAACCGCAGAGTTCCCGCTTCCGCAGCTGCCGGTCTGTCCAACGAAGAAATCGTTGAATTGGCATACCAGCTGGCAGAAGGCGAGGTTATGGATGGCGTTGCTACCCTGACCGCTAAGATTGTTAAGCTGAAGACTCCTTATGACGCGGATTACGGCAACATCACCATTATTGTGGCCGTTCCCGGTCTCGAGGACAAGCCCATTGAGTGCTATCGTCTGACCGGTGATAAGGTCAGCAACGACCTGTGTGTTGGCGATACCGTTACCGTCACCGGTTCTCTGAAGAACTACAACGGCACCATCGAGTTTGATGCCGGCTGTACTCTGGACAATGTTGTTTCCAACGGTTCTGCAAAGCCCACCGACCCCAAGCTGATTGTTGATGCAGCTTTTGCACTGCCCGGCGGTGAGTCCCTGCCCTACTTCTGCACTCTGACCGGTAAAGTCAAGTCCATTGACACCGAATACAGCACCCAGTATGCCAACATCACCATCACCATCGAGGTTGAAGGTTCTGACGGCATGAAGGATTTGGTCTGCTACCGTCTGAAGGGCGCCGGCGCCGATGCTATCGCTGTTGGCGATACCGTTAGTGTCACCGGTGTTATTAAGAATTACGTCAAGGACGAGACTTCCACCGTTGAGTTTGATGCCGGTTGCGCTCTGGATAACCGTATTCCCGGCGATGGCAGCACCCAGACTCCTGATGTGGACGTTCCCGCCGAAAAGCCCACCACTGTTGATGGTATCCTGAAGGCCGCCAAGGCTCTGAAGGAAGGCGAAGAGCTTCCCTACACTGTCACCCTCAGTGGCAAGGTTTCCAAGATTGACGAGGATTACAGCGATGAATTCAAGAACATCACTGTCACCTTTGAGGTCAACGGTACTGCCATCAAGTGCTATCGCCTGAAGGTTAGCGCTGATAAGATTCCCGTAATTGGCGATACCATCACCGTCACCGGTACCATCAAGAACTACTACGGCAAGTTGGAGTTTGTCAACTGCACTTGCGATAAGCTGGTCCCCGGCGACAAGGCCCCCACCGACCCCAAGGCCATTGTTGATGCAGCCTATGCTCTGCCCAAGGGCGAGTCCCTTTCCTACGAAGTGACCCTGACCGGTAAGGTCGTCAAGATTGGCACCGCTTACAGTGATCAGTACAAGAACATCACCGTCACCATTGAGATTGCAGGTCGCGAAGACAAGCCCATCGTTTGCTTCCGTATGAAGGGTGAAGGCATTGAAAAGATTGTTGGTGGCGATACCATCACCGTCACCGGTGTCATCAAGAACTACAACGGCACCATCGAGTTTGATGCTAGCTGCATGATGACCAAGCGTGTTTCCGGCGGCGTTGTCGTCCCCACCAACCCCAAGGAAATCGTGGACGCCGCTTTCGCACTGGCTCCCGGTGCTTCCCTGCCCTACACCGCAACTCTGACCGGTAAGATTAAGTCTATCGACACCGAGTACAGCGATCAGTACAAGAACATCACTGTTACCATCGAGGTGGAAGGTACCTCCGGCAAGAAGGATTTGGTCTGCTATCGCATGAAGGGCGAGGGTGCTGATACTCTGGCTGTGGGTGACACCATTAAAGTCACCGGCGTTCTGAAGAACCATCTGCACAGCGATGGCGAAAGCACCACCGTTGAGTTCGATGCTGGCTGCACCTTCACTAAGTAATCATTCTACATCCAACAGGAGCGGGCTTTCCCGCTCCTGTTTCTTATCTTCATTTATAGTTGAATTGCCGTAAATAATGATGTATAATGAAGAAAAACGCAAAGGAAGATGCCAAATGAGAAAAACATTTCTCGTCTTATTGATTATCCTTTCCCTTCGGTTATGCGGGTGTGAATTTGATAATATAATCACGCCTCCCCCTCCCAACGAATGTACTGCGCATATTGATAACGACAGCAACGGTGTTTGCGACAGCTGTTCCAGTACTGTCTATGTGTATTTTGATATCTATTGCATCAACGATTTACACGGCAAGCTGGCTGATGCCAGCAGTCATCCCGGCGTGGATGAATTGACGACCTATCTAAGGAATGCCCGCTCAATGAACAAAAACTCCATCTTCCTTTCAGCCGGAGATATGTGGCAAGGCAGCGCCGAATCCAATATGACCGGCGGTTTAATCATGACAGAGTGGATGAACGAACTGGACTTCACCGGTATGACATTAGGTAATCATGAATTCGACTGGGGCGAGGATGCCATCATAGAAAACCACGCCATTGCAGAATTTCCTTTTCTCGCCATTAATATATATGACCGGGACACCAACAAGCTGGCAGAATACTGCACTCCTTCCGTTGTTGTTGAGGGCGACGGACTTCAAATCGGCATCATTGGCGCTATTGGAGATTGCTATTCCTCTATTGCCTCCGATAAATGCAAGGATGTCTATTTCAAAACCGGCAATCAGCTGACTAATCTGGTTAAAGCTGAATCGGAGCGGCTGCGTAATGAGGGCGTTGATTTCATTATCTATACCATTCACGATGGCTATGGCAGCTCTAATACAGGCTCGATTCAATCTGTCACCGGATCTAAGCTTTCAAGCTACTACGATACTACCCTATCCAACGGCTATGTGGATCTGGTATTCGAGGGGCACACTCATCAGGGATATCGCCTGCTGGATGAGCACGGCGTCTACCATCTCCAGAATCGTGGTGATAATAAGGGCGGCATTTCCCACGTTGAAATTGCCATTAATTCCGTTGATACAACATCCTCTGTTCGTACAGCTGAGCTGATTCCAACCGACCGGTATAAGAATCTGGACGATGACCCCATCGTGAGCGAACTTCTTGAAAAGTACGATGACCAGATTTCCGAATCAACTAAAGTCGTAGGCTACAACAAGCAATATCGTTCCGGCGATGAGATGCGACAGCTGGTGGCAGATATGTATTATCAGGCCGGTGTTGAAAAGTGGGGCGAGGAATATGACATCGTCCTCGGCGGTGGCTTCATCTCCATTCGCAGCCCTAATCATCTGGCTGCCGGCAATGTGACTTACGGTATGCTCCAATCCCTGTTTCCTTTTGATAATCAACTGACGCTATGTTCCATCAAAGGCAGAGATCTCTGGAATAAGTTCTTCAAAACCAGCAATTCCAGCTACTACATCAGCTATGGGGACTACGGCGAGGATGTTTATCACAATATCGACATGAATGCCAACTACTATATCATTGTCGATACCTATTCCGCTTATTATTCACCCAACAAGCTGACGGTCATTGAGCGCTACGATGAAACAACCTTTGCCCGGGATTTGCTGGCTGATTACCTAAAAAACGGTGGTCTGTCCTAAAATATTTTTCTTCCAGCCATATTTTAGGATAGCTTTTTTCACCAAAATATGATACAATTAAATAAAATCGGTCAGCCGTGGATAATGTTCAATCCACGGCTGACTAATACTGTTCAGGAGGAAGATAAAATGAACAAATTCGTCCGTAAGTCCGTTGCATCGCTTTTGGCATTTGCGCTTATTATTGCGCAAATTCTAATTCCGATGCCGCTGAAGGCAGGAGCTGCAGCCACCACTGCCACCTCTCTCACCCCTGCGGCCACCGATATCCAGAATGGTGTTACCCTCCATTGCTGGAACTGGTCCTATCAAAGCATTATTGATAACATGGCAAAGATTGCTGCTACCGGCTATACTGCCATTCAAGTTTCTCCCATTCAGAGAGCCAAGCAGCCTACCATGGGCGGCCCTGTGAATGACTGGTGGGCATTTTATCAGCCCGCAGAATTCGCCATCGATAACACCGGCGTCAACGCTATGGGCACCAAGGCTGAATTCATGAATCTTTGCGAAACTGCTCATGAATATGGCATCTACGTCATCGTGGACGTGGTATCCAACCACATGGCTGCGGATAGCAATTATTCCCGCTCCCCTGCCATCATCGATGACATTCGAAATGACAACTCCTGCTGGCACGGAAAGAACTCCAACATTTGGAACTACAGCAGCCGTGAAAACATCACTCAGTTCGATTTGGATTCCGTTCTCGACCTGAACACCGGTAGTAAAAAGGTGCAAACCTATGTTCTGAACTACCTGAAGGAGTGCATCGACGCCGGTGCCGACGGTTTCCGTTTCGATGCTGTTAAGCACATCGAAACTCCCGATGACGACAGCAGCATCGCCAGCGACTTCTGGCCCACTGTTGTCTACGGCGCAGAAGAATACGCCGAGAGCAAGGGTCTTGACCTGTACTGCTACGGTGAGCTGCTGGACCATCCCGACGATGTAAACGGTGTACCTGACAGCGCTTACGCAAAGTATTACAGCATCACCGATAACGTCTGGGGCAATAATGTCCGTGATAATGTTATCTGCTCCGGCAATGCCGGTAACTTCGGCGGTACATACCACAAAAACGTCTCCGCCAATCAGATCGTTCTCTGGGCAGAGTCCCACGATACCTTTGCCGGCGGCACCTCCAAGGGCGTCTCTATTGAAAACATTAACAAAACCTGGGCGCTGGTTGGTGCCCGTGCGGACGCCATGGGTCTGTATTTGGCACGTACTACCGGCTTCACTCCTCCCTACACGCTTGGTACTGTCTATGAAAATAGCTGGAGCAACGCAGAAGTTGCTGCTGTAAACAAGTTCCACAATGCCTTTGTCGGTCAGAGTGAATACCTTTCCAACTCTGGCAACATCGCTTATGTAGAACGTGGCACCTCCGGTGTTGTGCTGGTCAACGTCAGCGGTACCGGTACCAGTGTCAACGTTCCTGCCAAGAAGATGGCAAACGGCACCTACAAAGACCAGATATCCGGCAATACCTTCACCGTTTCCGGCGGTAAAATCAGCGGTACCATTGGCAGCACCGGCATCGCTGTTGTCTACAATGTGTCTTCCTGCTCCCATAGCAACCACTACATTGCGGGAATCTGCGCCAACTGCCTTGCCACGGTTAACCATAGCTACAGCAATGGCGTTTGCGCTTGCGGTGCAACCAAGCCCGTCACCGGTAGCTGCGCCCACACCGCCCACAGATACAACGGTGTCTGCCGTGGTTGTGGTACCACCGTCGGTCACAGCTACAGTAACGGCATCTGCACCACTTGTGGTGTTGAACAGCCTGTCGATACTTTTGACTACTACATCTACGGCTACATTAATGGCTCCAACGTCGATACAATTTCCGAGCAGTATAAATTTGTCAACGGCAAACTGACTGTAACTCCCTCTCAGGATTGGTATGTTGCCGTTCGTACCTACAACGGTATCTACTACCAGACCACCACTGACTACCAGTATTCTGACACCGCCCCGCTGCACAATGCCTGCATGGGTAATAACAACAGCATGATGCGTATTCCCGGCGGTCAGACCATTACCCTGTACCTGTCCAGCAACTACAACGGCACCTACACCCTGACCTATGCCGAAGGCGGTAACAGCGGTAGCTCTGTCAGCGGTCAAAAGACTAAGATTTACTATGACAACAGCAGCTCCGGCTGGAGCAGCATCTATGCTTACACATGGACCGGTACCACCTCCTATAACGGTACCTGGCCCGGGGCTGCTATGACGCTTGTCAGCGGAAATATCTACTCTATCGAGGTCCCTGTTGAAGCTACCAATATCATCTTCAACAATGGCACCAGCCAGACAAATGATTTGACCCTGCCCACCGATGGCAAGAACCTTTACAGTTCTACTACCAATACCTGGAGCACTTACTCCAGCAGCGGTACCAGCGCTCCTGTTGATTACTACCTGATTGGCTACATCAACGGTGCCAACTACGGCTGTGAAGAAGACTACGCCAATCTTGGTAAATACAAGTTTGTTGACGGCAAACTGACTGCTTCTTTCGACATAGATAGTTATGTTTTTGTAAAGACCGGGGATAATTCCAACTGGTATCTGACAGAATCCTACTGTACCGATACCACCGGAACCTTCGTTATCGGCGGCACTGAAAAGATGCTCGTCCCCGGAGGTGTAGAACTGACCTTTACTCTTGTTGAAAATGCTAACGGCAGCCTGACTGTAAGCTATGCCGTAGCCTCCAACGAGTGCAACCACGCCTACACCTCAAAGGTAACCACCACTGCAACCTGTACCACCACTGGTGTCAAGACCTTCACCTGCACCAATTGCGGTGACAGCTACACCGAGTCCATCGCTGCTGCCGGTCACAGCTACACCTCAAAGGTGACCACCGCTGCAACCTGTACAACCGCTGGTGTCAAGACCTTCACCTGCACCAATTGCGGTGACAGCTACACCGAGTCCATCGCTGCAACCGGTCACAGCTACACCTCCAAGATTACTGTTGCTGCCAGCTGTGCTTCCGAAGGCACAAAGGTTTATACCTGCTCCAACTGCACCCACGCCTACAACGAATCCATTCCCGCTACCGGTCACAGCTACGCCAATGGCTCCTGCACTGTCTGCGGTGCGGCAGATCCCGATTCCGGTAGCACCGATGGCAGCTATGTTCTGGTTTCCAACCTCTCTGATATCACCGCCGGCGGTCAGTTTGTCATCGTGGCTAACGTAAACGGCAGTTACAAAGCTCTGACCACTACTCTGACAAGTGGTAAGTTCGTTCCTGTTGACGTCACCGTTACCGGTAACACTGTCAACGGTGACAACCTGCCCGTTTGGACCATTGATTCTGTCAGCGGTGGCATCGTCCTGAGTATCGATGGCTCTTATCTGAATTACAGCTCCAGCACCAGCTTTAAGTTCGCCGATACTGCTTATACCTGGACTGTAACCGCCGGCAATAATGGTTACATTTTCAATGCAAGTGCAACCAGCCGCGGTATCTATTATCAGATCTCCAGCGGTAAATTCGGTGCCTACTCCACCAACTACGTCAATTCCAGCAGCTACGTTTCCAACCTCTTGGTCTATAAGTATCAGGATGGTAAAGCCAGCTGTACCCACAGCTACTCCTCCGAAATTACCACCGCACCCACATGCTCAACGGAAGGTATTAAGACCTTCACCTGCAGCCTTTGCGGTGACAGCTTTACCGAATCCATCGCTACCACCTCTCATGACTACTTTGGAGGTTCCTGCCGTGATTGCGGTGCAGCAGACCCCTACTATCAAGCCCCCACCAAGGACTATTACCTGATAGGCTACATCAATGGTGCCAACTATGGCTGTGAAGAGGACTGGGAGAATCTGGGCGAATATAAGTTTGTCAACGGTTCTCTGACCGTCACCTTCGATATTGACAGTTATGTATTTATCAAGACCGGCGATAACGCCAACTGGTACATGCTGCCTGCTTATGATACCGACGGCAACGCCTCCTTCTACCTCACTTCCACCGGTACCAATGAAAAGATGTATGTTCCCGGTGGCGTGGAAGTAATCTTCTCTCTGCAGGAAAACTGGGACGGCTCTCTGATTGTAAAGTATATCCTCAACGAGGGTTGTGACCATGATGTACATGATACCAACGGACTTTGCACCAGCTGTGGTAAGAACGTGGGTCATAACATGGCAATGGGCGCCTGCACTATCTGCGGCATCCCCTGCGTCCACAACTATGTCAGTGGTGTCTGTAACATCTGCGGCGACCAGCTGCCCGTTTACTATTACCTGTTCGGTTACATCAACGGCGCCAACTATGGCTGCGAAGAAGATGCAGATAATTTCGGTGAGTACCTGTTCGTTGACAACAAGCTGACCGTCACCTTCACTCAGGACAGCTATGTTGCAGTCAAGAATACCAATAATGTTTGGTTCATGTGCGAAGGTTTCGAACCCAACGCCACCATTCGGACCATGTACGTTTCCAGCGGACTGAGCAATCCTGATAAGATGTTCGTTCCCGGTGGTGTTCAGGTTACCTTCAATCTGGAGGCCTACACCAACAGAGTGATTCTCAGCTACACCACAAGCTCCGGTGATGACGAAGTTACCGTTCCCACTCTGACCGTGAAGAATCCCACTCTGGCGTTCAAGGATGAGATTCAGTACAACGTCTACTTCACCGTGGACGATGCTTCCAGCATTGTGGAAATGGGTATGATGACCTTCGCCACCCGTGATGCCAATGGCACCGTCGACAATGCTCAGGCCATCATCCCCGGCTACATCGCCAACGCCGACGGCTCCTACACCGTCCACTCCAACGGCATCTCCGCCAGACTGCTGGGCGACACCCTGTTCTTCAAGGTATACGCCAAGCTGGCTGACGGCTCCTACGCCTACTCCGGCGTT
>JAZSEN010000016.1:0-9126 GCA_045531675.1 Faecousia sp.
GTGTCAGCCGGGCGGTGCATCTGCTGCAGGAGCAGGGCTATCTGGAATTCGGCGAGCTGGGCAGCATCCTGCTGACGGATAAAGGCCGGGCCGCTGCGGAAAAGATCTTCGAGCGCCACACGGTTATTGCCGGGATGCTCATGAGCCTGGGCGTTGACCCGGAAACGGCGGCGGAGGATGCCTGCAGGATCGAGCATGCCATTTCGGATGCGTCCTTCGAGGCCATCAAAGGACATATGGAACAAATGCAGAAAAGGAGGGCATAAGCCCTCCTTCCTTTTTTACTGCAGACCCTGCTCGTAAGCCTCGATCATCTTCTTGACCATCTGGCCGCCCACGGAGCCGGCTTCACGGCTGGTCAGGTGACCGTTGTAGCCGTTGGTCAGGTTAACACCGACCTCGGAAGCGGCCTGCATCTTGAACTTGTCCATTGCCTCACGGGCCTGGGGAACATTCAGCTGATTGTTGTTCTTGTTGCTCATATTAATCTCTCTCCTTCAACGTTTTCCGGAAAGCCAAGCCGCTTTCCTCTGGAAAACGTCTTTTTTCTTTCCGTACCCCTAGTTTGACCCGATGTCAAATTTGTATGACTGTATCTTCACGGAAATTCCGACAGGATATTCCAATTTCATTAGATTAGCATGAAGCGAAATCTTTCGCCAATTGCTCTCGTAGAATTCACGGGGTTTCCGTAGAGGTTACCATTTGTTGCCGGCGTGGCGGTTGGGAGGTTGACAAAAAACAGGGCTATGATACAATGGTTTCACCTAAAGGGAGGGCGATACGATGACCAAATTACTTCTGAAGCGGTGCGTCGGTTTGCTGATGGTGGCTGTGTTGTGTTTGTCGATGGCAAATAAATCCTGTGGTACGGTCTTTGCGGAGGAACGCGTAATCTCCTCTCAGCAGGAGCTGCTGGATGCACTCAGCGCAGCAGAGGAGGGAGATGTGCTGCTGGTGGGGAATATTGATTTTACTGCTCCTGCCGGGATGTTCAATGAGATGATGCGCCTGCAATTGAGCAAGAGCATCACCCTCCGAAGCGGACTATCGGACCGGAAGGCGGTATTCACCAACGGCAGCCTCCTTTTGCGGGGCAGTAAGGTGTCTGGGGAGAAGCTGAACTGTGTGTTTGAGAATATCGTCTTTGACGGGGCGGTGGATACTGCTTTCCTAACGGAAAAGGACTGGCAGCGGCCCTACGATGAAACGATTCAGAATTACACTTGCGAGGTGCCCCTCAAGGCCCAGTATGCGGTATCCTTTGCGGGGAACGTGCAGGCGGTTTTTGATGGGTGTGAGTTTCGGAACTATATGTATGAATACGGTGGGGCGATGTGGTGCCGTTATGGAGACTACACCGATAACCCCTATTATCTGGATCAATATGGCGATTTCTCCGGTTGTATACTGGATGTGACGGTGAAAAACAGTACCTTCAGTGGCAATGCGGCCTGCTACGCCGGCGGTGCGGTCTATCTGGACGGAAATCGAGACAATGTGACCTTCCGGGCAGAGAACTGCGTCTTCGAAAACAATGACGTGGCTCTGAACGATTATGCCCAGGGCGGTGGCGCAATTTATGCCCAGTACGCCACAGTGGAGCTTGTGGATTGCAGGCTTACCGCCAATGAGGCCAATTATCAGTGCGGTTTTTCCGCTTATGATGGCGACCGGACAAGGGGCGGTGCCATTCAGATTTTTAACGGGACTTTGGAAATGACCCGATGCCTGCTGGAGAACAACAGAGCATCTCTGGGCGGCGGTCTGTGCCTGACCAATTCGCCTACAGTTCTCAACGGTTGTGTACTGACCCAAAACCGTGCCGCCAATGCCGTTGCCGTGAACCTGACAGGCCCACTGGCCTCGGTGGGGCTGGGCGGTGCTATGTATGTGGAAACGGAAAAAGCCATTCCTGTCCGGCTGGAAAACTGCAGCATTTATGAAAACAGTGCTGCCGTTGCCTACGGTGGAGTCTATGGTTTTTACAATGAGGATTATGCCGGGCTGCTCAGTCAGGGGTTTGGCAAGCTGACATTAACTCTGTGCACCGTGGCGAACAACACTTGCGATGCCCGATATGATTATTCCGATCCTGACCTGTGGCTATGGTATACCCATCCGGGAGATGTGTGGTCGATTCCCTATGTGAGCGTCCGGGGTTCCATCCTTCAAGATCCCCACGGAAAGCAGGAACTGCCATCAGAGGAAAATGGCTATAATTATTACGGCCTTGACGGGGCGGTGCTTGAGAAGGAACAGACCATGGGGCATCTGGTTTCCCGTCAATGGAAACTCTCTCCGGAGGCTTTGATTGAGATGGGGGTACAGGTGGAGGAAAACTGTTATGTTGGTTGCAATTTCCGTGAGGCGGCGCACGTACCCACAGCTCCGGAGATGGCAGATCCGAGTATGCCCTCAAAGCCTACGGTTCCGGATGAACAAACAACAGACCCTGTGCCGAAATACCGGTTCTCCATTTTGTGGTGGGCCGTGGGAGGCGGGGGTGTGCTGTTTGGGTTGATTGCTCTGCTGTGCAAGAAAAAGAAAGCGCAAAAGGGGTCGATGGTTTCTGAATGTTCTCCACCAACACAGGAATCTGCCCCTCAAATCATACTGACCCGATACACTCAGGAGCAAATTGATGCGGTGACCCAGGCTTGGCCCCATACGCAACGGCTGACAAACCGTGAGCTGGAAGTGTTTCAGGAAATGCTTATGGGCAAAAAACAGAGTGAGATTGCTTACGACCTGGGCATCAGCGTGCCCACGGTGAAGGACAACGCCCGACGAATTTATGATAAGCTGGAGGTCCAGAATAAGAACGAGCTATTCATCAAGGCGCAGTCTGTAATTGAATAACGCCAGGGGCGTGTTGCATTTTGCAACACGCCCTCGGTTTGTCGATAAGGACCGTTTAGACGTTTTTTTGACGTTTCTTTATACCACCTGCCACTTTACCACCCTGTGGCAGGTGGTATTGTCCGTAAAATAAGGTATAATTGTTTCCGGGAGGAGGGCATTGGGGGACGGCTTTATTGGCAAAATAACAGGTTTGCTACCACCTATATTTGTAACCTACCACTGCGGATAGTAGAAATCCAATGTGGGAATTTCTATAATACAATCGAAGGGAGGGCGCGGATATGGATGTGCTGAGGGACAGTGCGAGGAAGTATTTTGAATATGTCCGGCTGGCGAAGCAGGCCTTTTCGGAGCTTCTGAAGGATTATCCGGAGTTGGGAACCCTGTCCACCAAGGAGATGGAGATCTTCGAACTGCTTCTGACGGATAAGACTATGGTCCAGATTGCGAAGGAGCTGTACATATCCCTGTCCGCTGTCCATTTTCACTGCAAGAATATTTATAAGAAGCTGGATGTTTCCAGCCGGAGACAGTTTTTGATTACCTATCGGGAGCTGTGTACGTAACAGAGGACACCGCCGCTGGCGGAGGATCAATACCAAGAAGGAGGAAAGAACTATGAAAAAACTGATATCAAGTCTATTGGCGCTGGCGATGCTTCTGTCGCTGATGCCTCTGCCCGTCCTCGCTACGGAGGAGGAAACCCAGGCGCGCAATCCGGTTGTCGAGCTGTATGTCGGCACCGTCAACGCCCTGGAAACCCCTCAGGGTGACGGCTGGAGCTTCGATGCGGAGTCCGGCGTGCTGACCCTGAATAACTGCACCCTGACGGAGAGTATGCTCCACGTGGAAACCGACGAATGGGGCTCCTACCGTTACGATGCCATGATCTACGTCAAGGGCGATCTGACCATTGAGCTCATCGGCACCAATTCCGTGGAGCGTGTCATTGAGGAGGCTCCCACGGATTATACCAACTACTACGCCATTTGCAACAGCATTTACTGCCCCTCCGACTGGGAAATGCCCGGCTCTCTGACCTTTGTCGGTGACGGTAATTTGACCGTGGGTGTTGCCGTGTCCCGTGACTATTTGTCCGAGGACGGCTTGAGCACAAACGAGGCATGGGAGTATCTGGAGTTCAGCTCCGGCATTGCCAGCTGGAACTATACCGATTTGTCCGGCCTGTATGGCGGTGGCTGGATGGATATTTACGGCGGTGTTTACGGCATAGAAGCCCCGTATATTGCCTGCGCCTTTGCCAACTATCCCACCTTTGG
This sequence comes from Faecousia sp., assembly GCA_045531675.1. GTDB lineage: Bacteria > Bacillota > Clostridia > Oscillospirales > Oscillospiraceae > Faecousia. The sequence goes on from JAZSEN010000016.1 coordinate 4,146, forward strand.
CGACAACTGCATCGTTACCGCTTATCGGGATGTGGATGGCACCATCGAGAACGAAAACGGCTACAACTGGAACAACAACGACGCCTGGCGTATGAAGGTGGTTACCGGTGATGCCTACCTGAAGCCCAACGGTCAGCTGATTCTGCTGGATAACGGCAGTGCTTCCGGTGAAGGCTGGACTTGGCATGACAGCGTTTTGACCCTGTCTGCCGATACCGCGGTAAAGGCTGTTGAATTCCGCAGAACGGTGGACAGTGCCAAGCTGACCCTGACCGGAGATGTGACTTTGGATGCCACGGATATGGGCTATGATGCCAACTGGAACTCCATCTCTGCGGTGGTAGCCTGCTGCGATTTGGAGATCGATGCCGGTGATCACACCCTGACTCTGCACAACAGCTGGGCCGATGCCCTTCGGGCTGAGCTGTGCGATGTGACCGTTTCTGGCGGTACTGTGGTAGCCACCAACGAGGGTGGCTATGCCATAAATATGATCGGCGGCGATTTGACCGTCCAAAACGCCACCTTCCGCTCTGCCAACGAGATCTACCTCACTGAGGGCTATGATGCGGACTACAACACCGTTCCTGCCGGAGATGCGGTGCTGGACGGTGCTGTGGTGGTGCTGGACAGCCCCATCACCTCCTATGGCGCACTGACAATTCTTTTCTCTGATGTGACCGTCACCGGGGGCTATGACGCCCTGTACGGCAGCACCGCCGTAACAGTCCGGGACAGCACACTGAGCATCAATGCCAGCGGTCACGCACTGACCTCCAAGGGGACGGTGACGGTGGACAACTGTAACCTGAACCTGACTGCTGAGGAAGCCGTGATCTACTACGGTTATTACCACTATGAGGGGAATGATGAAAGCGACATCCCCGATACCACCCAATTCCTGCTTCAGAATATGGACATTACGCAGCCCGAAAGCTGGTCTGTCCGGGTAGCGGAGAATGTGTATGACTATTACACCAAGTACGAGGTGCAGGTAGTGGACGGTGACGGCAACCCGGCAACCGCCCTGATCGCCACTGCCTCCGGCGGTGAGCATGAGCACAGCTACACCAATGGCGTTTGCTCCTGCGGCGCAAAGCAGACCTTCACTGTCACCTGGTACAACTGGGATGGCACCGTTCTGGAGGTGGACACCGTGCAATACGGTGAAACGCCCGAGTACAACGGCCCCACTCCCACCAGGACCGGCGAGGGCTATGACTACACCTTCTACGCCTGGGGATACAATGAATCCGGTTCTCAGACCGGAACTCCCGGCCCTGCTACTGCGAATCAGCATTGGCACGCCAAGTTCACCAGCGTAGCCCATAAGCATTACCTGATCTTCATGGACTCCGACGGTGTTACGGAACTGGGAAGACTCGAACGGAGCTACAATCAGAGCATCATTATAACAACAGCGAATCTGTTTACATGGGCAGGTAAGCCCACCAAGGATTGCTATACCCTTTCCGGTTGGTACCGTGCCGACGGTCTGACTAATTCCAACTTCTATATGCCCGACCATGATGTGGTATTCGTTGCGATTTGGGACGGCCCTGACCACACCTGGGTGGAGGCTGACTGTGACACGCCCAAGACCTGCTCTGTCTGCGGCGAGACCGAGGGCGAGGCACTGGGTCATAGCTGGGTGGAGGCCACCTGTGAAGCTCCCAAGACCTGCTCTGGTTGTGGACTGACTGAGGGCGAGGCACTGCCGGATCATAACTATGTAAACGGTGTCTGTGCCTGCGGCAAGAAGCAGACTTTCACCATCACATGGAAGAACTGGGACGGCACCGTTCTGGAAACTGACACTGTGGAATACGGCATCGTTCCCACCTACGACGGTGCAACCCCCACCCGTCCTAATGTGGGCTATGATTTTGAATTCTACGGCTGGGCTCTGAGCTCCAGCAGCGCGGAGGTTACCATCGGTGCCGCCACTCAGGATAGAACCTACTATGCGAAATACACCAGCACCATCCATAAGCATGACTTGATTTTTATGTCCGGTGATCTGGAGCTGGCACGTAAGGAGTTTGACTACAACAAGTATATCTATGATTCCGGTCTGAACACCTATGCTGGCAATCATTTTGAAAAGGACTGCTGCGCCCACACCGGCTGGGCTTATGCAGACGGCACTTCTGTCACCTCTTTCCGGATGCCCGACGAGGATCTGGTTATCTACGCTGTTTGGGACGGCCCCAACCACACCTTGGTGGATGGTACCTGCTCTGTTTGCGGTCTGACCGAAGGAATGCCGGAGCATACCCACTTCTTTGTGGAAGGCATCTGCGCCTGTGGCAAGGTCCAGACCTTCACCGTCACCTGGACAAACTGGGACGGCACGGTTCTGGAAACTGATACTGTGGAATACGGCGATATCCCTGAGTACAACGGCGAAACTCCTGTCAAGACCGATGTGGGTTATGATTTCACCTTCTCCTGCTGGTATAAGGGGAATTATCCGGCAAACTTTGAGGCTGTTACCTCTGACCTGACCTTTAAGGCCTATTATTCCAATGTTGTCCATAAGCATGACTTGATTTTTATGGACGGGGATGTGGAGCTGGCCCGGAAGACCCTTGATTACAACAAGTACACCTATGCTTCCGGTTTGAACAGCTATGCCGGTAATCCCACTAAAGCCTGCTACACTCTTTCCGGCTGGGCTTACGCAGACGGCACCGCTGCCGGTGCTTTCTGGATGCCTGACGAAGACGTGGTGCTCTACGCAGTCTGGGACGGCCCCAACCATACCTGGGTGGATGCCACCTGTGAGGCTCCCAAGACCTGCTCTGTCTGCGGCGAGACCGAAGGCGAGGCTCTGGAGCATACCTACACCGAGGGTGTTTGCTCCTGCGGTGCAAAGCAGACCTTCACCATCACATGGGTCAACTGGGATGGCACCGTTCTAGAAACGGATACCGTGGAGTACGGCACCGTTCCTACCTATGACGGCGCAACCCCCACCCGTCCCAATGTGGGCTATGATTTCAATTTCTACGGCTGGGCTTTGAGTGCCAGCGGTGCGGAAACCACCATCGGTGCCGCTACGCAGGATAGAACCTACTATGCCAAGTATACCAGCAGTATCCATTACCATGATATCATCTTCATGGATCAGGATATGGTCACAGAGCTGGGAAGATACGAAACCTATTACGATAAGCTGATTGCGACCAGCTGGCTCACCACCGCATCGGGCATCACCGTTCCTCCCTGCTATACGGCCTGGTGGCGGTATGAGGATGGCACTATGCCGGAGGAATCCTTCCGTATGCCCGACCATGACGTGGTGCTTTACATCATGTGGGAAGGCCCCGGCCACGTCTATGATGGTGTGATTACCACCGAGCCCACCTGCACCCAGGAGGGTGTGATGACCTACACCTGCATCAGCTGTGGCGACAGCTACACCGATTCCCTTTGGCCCAAGGGTCATAGCTATGCAGGCGTTGTCACCGAACCCACCTGTACGGAGGGCGGCTACACCACCTATACCTGCAGCGACTGCGGCGACAGCTATGTTGGCGACCAGGTGGCAGCTCACGGCCATGACTACTGCAACTATGTGACGACCGAACCCACCTGCACCACCGACGGCTACACCACCTACTCCTGTATGTTCTGCGGCGACAGCTATGTCACGGACATTGTTGAAGGCGGTCACAAGTTTGGTGTTATCTATATCACCAACGCCACCTGTACCGAGTATGGCTCCAGTTCCGGTACCTGCATCGTTTGCGGTGAGCTCGTTACAGATGATGCTTACGAAGCACCTTTGGGTCACGATTACATCGCAGAGATTACCCAGGCACCTAGCTGCAGCGCTGCCGGTGTTATGACCTACACCTGTACCCGCTGTGCCGACAGCTACACCGAGGAAATCGCCGCCCTTGCTCATGATTTCAGTACCGGTGCTCAATGTACCACCTGCGGTACAGATGCGGAGGCATCTGTAACCATCGGAGGTATCGTTACCTACTATGCGACTGCTTATGAAGCCAGCACCGCAGTCCAATACTGCACAGAAGAAGACAATGCGTTGATTATACTCCTGAAAGACATCGTTTTGGAAAAATCGTTCGATCGATACATCTCCCTAAAGAACTGTGTATGTACGCTTGATCTAAACGGTAAGACGGTGTATGGAAATTCCAAAAACTATGAACCTATCAGAGTTCGTTTTGATAGTGATGTAACCATCGTGGATTCCGTAGGAACTGGCAAGGTAACAGGTGGAGCCAACACCTTTGGCGTAGTTTATTCAACTCTTACCGTCAATGGCGGCACCTTCATTGGTACACAATACGGTGCAAGCAGTAGCGGCGACAGTACTGTAATCATCAATGGCGGTACATTTGAAGGTAAGTATGGCGGTTGCTTCTATGATTGCGACGTAATTATCAACGGTGGTACCTTTACAGGTACGGAATACGGTCTGTATGTTCGCAAAACTGGCGGTGACACCAGCACCACCACCATCAACGGCGGCACGATTTCCGGAACAGTCTGCGATATTTATGTGTACAGCGCCGAATCCACGGTCACTTTGTCTGTCGGCGAGGACGGCATTGGTGCCACCTTCCCCGGCGGTATCTCCGTTGACGGTACCGATCTTGCTAAGCGTCCTCTGAATGCTCTGCTGGGTGAGGGGATGACCTACTGGTGCAACGGCAGTGCAATTGGCTTTGCCGACGATGTGTATGAATTTGCAGGCGGCGATGTGAGCGTTCGGAAGATTTGCCGGCACAGCTACGAAAACGGCTACTGCACCGAGTGCGGTGCCAAGGACCCGAATTATGTGGAGGTTATTGTCCCCACCGTCACCCTGAAGTACCCCACTCTGGCCTTCAGAGATGAGATTCAGTACAACCTCTACTTCAACGTGGACAACATGACCGATGTTGTGGAGATGGGTCTGCTGACCTTCGCTGACCGCAACTACGAAGGCACCATCGATGATGCTCAG
>JAZSEN010000007.1:0-62623 GCA_045531675.1 Faecousia sp.
GAACGGTTACGTTGAGTCTATGGGCGTCGTTCTGAATATGTCCAAGGTCTATCCGATGGAATTCATTATTCTTCTTGCCGTGTTTATCATCAGCGTACTTCCCACGGTAATTTGGACGTTCTGTATGTCCAGAAAGGATAGCATTGCGGATTGATTATGAAAACAAAAAGCATTTTTATTAAATTTGCGGCAATGTTTCTGTTACTTGCCATTATGACTTCGTCCTTTGTTGCTTGTAAAAAAGACGATTCCATTGATGCTAACGGAGAAAACGTTACCAAGCTCAGCTTTAAGGCTGCATCTGGATACGATTATCTAAAAACCCTTGACGGAACACTTGTAACTATAAGTGGCTATATGGCAACCAGCTCACCTGTTGACGGTTCGTTTATGTTTTTGATGAACCTGCCGTATCAGAGCTGTCCGTTCTGTGTACCAAATACCTCTCAGCTTTCTAACACTATGGAAATATACCCTAAAAAAGGCAAGACATTCCCATATACAACTCAAGCGATTCAAGTAGTGGGAACTCTTGAGGTTTCCGAAAGTGAAGATAAGCCCTTTACCGATATGTACGGATATGAATTCTGCTGCAAGATCGTAGATGCGACCTACACCATAATTAAAGCAGAAGATCTTTCCGAGGATATGGCACTTTGGCAGAAGATCGCCAATACAGACGTAGTGAACGATATCTACAAAATGTATGATTACGTCAACTTCCTGTGTGCTTGGAATACTTATTTCGTCAATAGCTATACGAATGAAAACGGCGAAACCGTTCCGGGATATTTTCTTTATGCGAGTGATGCAGAACGCTTTATCTATAATGACGGCGCGCAGTACAATTACGGCTATAAGGAGGGATACTTTGACTCTATCGTAGCCGAAATTGAAGCAGTGGATAAAACTGCATTTGCGGATCTTGTTGCCAACGTGCGTAAAGCGGAAGCTCTTGCAAAAAAGGCTCTCGGTGAGCTTCAAAATGAAAACTACACTTCCGAATACAAATACGTAGAAAAGTTTGGCAAAGAGGATTGGGTATTTACGCTGAACAAAGGCGAAGAGCTTGCGGCTGAAATGCAGGAGATCTATATGGAGTTCTCTAATTGGCTCGGAAGCTGGGAAATGTAATTTATGATAAGGAGTATAAAAATATGAAAATAGCAGTTACTTACGAAAACGGACAGATCTTTCAACATTTCGGACATACTGAACAGTTCAAGGTATATGACGTAGAGGACGGCAAGATTGTATCAAAAACTATAGTTGATACCGAAGGTCAGGGACACGGAGCACTTGCGGGACTCTTGACGGTCATCGGCGCTGACATTCTCATCTGCGGAGGTATCGGCGGTGGCGCACAGATGGCTCTTGCGGAGGCGGGCATCAAGCTCTACGGCGGTGTCAGCGGTTCTTGCGATGCAGCGGTCGAGGCGTATCTTGCGAACAATCTCGGCTATAACCCCAACGTCAAGTGCGACCACCACGATCACGAGCACGGCAACGGTGCTCACAGCTGTGGCAACCACGGTTGCGGCACGCACAACTGCGGTGGTCATAGTGGCCATTAAATAAACAAGTCGTCAAGACAATGCACAATTGCTGTTATTACACATAAGTAAAGCCTTGCTATCGACCGGTAGCAAGGCTTCTTTTTCGTGCGAAAAGCTGTTGGGTTTTCAGCGCAAGTGTTTGTGCGAAATCGGTTTGCCCCAGCCTTGCCTTGCTGATTTGAGCAAACGTGCAGGTTGGTATCTCGGCGAATCGTTCGCGCATGGGGGTACTTTGGTGGTTGTTTGGCTTAACACAGCGTGCGCTCCCTGCACACTATAAAAAATGGCGTTTTTGCACAAAAAACGCCGGTAAAAATTGTATGATTGAAAGAGGATAACAACTTGAATTTGTACCTTTTTTTATATATAATTATACTGTGTATTTGTACACGAGACAAAATGGAAAGGAAGGATGAGATATGAAAAAAGTAATCGCTTTGCTGCTGGTCATTGCCATGACTGCGGCTATCTCCATTGCTGGAACCCTTGCCTACCTGACGGATACCGACGAAGATGTGAACGTCATGACCGTGGGTCAGGTGAAAATCGACCAGCTGGAGTACGAGCGTGTGGATGTGGAATCCAAGGACGATGACGCGGAGGTGCAGGAGTTCCATGACAACAAACCCCTGTATCCTGCTGTCACCGAGGATGGTTTCGACTATAAGCCCGGTGATACCTACGTTGATTGGGAGCAGATTGGTAAGAACGGTTACACCTCCGACATCTGGGATCCCACCAAGATTAACAACGAAGTGGATAAGATGGTCTTTGTGAAGAACAAGGGCGATTGGGATGCCTATGTCCGCACCGTCTTTGCCTTTGAAGCCGGCAACTACACCAGTCTGGATGACTATCTGAAGGACGTTCACCTGAACCTGAACGATACTGAGTGGACATGGAAGTGGGTGGAAACCCCCATCACCATCGGTGGAAGCCAGTATTTCGTTGCTACCGCTACTTACAATGATGTACTGAAGCCTGGTGCGCTGACCGAAATCAGCCTGAGCCAGGTTGCGCTGGATTCTTCCGTTACCAACGAGGATGTTGCCGGCTTTGGCGACACCTATCAGGTTCTGGTACAGTCTCAGGCGGTTCAGGTTGCAGGCTTTACCGATGCCAATACCGCTCTGAATGAGGCCTTTGGCGAGGTTGGCAATGATGCAACCCCTCCCACACCTTTCCCTAATGATAACCCCCAAAAGGGCATTGGCCTGAGAACGGCTCTGCACTACTATGAGGGTGACCAGTCCAACCAGATTACGACCAAGGTTGCCAATGTTATTTTCGGTAAGAATGCGTCTCACACCAACATCACTGACAAGTATACCGGCACCTTGGTAGATGTGGAGCAGGATGTGCCTGTGTATGCCTACTACGTTCCCAACGGTAACAACTACGATGTGTACTTCCTGGCAAGTGATGATATCTATACACCTGTTGACAGCGCCGGTCTGTTCAAGGATATGACCGCTCTGAAAACTGTGGATACTGTCAATCTGGATGTAAGCCGCACGAAGAATATGCTCGAAATGTTCAGAAACTGTACCGCTCTGACGGAAGTGGATGTCAGCGACTGGGATACCGGCAATGTTACCACCATGCAGTCCGCGTTCCGCAACTGTAAGGTGCTGCCCATGATTGATGTGGCTGACTGGGATACCTCCAAGGTTACTGATATGGCTGCCATGTTCCGTGAATGCAAAGCGGTTACGGAGTTGGATACCGCCAAGTGGGATGTCAGTAACGTTACAAACTTTGCCCAGACCTTTGCGATTTGTGACAATTTGCAAATCGTGCATACCTCCAATTGGGATACCTCCGCTGCAACGACTTTCAGCTGGATGTTCTATGAGTGCCGAAAGCTGCATACATTGGATGTTTCCGGTTGGGATACCTCCAATGTGACCGATTTGGCATATACGTTTGACAACTGCAAGAGTCTGAAAGTCCTTGAGCTCGGTGGATGGAATACCTCCAAGGTCACGACCATGGACCATACGTTTGCTTCCCGTAATCAGAATGCCTTTGATATGAAATTTACGGAGCTGGATGTCGGCAATTGGGATACCAGCAAAGTAACAAAGATGAATTCGATGTTTTACGGATGCGGTAGTTTGACGAAGCTGGATTTGAGCGGCTGGGATGTATCTAAGGTTACCACCATGAACCATATGTTCTCGGACTGCAATCACTTGAGTGAACTGAATCTCAAGGGCTGGGATACCTCCAGTGTGGTGTATTTGGATGGTTTCCTGAATGACTGCGATGCACTGACAGTGGTGGATGTATCTACCTTCAAGACCCACAATGTCAAGGATTTCTGTCAGGTTTTTGACGATTGCGAAGCACTGACCCAAATTATTGGTCTGGAAAATTGGGATACTTCCAATGGCCTCATCTTTGAGGAAATGTTCGCAGGATGTGATGTTCTTAAGGAACTGGATTTGTCCTCCTTCAATACCAGAAATGCTCTTGACAAATACAAGAGTGAAGCAGATACCTATAATGGATATCAAAATATGTTCACCGGTACGAATGGCCTCGAGAAGCTGATCCTCGGTGCTGACTTCTCCTTCGACGGCGACGGTAAAGTGACTACTGCATCCTACAAGGCAAGTATGCCCAGCCCCGCAGCCAAGGAAGGCTACACCGGCAAGTGGAAGAATGTGGATACCGGTGCGGTGTATCTGGCTTCCGAGATTCCCGATGAAACTGCTGCTACCTATGTACCCCACTACGAATACGTCCCCAGTGGCGCTACGATTTATAATGCTCTGAACTACCTGAACGCGAATCCCAATGGCACGAAGATTACCACCAAGGTTACCAATATTACCTTCGGCCTGAACAAGAACTATGAAGAAATCACGAGCCAGTATACCGGTTTTCTGGTGGACGTAGAGCAGGATGGACCTGCCTATGCTTACTATGTCCCCAACGGCGCCAATCACGATGTTTACATTCTGTCCGATGATATCATTTATGCGCCCACCGATTGCAGCAAGCTCTGCTATGGTATGAGCATTCTGTATTCTTTCGATACCTCCAACCTGGACTTCGGACGTACCACATCCATGTCCCAGATGCTCCGTGACTGCAAAAATCTGGTAACCCTGGATGTGAGCAAGTGGAATACCGGCAATGTTACCAATCTGTATGAGGTATTCCGTAACTGTGAGAAGGTCCCCGTTCTGGATGTGTCTGACTGGGATGTGAGCAATGTCACCACAATGCAGAATGCTTTCGCTTACACCTATCAAATCACAGAACTGCCTGTTGAGAATTGGGATGTGAGCAGTGTTGAGAATATGGCAGCCATGTTCTATCATTGCGAAAAAATCACTGAAATGGATCTTTCTCAGTGGGATGTGAGCAATGTTACAACATTCAAAAATATGTTTAGCTCTTGCTACGCTCTGACGGATGTAAAGCTTGCGAACTGGAATACCGAAAACGTCACAACATGCGCTCAGATGTTTTTCAAATGTAATAATCTGAAGGCGTTCGATGCCAGTAACTGGGATGTATCCAAGCTTGACACAGTAAAAGATATGTTTGCTTGGTGTGATCTGCTTGAGGTGGCGGATGTCAGCGGTTGGGATACAAGTAATGTTACCGAAATGGAATCCATGTTCACGCAATGTCATGAACTGAAGACCGTCTACGTCTCCGACCTGTGGGATATGAGTGCGGTCACCAATTCTGCTGATATGTTCTATTTATGCTCCAGCCTGGTTGGCGGCAATGGCACCACCATTGACGGCAACCCCAAAGACGGTACCTATGCCCGCATCGATACCGAGGAGACCCCTGGTTATTTCACCTACAAGGCAGCCCCGAAGCCCTGATTGAGGTACCCCTGCCACCCAGTCCCACGGGGCTGGGCGGCAGCAGATAATGAAAGGAAAAAGTACCATGAAAAGAATAATTGCATGGCTGTTGGTCGTTGCGATGACCGCGGCTATCTCCATTGCCGGAACGCTTGCCTACCTGACGGACACCGACGAAGATGTGAACGTCATGACCGTGGGTCAGGTGAAAATCGACCAGCTGGAGTATGAGCGAATCGATGTGGAATCTGCCGATGATAAGGCGGAGGTGCAGGAGTTCCATGACAACAAACCCCTGTATCCTGCCGTCACCGACAAGGACTTCAACTATACCCCCGGTGATACCTACGTTGATTGGGAGCAGATTGGCAAGGATGGTTACACCTCCAAGATTTGGGATCCCAGCAAGATCAACAACGAAGTGGATAAGATGGTCTTTGTGAAGAACAAGGGCGATTGGGACGCTTACGTCCGCACCGTCTTTGCCTTCGAGGCAGGGAAGTACACCACGCTGGACCAGTTCCGGAAGATGGTTCACTTGAACCTGAACGAAACGGACTACACTTGGGAGTGGACAGAAACTCCCGTGACCATCGGCGAAAGCACCTACTTTGTAGCTACCGCTACTTACAACAAGGTTCTGGCTCCCGGTGCGTTGACCGAGATCAGCCTGAGCCAGATTGCTCTGGACAAGACCGCTACCAATGAGGATGTCGCAAGCTTTGGCGACACCTATCAGGTTCTGGTCAAATCTCAGGGTATCCAGGCTGACGGCTTCACCGATGCCGCCACCGCTCTGAACGAGGGCTTTGGAGCAGTCTCCGCTGATCCTGCAAAGGGAAGCATTCCCTGGGAGAATGATAACCCCATCAAGGGTACCGACCTGCGGACTGCGCTGCACTATCTGGACGCCGACGGAAGCACATTGATTACTAAGAATATCTCTAGCATCACATTCGGTTTGAACAAGGATTATGAGAATATCGCAGACAGCTACACTGGTACCCTGATCGATGTGGAGCAGGATGTGCCTGTTTATGCCTACTATGTCAAGAACGGTACGAACTACGATGTCTACTTCCTGGCTAACGATGACATTTACGCACCTGCAGATTGCTATCAGCTGATGTATGACGGTACTACCAGAAGTGCGATGTCTTCGCTGAAGTCTTTCAATGCAGAGAACCTGAACACCAGCCGCACCACCACAATGGCTCGTATGTTCCGGGATGTTGCACTGACCTCTCTGGATCTCAGCGGCTTTGATACCGGAGCAGTTACGGACATGAGCTATATGTTCTATAACTGCAATAAAATGACGACTCTGAATGTCACTGGCTGGGATACTTCCAAGGTCGAAACGACGAGATGTATGTTCTATTTCGATAACAAGCTGACGGAGATCATTGGCGAAGAAGCCTGGAATCTGAACAATGTGGAAACGGTTCAGAGTATGTTCCGTGCCTGTACATCACTTGTGACGCTGGATGTAAACAACTGGGGCCTTGCTAAGACCAAGAATTTCAGCGGTTTCTTCTGTGCCAACAGCGATAATACAGGTGCGATGGCCCTGAAGAATTTGGTCGGTATGGAAAATTGGAATATCCAGTCTGTTGAAACCTTGTCGGATGCTTTTTATGGCTGCGGCAAACTGGAAACAATGGATATGAGCGGCTGGAACGTGACTAATCTGACCGAGATGTCGCATATGTTCGCTGATTGCTATAAGCTGAAAAACGTGTATTTTACCGGCTGGCAAACTACCTCGCTGACCAGTATGGATGCGATCTTCAATCACTGCACCAGTGTGGAAACGGTGGATATGTCTATGTTTGATACCTCTAAGGTCCGGGAGTTTTCTCAGCTCTTTGAGGCTTGTTCTTCCTTGAAGCAGGTCAAGGGTCTGGAAAATTGGGATACCACCAGCGGTCAGGACTTCAGCGAAATGTTCAGCGGCTGCGGCAGCCTGAAGGAACTGGATCTGTCCACTTTCGATACCCGCAATGCCAATGCTGCCTACAAGAGTCACGGTCAGTATGAGAACTGGATGTTCCTGCGTACCCTCAGCGGTCTGAGCAGCCTTGAGAAGATTACCTTCGGTCCTTACTTCAGCTTTGACGGTGACGGAACGGCACCTGCTGACTATGTCTGCAAGATGCCTGCTGCCACCAATGTGGCAGGTTGGGATGGCTACTGGTACGATGCTGACGGCAATGCCTATGCTCCTGCGGATATCCCTGAGGAGACTGCCAGAACCTATTACGCCGTGAAGCCTGTAACTCCCTAATTTAAATCGTTGCCACCCGACTCCAAAGAGTCGGGTGGCATTTTTATATGATGTATGGAATTAACAACAAAACCATCGACATCATCACGACGGAATAGACTCCGAAAATTATGATTTACGGCGGATTGGGTGAAACTTGCTTTGCTTTTTTGTTGACATGTATCCAGATATACTCTATAATGTGTAATAGCATATCTAGGATGCGTGCTACGATTTAATAGTCGCGTGTCTTTTATGAAAAACTATGGAGGTAAGGATTATGGAAAAAACACGTTTATCCAGCCGAATCTGGAGCGTGGCACTGTGCCTGTGCATGGTGCTGAGCCTGATGCCGGGCATTCCGCTGGTGGCGAAGGCTGCCGGTACCGAGGGTATGATTACCATCGAGATGACCGACAGCTACGGCGACGGCTGGAACGGCAATGCCATTGAGATTTATGTCGATGGCGAACTGGTGGATACAGCCACCATTGCGGAACAATTGTCCAGTGGAATCTGGACCTGCGAGCTGAATCCCCACGCCACCTACACTTTTAAGTGGGTGAAGGAAATCTATGCCAGCGAGACCAGCTTTGTGATATATGTGGGCACAGAGCAGAGGCTGAGCGCCAGTGGCAGCAGCTATAGCACCGGTGATGAGATTTGGATCGAAGCCGCAGCCTGCGCGGAGCCGGTCTACGAAAACGGTGTCTGCACAAACTGTGGTGCTGCCTGCGTGCACCAGATGAATGATGCCGGTCTGTGCAGCGTCTGCGGTTATCAATGCTTCTACCACATATTTAGTGACGGCGTTTGCGGCATCTGCGGCGGGGTCTGCTCCCACAGCGTGACGTCTGAGGGTGTATGCGGCTTGTGCGGCCAGACGCTGAACCTGACCATCGATATGACGGCGAAGTACAGCTATGGATGGAATCAGTGCGCCCAGATCACGGTCTTTGCGGACGGCACCGAAATCGGTGTTGCTGAGCTGGTGAATGTACGCTCCGGCAGCTGGAGCGTACCCTACGACAGTATGACAACTTATACCTTCCATTGGACGCCTGAATCCTGGCCCTGGGAATGCACGTTTACCATCAAGATCGGCGATGTGGAATATTATGCAGCCGACAACGATGCCTGCGACGACCTGGCGGAAGGTGTGTTCTTCACCATCGAATCCAGATGTCCCCACGACAGCTTCGACGAGGACTATATTTGTACCATTTGTGGAAAAAGCTGCGGCCATAAGGCCTGGACGGACAGCGTTTGTGGTGTCTGTGGCTTCACTTGCGGTACCGACGCGGAGCATGACTGGGATCTGGGCACCTGCAAGGTCTGCTCCGTTACCTGTAACCATAGCTTTACGGATTACGTCTGTGATACCTGCGGCCTGACCTGCGGTACCGATGTGCCTCACAGCTTCGGCGGCGATGTGGAATGTGATGCCTGCGGTTTCGTCTGCGGCACCGACAGCGATCACGTCTGGAATATGGGCGTTTGTACCGTCTGCGCTGCGGTCTGCCCCCATGAGCGCTATGAGGCCGGACTCTGCACAAACTGCGGCTACTACGAGTCCGCCGTTCAGAACGGCACCGGTGACAACGGCTTTGCCCTGTATGAGATCTATAACGCCAGCCAGCTTCTGTGGTTCGCCGATTACGTCAACACCAACGAGGTTCTGAAAACTGAGGAATATATTGATGATGGATCCATTGTCTATAAGTACACGACCACTGCCAGCCTTAATGCCCGGCTGATGGCGGACATCGACCTGACCGGATTCCAGTGGAAACCTCTCGGAGTAGCATACGTAGTTAATAATTCCTACGAGGTCAATGGCTACAATGGCGTGTTTGACGGCAACGGACATACCATCAGCGGTTTGGAGGTCACAGTGGTAGAAGAAGACCATGTGATTGGCTTCTTTGGCCGTGTAGGCGGTGCGACAATCCGTAACCTGGCGGTGGAAGGCAGTATCTATGCCGAACATAGTACAGAGCGGCTGTATGTCGGCGGCTTGGTAGGCTATGTGTTCAATGGCTCCAATCAGAAGGAAACGGTTATAGAGAACTGCTCCTTTACCGGCAGTGTCGCGGCAAGGGCCAACACACAACCGCAGCTTGGCGGCTTGGGCGGCCATATTGATAGTAGCAGTGTGACCAACTGCATTGTGTCTGCAACCTTGATTTGCGACTACGAGGATAAGTCATGGACGGGGGCAATCGTTGGTCTTGTTAAGGGTAGTACTTACAGTAATTGCTACTTCAACTCCACCATCTGCGACATCCACGCATCAGGAAATGAAGGCGCAATCGAGGGCGTGACGGGCGTGACGGCAGAGGTGCTTGCCTCCGGTAAGATTGCCTACAAGCTGGGCGAGGGCTGGGGCCAGACCATCGGCACGGATGCCTATCCCATCTACGGCGGTGCTCCTGTTTATCAGGTGACCACCGGCTGTGCCACCTACTCCAACACCCAGAAAGAGGTCACCGAGAAGACTCACGTCGGCACCGCCACCTGCACGGCGGCTGCGGTCTGTGAGGATTGCGGTGAGAGCTTCGGTGAGGCACTGGGCCACAGCGAACTTACTGCGGCTACCTGTAAGGACAGGGCAGTCTGTGGAGTCTGCGGCGAGAGCTACGGCGAGTTGACCGACCATCAGGAATTCGGTGCCGACGCCAAGTGTACCGTCTGCGGCGAATATGAGATGCCCAAGCAGAACGGCACCGGCGACAACGGCTTCGCCCTGTACGAGATTGAGAACGCCAGCCAGCTTCTGTGGTTTGCCGATTACGTCAACAGCGGCGAGATTCTGAAGACCCATATATGGAATTATATAGACGAGGAGTATTATACTTATTACACCACCAACTGTGTCAACGCCAAGTTGATGGCGGATATCGACATGACGGGTCTGCCCTGGAGCCCCATTGGCCGATATGATATTGATAGAAACTACTATACCGGCGTGTTTGACGGCAACGGCCACACCGTCAGCGGCATCGACTGCACTGTCACTTCTGACAACAATATCGATGTCGGCTTCTTCGGCGAATTCAGCGGTACGGTGAAGAACCTGACCGTTCAGGGCAGCTTCAAGGGTGTGACCACTGCTACCAACAAGCGTGTCTACGCCGGCGGTATCGCTGGGTATTGCGCCTATAGCTGTTTTGATATTTCTTATATTGAAGAGGATTATGCATATCCTGTCATTGAAAACTGTGCCTTTATCGGTTCCGTGAGCACGGAAGCGAACTATATTGTCTTTGCCGGCGGCATCGCGGGTATGTTCAATCGGGGCACCATGACCAATTGTCTGGCTGCTGCCACCGTTACCTCTGGTGAGGTTACCGATGCGTATACCGGCGCCCTGGTGGGCAGTACTTCTTCTTCCACCTTTACAAACTGCTATTACGATTCCACCCTCTGCAGCCTGAATGCCTGCGGTGATGGGGAAATCGCCGGCGTCACCGGTCTTGCTACCGAGGCCTTCGCCGACGGCTCTGTGGCCTATGCTCTGGGCTTCGGCCAGACCCTGGGCACCGATACCTACCCCACCTACGGCGACGATGCGGTGTACCAGGTAACCAACTGCAAGAATGAAACTGCTTATTCCAACACCAACGAAAGAATTGGTCATCAGTGGAAAGATGGTATCTGCAGCGTCTGCTACGAGCAATGTTCCCACATCGGTGGCGAAGCAACCTGTACCGAACAGGCAGTTTGCCAAATCTGCGGTGCAAGCTATGGCGAGACACTTGGCCATGATGTGAATGTAAGCGGCGTATGTATCCGGTGCGGCGGTATATTCCCCTTCCGCGTGGATGAGGCTGGGAAATACTTTGCCACCATAAACGAGGCATGCACCTATGCAGTCTCGAATATGAGCAGCTATACCATTACCGTCCTGTCCGATGCCCAGGTGGACGTGGCAGCCGTTGACAAGCTGGTCATCAACCCGGGTGTCACCCTGACGGTGAACGGCAAGCTGACGGTGAGCGGCCTGAAAAAAGATGGCAATGTGGCCGGTGACGGCGTCGTCATCGTGGGCGATACAGAGTACAAGATTTTTGACAATGATCTGTACCGTTATGCCGGTGCTGCCGATGTGAACTGGGAAATCTGGAATGTGGAATTCCCCACCTACTGGACAGCAGGAGAGGGCTATGCGGCCTTCAATCCCGATACTCAGGTCCTGACCCTGCATAATGCCACCATTTACGCGGAAAGCTACAGCTCCGATGATGCCGGTGTGGTCTACAAGCAGGATCTGACCATCAACTTCTCCGGCACCAACACCCTGACTACCAACGACCACAATAGTGGCACCGTGCTGTACTGCGAAGGCAAAACCGTGATGAACGGCATCGGTCAGGACGCTGTGCTGAATCTTTACAGTGGCTACCGCAGTAACAACAACAATGGCGAAGTGCGGGCTGTCAGAATCACCAATCTGACGGTGAACAGCGGTACTGTGAACGTTGTCAGCGGCAACGGTATCGGCACATTTGCCATCAGTGGCACAACCCTTACCGTGGCGGAGGGTGCTGTGGTCAATGCCAACGCTGGCAATGGCCTCGATGGCCACTCCGTGGGCGTTATGGCTCAGAAACTGACGGTGGAGGGTACTCTGAATGCCACCTCCGGCTCCTGCGGCAGTGGAGATGAAGCTGTATTTGCCTGCGACGTTGTCGTCGTGGGTACACCCATTGCGGGTAACGGCACCATCAACGGCCTGTGTATGGTGGTTGCCGAGTATATCGCGAAGGTCGACTACATTGCCTGCGGAAACGCCACCCTGAATCATGACCATATCCTTCGGGTTTTGAATAGCGGCGTCCCCTCCATCTTTACGGTGCCTGAGGGAGCCACCCTGACCATTGCTAAGGGCGTGACGCTGGATATGTCCGTTGCCACAGAAATCGATTTTTCCGGCACTGTGGTCAACAACGGCACAATCATCCTCCCTGCAAACTACGATATCAACAACGCACCCAAGAGCGGCACCGTTGTAATCGGCGACAACCGCTTTACCTGGAACGGCCAGAAGTGGGTCTGCGCTGACGAGAGCCAGCACACCGGCGGTCAGGCAAGCTGCTCCGAGCTTGCGATTTGTGAGCTTTGCGGCGAATCCTATGGCGATTATGATTCCTACAACCATGCCGGCGAAACCTATGTGGAGTATGAGTGGTATCCCTATAGTGACGGCACCTGCTATGTGTACGCTACGCTGTACTGTGCCGAGTGCGATGGCTATATCGACTCCAACAGCGACTATGCAGAGCAGACCGGCACCGTGGAGGCCACCGACTGCCTCAACCCCGGCTCCGTGACCTATTCCGTCACCGTCACTCTGAACGGTGATGAATACACCGACACCAAGACCTACCCCCTCATCAGCGAGAATCATGTGGGTGAACCCGTCAACGGCTTCTGCTCCGCCTGCGGCGGTTATGAGGCGGCTGTGTGGAACGAGGAGAAGGGTGTCTACGAAATCTCCAATGCCGGTCAGCTGTACTGGTATGCCCAGTATCTGAACACCACCAATGCTGAAGTTTATGCTGAGCTGACTGCGGATATCGTGATTCCCGAAAACGCCCCCAACTGGGAGCCCATCAACGCTTCCTATGTCTACTTTAACGGTAACTTCCACACCATCTCCGGCCTGAAGTGCATCGGCGACGAGAATATGACCTATGTGGGTCTGTTCGGCTGCGAGGGCTGGTGGTACGAGATTAGCAATCTGCACATCACTGACAGCTACTTTGAGGGCAGCCAGTATGTGGGCGCTGTGGTTGCCTGTATGACCAACGGTGGCAGCGTTACCAACTGCGCTGTGACCAACACCACCGTCAAGGGCGATTACTATGCGGTGGGCGGTCTGATTGGTAACCTTAGCTCCAGCCACGCCATCAACTGCTTCAGCACCGCCACTGTCATTGGCGCTGAGGGCAATGTTCTGATCGGCTCTCATAGCGTCGGCTACGGCAGCATTGAAAACTGCTACTTCCTCGGCACTGAGGACAACTATGACGGCACCACCGCCATGACCGCTGAGGACTTTGCCAGCGGCAAGGTTGCTTACCTGCTCCAGAGCACCATTCAGGGCGAGGATATCTACGACGAGGAAACCGGTGAATGGATCGGCACTGCTGAGCCGGAGCTGATCTGGGGCCAGACCATCGGCGAGGACGCTTTCCCTGTCTTCGGCAGTGAGAAGGTCTATCAGATCACTGATTGCGACGGCGAGACCGGCTACAGAAACGTCAATGTCAGCGGCCACATTTTCAAGGACGCTACCTGCACCGCCCCCAAGACCTGTAAGGTCTGTGGCGAAACCGAGGGTGAAGCTTTGGGTCACAAATGGGCAGCTGCCACCTGCACCGCCCCCAAGACCTGCTCTGTTTGCGGAGCGACCGAGGGCGATGCGTTGGGCCACGACTGGATCGATGCCACCTGCACCACCCCCAAGACCTGCGACATCTGTGGCGAAACCGAGGGCGATGCTCTGGGTCACAGCTACGACAACGGCTTCTGCGTCCGCTGCGATGACTATGAAGCCGCCACCGGCAGCGGCACCGCGGCAGACCCCTACAAGATCGGCAATGCCGGTCAGCTCTACTGGTTCGCTGCTCAGATCAACGGCGGCAACACCGGTATTTATGGTCAGTTGACCGCCGATATCGTGGTCAACACCAATGTGCTTGGTGCGGACTTCGCCCTGAACGAGGGCACATACCGCAGCTGGACCCCCATAGGCAGTAACGCTGCTCCCTACACCGGCACCTTTGACGGCAAGGAATTCACTATTTCCGGCCTGTATTTTGAACAGGGAGGACAAATGTACATCGGCTTGTTCGGCCGCAGTAAGGGCACTATTCAAAATGTGGGCGTGAAGGATTCCTTCTTCTATGCCAGTTCACACATTGGTGCCATTGCCGGATGCAATGACGGCACCATCCGCAACTGCTTCAACAGCGGTTATCTGTGCGGCAACTGGAATGTGGCCGGTATTGTGGGTATGAACTACGGCAACATTGTCAATTGCCGGAACTCCGGTAAGATTGTTGGCGACTGGAAGGGAAATACCAATCCCCAAAACAGCCAGATTGGCGGCATTGCGGGCTATTCCGATGTGAATACCCTCATCACCGATTGCCGCAACACCGGAGATATCAGTGGTAAGAACGAGGTCGGCGGCATCGTTGGCAAATATTATATGATGCTTGATGTCCACGGTACCGGCAGTGTTTCCGGCTGCTACAATTCCGGTAATGTTACCGGTGCGGAAAATAACGTAGGCGGTATTGTGGGCGAGGCCAGTGTGAATATTACCGACTGCCACAATTCCGGCAACATCTGTGGCAAAACCTCTGTCGGCGGTATTCAGGGCCAAGGCACTGTAGATCTGGACGGAGAGCCCTATTATGTGACGGACTGCAGCAATCTTGGCGCAGTTACCGGTACCGGAAGTGATGTTGGCGGCATCTCAGGCTATGGTTACTATACTTTGCGGTGCTTCAACAGCGGCGCTATCACCGGAAACCGCAATGTCGGCGGCATTACCGGCTGTTCTTATCTGGATATTACCAATTGCTACAATACCGGCAGCGTCAGCGGCGTAGAGAATGTTGGTGGCATCGCGGGCCAGACCGAACTCAGAATCACCAACTGTTACAACACCGGCGTGATCACCGCAGAAACCAATGCCGGCGCTATTGTGGGCCACCATCAGGCTTGGATTAACCGGGTCTACATCACCAATTGCTACTACCTGACAGGAACTGCCGCTGTGGGCTTCAATGGCGACTATGCGCAGGGTACGACTGAGGAAAAGGCTGATTTCGCCAATGGCGAGGTTGCCTATCTGCTCAGTCAGGGCCAGAACGGCGACGTCTGGGGCCAGACCATCGGTCAGGACGCAATCCCCAACTTCACCGGTATGACGGTGTACCCCGTACTCGACTGTAAGGATGAGGTTGTGGACTACTCCAACACTGAGGGCCAGAAGCTGGGCCACAGCGAGCCTGAGTATATCAACAACGGTGATACCCACACCATCGATTACCCCTGCTGTGACGCGCTGGATGTTACCGGTCAGGCGCACACCTACGGCGACAACTTCCACTGCGTTTGCGGTAGTGTATGCCCCAACGGCATCTTTGAGACTTCCAACGGCGACCTGTACTTTGTTGAAAACGGAACCGCTGTGAAGAACAAGGGTCTGGTTCAGGTCATTGACGAAAACGGTTTGATTGTTTACTACTACTTCGGCTGTGGCATCGAAGGCTGCTCCGCAGGCGAGGCCTGTCAGGGCAACTTCAAGGCCCAGCGCTCCAGCCGTCACTATGTTGGCAACACCAACGGCTATCTGGTTGAGGGCGGCTACACCTTCAATGCCGACGGTACCATCGAGCATTTCGAGAACCGTCAGGGCATCCAGACCATCGAGGGCACCAAGTTCTACCTAATCGACGGCGTCAAGGTTGCGGCCGGTCTGGTGGAAATCGATGGCGAGTTCTACTACGTCCGCTCCAGCGGTGCGCTGGTCATCGGTCAGGACTACTACGTTTCCAAGCCCAACGGCCTGATGCACAACGGCGAGGAAATCAAGAAGGGCACCTACACCTTCGATAACCAGGGCCGCATCGACTGGACCCTGAAGAACGGCATCTACGCCGAGGACGGCAGCCTGTACTACTATGTGGACGATGTGAGAACCTACGCCGGTCTGATTATCTACACCGGTGATATCATCAACGCCGACGGTTCTGTCACCGCTGGTGTGTACAACAACTCCATGATCTACGTCAACACCAAGGGCGAGGTCAAGAACAACTGCACCTACTGGATTTCCAAGAACAACGGTCTGATTGAGAAGAACAGAGCCTTCACCTTCGATGCCAACGGCATTGTCGTTGTTGTGGAGGAGAAGGATGGTTTCTACTTCGAAAACGGCAACTGGTTCTACTATGTGGACGGCAAGCTGAACTACGCCGGTCTGGTCTGGTGCGACGGCCCCGAGGGCAACGACCCCGGCTACTACTACATCAACAGCAAGGGCATGCTGATTACCGGCTGCACCTACTGGATTACCAAGAACAATGGACTCATGCAGAATCAGGCCTACACCTTCGGTGAAAACGGCAAGCTGGTTCAGCTGACCAACGACTCCGACAAGTTGCTCAGCGGCATCGTGGAGGAGAACGGTGAGATGTACTACTACAAGAACGGCGTCAGAACCTACGCAGGTCTGATTGTGGTGGACGGCAACTACTATTACGTCAACAGCGAAGGTCAGATTGTCCGCAACGGACAGTACTGGATTTCCAGAACCAACGGCTACATGAAGGCCGGCAGCTACTTCTTCGACGGCGACGGCGTTCTGATTCTGGACTAATTGTTGTAGAATCCGTTAATCAAACCAATCAGCCGACCCTTTTTGGGGGTCGGCTGATGTGTTTTTTTGCGTAAAAGTGCATTGCGAAATATGGGAAATCATGATAGAATCGGATTAGAGGTATGCGATGAGATTCGCAACCTTGAACATCGCCTTTCAGAGAGGACAAAAGAGTAAGGAGAGATATTATGAAGAAAGTTGTTTCTGTTTTATTGCTTGCGGCCTTTGTGTGCGCGCTGGCGGTGCCGGCTATGGCCTACACGACGCCGGTGATTACCCGGCAACCCTACAGCCCCACCTATATCGAATACGATCAGGCAACGTACAGCGTGACGGTGAAGGGCCAGAATCTGCGCTGCACCTGGTATCTGAACTATGAAGGTCGGGAGTACAACATTTCCAATACCGGCGGCGGTATGAAGCCATGGGAAGTCTATGCCGGAGAGACCTACGGCGCTATGGAGCCTACGGTGAACGGAGACTTTACCACCTTTACCTACCACTTTGGCGGCATCGGCATCGAGCTGGACGGCTGCTACATCTATGCTGTCATTGACGAAGGTCACGTTGAGGTGTTCAGCGAAAAAGCCTACATCCGCGTGGTGGAGGACTGCGGTGCAGCTCCGGAAATCAGTGTTCCTGCGGCGATGGAAGTGACCAAGGGCGAAGTGGTGGACCTGTACTGTCAGGCCACGGCGAAGGATGGTTCCACCTTGAGCTATCTGTGGTACGAAACCTCCACCGGCGGCCTGAAGGACATCGTGGCCGTCAACCGTGGTGCCGAGGATCAGGACACCCTTCGGGTGGACACCGGCGCCTACGGCACCCGTTATTATGTGTGCGCTGTTTCCACCTCCAACGGTGGCAGTGCGTACAGCAGTGTGATTCCCGTCACGGTGCTGGAATCCCAGCCCACTGGCGAACTGCCCCTCATCCTCACCGATTCCCTGCCTGAGGCGTATGTGGATGAAGAATACCAGTTCCAAATCGAATGTACTGCCTCCGATGCCTCCTTCAACATCTACTACAATCCCGGAAAAGCAAACGAGTTTGAAAGTACCGGTCTGACCCTTTCTGAGAACGGCCTGCTTTCGGGTACGCCCCGTCTGCTTGGCAGATTTCCCTTTACGGTGTGTGTTTCCAATGAGGTGGGCGAGGATTACAGAACCTTCATTCTGGATGTGGTTGAGGGTAATGCCCGTTTGGAAGTGCTGGAAGCACCCGATAAGGTGGAGTATTTCTCCGGTGAAACCCTGAATCTGACCGGACTGAAGGTTCGTGTTTACAATTCCGACGGTACTTATTTCGATTCCCTCGACGGTGACAAGCTCACCATCACAACCAATCCGCTGACCACCGTGGGCGAGCAGAAAATCAAGGTGGCCTACGGCAATCTTTTTGATATCTTTATTGTGACGGTGAAGGAAGCGCCTGATCAGCCGCCGGTTGTCGAGCCTGACGATCCCGACAAGCCCGATCCCGATGATACCAAGCCCGATGACTCCGACACAAAGCCGGAGGACACCAAGCCTACAGGGAATACGGGCACCCCCACCACCGCCACCCAAGCCAACGACCAAAAGAATGATGAGCAAAAGGATACCGCAATGCCCTGGTGGGGCATCGTCCTGATTGCCGTTGCCGCCGCCGGCGCAGGCGTTGGCGTTACCGTGCTGATCCTCAAGAAAAAGAAGTAACCCATTTGTCTGATCAAGAAGCGTACACCGGGCGTAAGTGGAATTCGGTCACCCGTGTGGCAGCCATTCCCTTTGCAAAACCAGATTAATCCAATTTGCCCCTGTCCGAACGGACAGGGGCAAATTCTGCCGGAGCGACAGTCGAAAGCAGTTGTTAATATACACATATTTTAATATTAGACGTGGTTTTGTGCGAAATATACATGTTTTGCTCTTGCAAAGCGATGGATAGTTATGTATAATGTTATGCGTAAACTTTTAAGAAAGGGAGTACCTAATATGAAGAAAATCATTGCGTTGCTGCTGGTTATTGCCATGACCGCGGCAATCTCCATTGCCGGAACCCTTGCCTACCTGACGGACACCGACGAAGATGTAAACGTCATGACCGTGGGTCAGGTGAAAATCGACCAGCTGGAGTACGAACGAGTGGATGTTGAAACCAACGGCGACGATGCCAAGGTTCAGGAGTTCCACGACAACAAACCTCTGTATCCTGCTGTCACCAAGGACGGTTGGGATACCACCGACGGCGTTGTTGACTGGGGGCAGATTGGCAAGGATGGTTACACCTCCGACATCTGGGATCCCACCAAGATTAACAACGAAGTGGACAAGATGGTGTTCGTCAAGAACAAGGGCGACTGGGATGCCTATGTCCGTACCGTCTTTGCCTTCGAAGCCGGTAACTATGCCACTTTGACCGACTACCTGAAGGACGTTCATCTGAACCTGAATGAAACTGAGTGGACATGGAAGTGGGTAGAAACTCCCATCACCATCGGTGAAGGCAAGTATTTCGTTGCCACCGCTACTTACAATGATGTACTGAAACCCGGTGCGCTGACCGAGATCAGCCTGAGCCAGATTGCGCTGGATCCCTCCGTTACCAATGAGGATGTTGCCGGCTTTGGCGATACCTATCAGGTTCTGGTACAGTCTCAGGCGGTGCAGGTTGCAGGCTTTACCGATGCCGATACCGCTCTGAACGAGGCCTTCGGCAAGGTTGGCAATGATGCCACCCCTCCCACACCTTTCCCCAATGACAACCCCACCAAGGGTACCGACCTCAAGACTGCGGTGCGCTACCTGAATGCTGACGGCGCGACCGATATCAGCACCAAGGTCAACAGCGTGATTTTCGGTCTGAACAAGGACCATGGTGACATTGTCAACAACAATGAGGGCGTTCTGATTGACGTGGAGCAGGACGTGCCCGTTTACGCCTACTATCAGGATAACGGCACCGGCTACGACGTTTATGTTCTGGCCAACGATACAATCTATGCTCCCAAGGACAGCACCAGTCTGTTTGATACCATGAGTGAACTGACGGAGGTTGATACTTCGAACCTGAGTTTCAGCCGTGTCAAGATTGCGTCCCGTATGTTCCGTGAATGCAGAAAGCTGCTGGAGCTGGATACCGCCAATTGGGATGTTTCCAATGTGACTAACATGGATCGCCTGTTTTACAATTGCTATGCGCTGCCCAATGTGGATGTCAGCAAGTGGGATACCTCCAATAATACCGATTTTGCTATGGTATTCTACGGATGTAGAGCTATGGATAAGGTAGACGTCAGTCAGTGGGACACCGGCAAGGGAACACTGTTCAACTCTATGTTTGCTTATTCTCCCAAGTTCAATCTGGACAAGGATGTACTGAAGAACTGGGATATGAGCAGCGCAGTTAGAATCAACCACATGTTCTATGGCTGTAGTTCTCAGTTAGAGCTGGATCTCAGCGGTTGGGATATGCCCAATATGATTACCACCACCCATATGTTCACAGATTGCACCAGCCTGAAATCCGTTGATTTCACCGGGTGGAATACACCTAGTATGGTCTCTATGGATGCCATGTTCAATGATTGCCATAGTCTGACCTATCTGGATGTGTCCAGCTTCGATACTGCCAATTGCCATGAATTCTCCCAGATGTTTGAGAGATGCTGGAGCC
This sequence comes from Faecousia sp., assembly GCA_045531675.1. Classification (GTDB taxonomy): domain Bacteria; phylum Bacillota; class Clostridia; order Oscillospirales; family Oscillospiraceae; genus Faecousia. The sequence continues at coordinate 20,713 of JAZSEN010000007.1, forward strand.
TGAAAACGATTGTGGGACTGGATAAGTGGGATACCCGAAATGCCCGGACCTATGAAGAGCTGTTCTATGATTGCTCTGCACTGAAGGAAATGGATCTGTCCACCTTCTATTCCCGTGACGTCGTGAATGATTTTCCCATGGAGTGGAAGGGAACCGGCTGGGGTTTCCTGCGGATGTTCTCCGGCATGAAATCTTTGGAAAAGATGACGCTGAGTGCCGATTTCTCCTTCGACGGTGACGGCAAGGTGACTACTGCATCTTATAAGGTCAGCCTGCCTTCTCCCGCAGCCAAGGAAGGCTACACCGCCAAGTGGCGCAATGTGGATACCGGTGAGCTGTATCTGGCTTCTGAGATTCCCGAAGAGGTTGCTGCCACCTACGTGGCTTACTACGAGCCCATTCCCACCACCTAACGCAACGCCTCTGCCACCCAGCTCTTTCGGGCTGGGTGGTATTTTTGGTATAATTGAATGAATATTATTATTATGATTTGCTACTTGATTTTGTAATCTTGACCATATATAATAGGTGATGCATAGAATTAAAATAGGGACGTTATACAAATGAAAGGAAGAAGAGCTATGAAGAAAGCGCTGGCATGGCTGCTGGTCATTGCGATGACCGCGGCACTGGCTGTGGGCGGTACCTTGGCTTACCTGACGGATACTGACGAAGATGTAAACGTCATGACTGTGGGTCAGGTGAAGATTGACCAGCTTGAGTATGAACGTGTGGATGTTGAAACTAGCGGCGATGATGCCAAGGTTCAGGAATTCCACGACAACAAGCCTCTGTATCCTGCTGTCACCAAGGACGGTTGGGATACCGCCGACGGCGTTGTTGACTGGGAGCAGATTGGCAAGGACGGCTACACCTCCGACATCTGGGATCCCACCAAGATTAACAACGAAGTGGACAAGATGGTGTTCGTCAAGAACAAGGGCGATTGGGATGCCTATGTCCGTACCGTCTTTGCCTTCGAAGCCGGCAACTATACCAGTCTGGATGACTATTTGAAGGATGTTCATCTGAATCTGAACGCAACCGACTGGACATGGGAATGGGTAGAAACCCCCATTACCATCGGTGGAAGCCAGTATTTCGTTGCCACCGCTACTTACAATAAGGTTCTGAAGCCCGGTGCGTTGACCGAAATCAGCCTGAGCCAGATTGCTCTGGATTCCTCCGTGACCAACGAGGATGTGGCAGGCTTTGGCGAGACCTATCAGGTACTGGTACAGTCTCAGGCGGTTCAGGTTGCAGGCTTTACCGATGCCGATACCGCTCTGAACGAGGCCTTCGGTGAAATCGCGGCTACGAAGGTTCCGTGGAAAAACGATGCCGCCATTAAAGGCGCAACAGTCTATAACGCGCTGCATTATTTGAATGCGGATACCACCGGCACCGACATTGCAAAAAAGGTCAAAAACATCATCTTCGGTCTGAATGAGGATTATGCGGCCATTGCAGCGGCGAACAAGGGGACTTTGGTGGATGTGGAGCAGGATGTGCCTGTGTACGCCTACTATGTCTCCAATGGCGCAAATTACGATGTGTATCTGTTGGCCAGCGATAGCATCTATGCCCCCACAGACAGCTCTGATCTGTGCAGCGGTATGTCCGCGCTGGAAACGGTAGATACTTCCAATCTGGACGTGAGCCGGACTGAGAGTATGTATCAGATGTTCCGTGATTGCGGCGCACTGAAATCCATCGATGTATCCGACTGGGAGACCTCCAATGTCACGAATATGCGCAATTTGTTCCGTGGCTGTAAGGCCCTCCCCTACGTGGATGTGAGCGAATGGGACACCAGCAAGGTTGAAACGATGGTTGCCACATTCCAGGACTGCATCCTCATGACAGAAATTGACGTGTCCAATTGGGATACCTCCAATGTGACAGAGATGATTCAGACGTTCAACCGGTGCAATGCCCTTACAACACTGGATGTGAGCAATTGGGATACCTCCAAGGTTACCTCCATGCAGCTGATGTTCCAGGAATGTCTGGTGCTGCCCAGCTTGGATGTGTCCAACTGGGACACCGGTGAAGTGACTTCTATGGGTGGCATGTTCCGCGGGGCTTATGCGCTTGCAGAGCTGGATGTTTCCAACTGGGATGTGAGCAAGGTTTCCAACTTCTCGCAGATTTTTGCCAGCGGTCATCAGAACCGGGGCGATATGAAGTTTACGAAACTGGATGTGAGCAAGTGGGATACCTCCAGCGCAACTAACATGGGTTCCGTGTTCTACGGTTGCGGCCAGTTGACCGAGTTGGATCTCAGTAGCTGGGATGTGTCCAATGTTACCAATATGAGCCATATGTTTGCAGACTGCTTCAAGCTTCAAAGCATCGATTTCACCGGTTGGAATACTTCCAGCCTTCAGGTGATGGATGCTACCTTCAACGATTGCGATGGACTGGTAACGCTGGATGTGTCTGATTTCGATACCCACAATGTTAAGGAATTCTGCCAGGTGTTTGACGATTGCGAGAATCTGGAGCAAATCATCGGTCTGGAAAATTGGAATACCGCCAATGGCTGTACCTTTGAGGAAATGTTCCAAGGCTGTGAAAAGCTGACTACGCTGGATTTGTCCTCCTTCAATACCGGCAATGCCCGTGACAATTTTAAGGGCGCTTCGGATATCTATCATGCCTTTGACGGGATGTTCTCCAATACAAATAATTTGCAGACCCTGATTATTGGTAAGGACTTTGATTTCAACGGCAACAGCGATTCCAATAGGCGTGTGTCGCTGCCGAATCCCGGCACCATCAACGGTCAGACCACCAAGTGGTATAATGCTGCCAACGATACCTATTATACTGCTTCCGAAATTCCTGAGCCCAACGGAGTGACGGTCACTTATGTGGCAGCGGTTCCTCCTGCAAATCCTTAATCATCATTACATACCGCCCATCCCAAAACGGGATGGGCGGTAGCTTTTCGTATAGGGGAGGGACGTTGTGGAAACATGCCAAAATCAGACGCAAAACTTTGGAGAGATATACGGAAGCGTTTCGGTTGATTTTGTATATGATATCATTTATAATTATCCTGTATGATTGCGCGTAGAATGATGAAAGGAATGCATACACATGAAAAAAGCGATTGCTTTGCTGCTGGTCATTGCCATGACTGCGGCAATCTCCATTGCCGGAACGCTGGCCTACCTGACGGACACCGACGAAGATGTAAACGTCATGACCGTGGGTCAGGTGAAAATCGACCAGCTGGAATACGAGCGGATCGATACCGAAGCCACGGACGCAGATGCTGAGGTTCAGGAATTCCATGACAACAAGCCTCTGCTGCCTGCTGTCACCAAGGATGGTTTCGACTATACCCCCGGTGACACCTATGTGGATTGGGAGCAGATTGGCAAGGATGGCTACACCTCCGATATCTGGGATCCCACCAAGATCAACAACGAAGTGGACAAGATGGTCTTTGTGAAGAACAAGGGCGACTACGACGCTTATGTCCGCTCCGTCTTTGCCTTCGAGGCAGGCAAGTATACCACTCTGGACGAGTTCCGTCAGATGGTTCACCTGAACCTGAACGAAACGGACTACACCTGGGAGTGGGCAGAAACTCCTGTGACCATCGGCGAAAGCACCTACTTTGTAGCTGCCGCTACTTACAACAAGGTTCTGGCCCCCGGCGCACTGACCGAGATCAGCCTGAGCCAGATTGCACTGGACAAGACTGCCACCAATGAGGATGTGGAAGCCTTCGGCGAAACCTACCAGGTGCTGGTGCAGTCTCAGGCTGTTCAGGCCGCCGGTTTTGAGGATGCCGACACCGCACTGAACGAGGCCTTCGGCGAGATTATCTTCACCGACGATACCCAGACGCCTCCCACCAATGTGGTGGACCCCGATGACGATGATTTCCCCTTCGTGGATGACAACCCCATCAAGGGTATTGATGTCCGGACGGCTCTGCACTATAAGTTCGGTGATATCAACGGTGAGAAGATTACCGGCGTTGTGAACAATGCAATCTTTGCCCTGAATAAGGAGTATCCTGAGATCTTAGAAAACTATGATGGCTATCTGGTGGACGAGGAGCAGGATGTACCTGTGTACGCCCACTATGTGCCCAACGGCAGTGGTTATGACATTTATTTCCTTGCGGATGACGAGGTCTTTTTGCCCAGAGACAGCAGCAGTCTGTTCAGAGATATGAAAGCCCTGGAGTCTGTGGATACGCATAATATGAATGTCAGCCGTGTGGAGAACATGTATGTTATGTTCCTCAACTGCCATAGTCTGACCTATCTGGATACCACGGATTGGGATACCTCCCGTGTGACCAACATGAGAGGCGTGTTCAATAAGTGTACCACTCTGGAAGAAATCAAAGGTATTGAGAGCTGGGACACCTCTGCCAGCACTACTATGAAGCAGATGTTCCTCCAGTGTCAGGCACTGGAATCTCTGGATTTGTCCGGGTGGAATGTGTCTAATGTGACGGATACCTCTCTGATGTTCCAGTTCTGTACTGCGTTGAAGGAAGTAACTGGTACCGGCGATTGGCATATGCCCAAGAACACCACTATGAAGGGCATGTTCAGCGTCTGCAGCGCACTGGAGAGTGTGGATGTCCATAACTGGGAGGTTCCCAACGTCACTAGCGCGTTGCAGATGTTTACCAACTGTACCTCTCTGGTTTCTGTGCCCGGCAGCGAAAAATGGGACTTCGGCAGTGTGACGGAAGCGGATTCCATGTTCTTCGGCTGCGGCAATCTGGGAAGTCTGAATGTCAGCGGTTGGGATACGGGCAATGTCAAAACCTTCCGTAATGCCTTCCGTGGCTGCTCCAAGCTGACGGAGCTGGATGTTTCGAACTGGGATACCCAAAGTGTGCAGGACTTCCTGGGCACTTTCCAGGACTGTGTTGCGCTGAAAGAATTGGATGTTTCCCAGTGGGATGTGTCTAATGTGACCACATTCCTGGGTGCCTTCCAGAATTGCACCGCACTGACGAAGCTGGATGTCTCCGGCTGGGATACCTCCAGTGCTGTGGATATGGGCAATATGTTCTGTTGTGACACCAATCTGGAGTATTTGGATGTGTCTGATTGGGATGTGAGCAAGGTCCAGAACTTTAGCTTTATGTTTGCCAGTGAGAACCCGAACGCAGGGGACATGAAGCTGCAGAACCTGGATCTTTCCGCTTGGAATCCTGCCAGTGTTACCAACATGTGTTTCATGTTCTACGGTTGCGGTCAGCTAAAGGAAGTGGATATGAGCGGCTGGAATGTGACCAATCTTAAGAATATATCTCATATGTTTGCCGACTGCTACGAGCTGGAGAAAGTCGACTTCGCCGGCTGGAACACGACAAGCCTCGAAAACATGGATGCCCTGTTCAACAACTGTGAGTCCCTGAAGAGCGTGGATATGTCCATGTTTGACACAAGCAATGTGACGGTCTTTGCTCAGGTATTTGAAGTCTGCTCCTCCTTGGAGAGCATCAAGGGTCTGGAAAACTGGAACACTGCAAAGGGTAACGATTTCAGCGAAATGTTCAGCGGCTGCTCCAGCCTAACGGAGCTGAACCTGTCTGGATTTGATACCACCAATGCTTACAGCACGGTCAACACCTATCCCGGTGTTGAAAACTGGGGCTTCCTGAGATTTATGAGTGGCTGCAACAGTCTGCAAAAGATTACCTTCGGTTCCAACTTCGACTTCGACGGCAAGGGCTGCCCCGACGACAATAAGTTCATTGTGAGCGCCTCTACCAATGTGGCAGGCTGGGACGGCAACTGGTACGATGCCGCTGGCAATGCCTACGCGCCCGCTGACATTCCCGAGAAAACTGCCGGAACCTATTATGCGGTAAAGCCGTAAATACCTGATAATTCATTAACAAAAGCGGTGAGCTTCAGAAATGAGGCTCACCGCTTTGCCGCAGGTCAATGCTTTTGATATTAATGACAGAAATAGTGAGATTTTTTGTATTCTTTTGTGCTTAGTGCAATGTTTACTCTTGCATTATGAAAGGATAGCATGTATACTAAGATTAGAGGAATTATATTCCAAGCCAACCAACAGAGAGGATGAATACTATGAAAAAAGTTGTTGCTTTGCTGCTGTCCATTTCAGTGGTAGCAGCTGTGGCAATCGCTGGAACACTTGCCTATCTGAAGGACGACGACGAAGATGTCAACGTGATGACTCTGGGCAACGTTTACATCGATCAGATTGAGCAGGAGCGCGACAAAAACGGCACTCTGGTGGATTTTGAGGATAACAAGCCTTTCTTCCCTGCGATTTATCCGGATGGCTTTGACTTCGAAAACCCCACCGTGGAGCTGCCCGGCACGGACTGCAAGCTGTGGGATAATACCCAGCTGAAGAATGCCCACGACAAAATCGTCACCGTTACCAACACCGGTAAGAGTGATGCCTATGTCCGCACATGGTTTGCCTTTGAAAGGGGCACTGCACCGGTTTATTTCAATAAGAACTTTGAGGACTGGACATGGTCGGCAGTCATGTATGATATTGCCATTGCCGGTGCCCGATACGATTTGTACGTGGCTACCTACAACGACATCCTGAAACCCGGTCAGACCACACAACCCAGCCTGCTGCAATTTGCGCTGCAGCGGGAGGCCACCAATGAGGATGTGAACTCCTTCGGAGATACTTATGATATTCTGGTATTCTCTCAGGCTGTGCAGACCGCAGGCTTTGACAGCCCCAATCAGGCTCTGACCAACGCATTCGGTGCGGTTGACACCAATCCCGTGGCTATGAACAATCCCTGGACCGGTCTGAATGGCGTGGCAGGCTCTGCAAAGTCCCTGCAAAGCACCCTCAGCGAGGGCGGCAACATTGTTGTCGGCGCTGATATTACGGTTACAGATGATACGGCCTCTGCCAAGAACGTGATTTCCAAGGATTCCAAGATCAATTTCGCCGACAACGTGGTGATGCTGGATTTGCCGGATGCCGACAGCAGCACCGCCAACTGGGTCGGTGTCAATGTGGATGGCGGCAAGGTAGTCTTTGACGGCACTACCGGCGGCGTTCAGACTGCAGACAACAAAGAGCTGTATGCAGTTGTGGTTCGCAATGGCGCAGACCTGACCATCAACGGCGGCGAATACATTGGCGGTACCACTGCCATCTCCGTCACGGAAGGCTTCCTGACCATCAACGGTGGCTATTTTGCGGTTCAGACCGACAATACTTCCTATGTCATCAACTGCATCGACAGCGCCTTCCGCAACGGCACGGCGCAGGTCGTGATTCAGGGCGGTTCCTTCCTGAACTGGAACCCCGCTGACAATGCAGCAGAGGGCGCCGGCACCAACTTCGTGCCGCTGGGCTATAAGGTTGTGGAATCTCAGGTCGAAGGCGGAACGTTGTATACCGTCGTGATGGACTAACGCACAGATCGGAGGAAAAACAATATGAAAAAAGTGATTTCCTGGATCGCGATTATTGCCATCACCGCAGCATTGGCTGTCGGTGGAACGGTGGCCTACCTGACGGATACTGATGAAGACATCAATGTGCAGACCATCGGCAATGTAAAAATCGAGCAGCACGAGCAGGAGCGCGTGGATCCTGAAGCGAAGGATGATTCTGAGCTGCAGGAATTTACCGAAAACAAACCCCTGTATCCTGCGGTCATTTCTCCGAGTCTGGACTGGGAAACCGAGAATAACGAGCTGTGGGATCCTGCCCATATCAACAACGAAGTGGACAAGCTGGTTACCGTTGAGAATACCGGTGATTATGATGCCTATGTCCGTACCGTTCTGGCATTCGAAGCCGGCACCTATACCTTTGAGCAGTTTCAGGAGAAGATGCATCTGAACCTGAACGATACCGACTGGGACTGGGAATGGGTTGAGGAACCTGTGATTATCGGCCAGAGCAGTTTCTTCCTTGCCACGGCTACCCACAAGGAAGCCCTGAAACCCGGCGAAACCACCGCACCCAGTCTGCTGCAGGTGGCGCTGGATCCTTCCGCTACCAACGATGATGTGAAGATTTTCGGCACCGATTATCTGATTCTGGCTGGCACTCAGGCCATTCAGACCGAAGGCTTTGATGATCCCATCACTGCCCTTGAGACTGGCTTCTACAAGGTCAGTCCTCAGGAGCATCCCTTCAGCGAAGAGATTCTGCCCTACTATATTTACACGCAGGACGACTTTATTAACTTTGCGGCCCGTGGCGGCAGAGGCATTCTGATGGCGGATCTGGAGATGGACAGCTATGGCCTCTTCAACCGCAAGGGCACGGTGCTGGACATGAACGGCCATACCATTTATACCCTGCGTTCCGGCAATTCAACCTTCAATATCCGCGTGGATCATGGCGGTGAACTGACCATCACGGGAGGCGGCAAATTCGGCTGCAAGCTTGAACCGGAGCAGGTTACCAGTTCCGTTATTTACTTCTGCACTAGCAGCGAAGGCTCCTTGCTGGTCGTGGAGGACTGCTATGTAGACTGCGATTACCGCGGTGAGGAAATCGGTGTCAAGGTGTTCCATGCCCAAAGCAAGAGTAAGATCATCGTCAACGGTGGTAATTATGTCCGTACGGTTGAGCATTTGAAAGACGAATTCGCACTGGTCTACACTATCTCCGGCGGTCACATTGAAATCAACGGCGGTACATTCCAGAATGCGGGCACGGATTACGCACTGCTGAATGTCAATAAGAGCAGACCCGGCTCCATACTCGTCAACGGTGGTACCTTCATCAATCACCACCCCAGCGTCTCTAACTCCGGTTATATCGACCTTGGTGAAGGCTATAAGGTCATCAGCGAGGTAAAAGACGGTGACACATACTACACCGTAGTTCCTGAGGAATAAGCAAACAAACCTTACAGCGCCCTGTGCCATCTGGCACAGGGCGCCTTAGACTGTCGAGAATCGAATAAATTATTTTACAGCACTGGGGCGGATGAGGAACGGCGATACGTTGCTTGCTGAAAGCACTCTATTCTGTGTATAAAGGTGGTTTTCAGCACCTTGATACAGTGCAATTGTACTTGTAGAATCTCGCCATTCCTCTTCCGACCTCGCTAACGCTCGGCCACCTTCCCCTCGGGGGAAGGTATGGCGTCTGCGGCGCTTACTTCGCTAAACAATCATTTATCGTATAAGCAGATTTAGGTATCTGTACTTTTTAGATAAAAAATGATATAATTCAAGTATAAAGCTCTTCCAATGTCCGCCGGACCTTCCACGAAGGAATCAGCCGTCGGGATGTACCTTCAAAGGAGCATCAGCTTGAGCCAAAATAGAAATGAAACCGTTGGAGGTGGTTAAATGCCATTTGAAATCCTTCGTAATGATATCACCACAATGGCGGTGGATGCTATTGTGAATACAGCGAACCCCCGACCGATAATCGGACTGGGTGTGGACTCTGCGATTCATGAGAAGGCAGGTCCTGATTTGTTGTCAGCACGGCAGAAAATCGGATCTATCCACATGGGCTGCGCTGCCATTACGCCGGCCTTTCGGCTTAACGCAAAATATGTGATTCACACCGTAGGTCCGGTCTGGGACGGGGGAACTTATGGCGAGGAGCAGTTGCTTCGCAGCTGCTATGATAATTCCTTAAAGCTGGCGCTGGAGTATGGCTGCCAGTCTGTCGCGTTTCCTCTGATTTCTTCCGGAAACTACGGCTTCCCCAAGGATAAGGCGCTGCAAATCGCGATTTCCGCCTTCAGCACGTTTTTGCTGGAGCATGAAATGCAGATTTATCTGGTGGTATTCGACCGGACCGCCTTCAAATTATCGGAAAAACTGTTCCAAAGCGTCGCCAGTTACATCGATCAGCATTATGTGGATGCATGGGAAAGAGCGACCTATTCCACGGGAGAACCGTTCCGCAACCGCCGCCGGTGGGACAGGGAACTGCGGAAGGATATGTCGGTTTGCGAGAGCGCGCCTTGCACTTCTATGCCCATATCTTTGGCGGACAAGCTGAAACAGGCGGATGCAGGTTTTACAGAAACCCTCCTGAAGCTGATTGACAAAACCGGCAAAAAGGATTCAGAGGTTTACAAGCGGGCCAATCTTTCCAAACAGCATTTTTCCAAAATCCGCAACAATCCCGACTACAAGCCCACCAAGCCCACAGCCATTGCTCTGGCGTTAGCATTGGAGCTGGATTTGGAAGCAACCAGAGATCTGATTGGCCGGGCTGGGTTTGCCCTGACCAACAGCAGCAAGTTCGACCTGATTATCCAGTATTTCATCGAACAGGGGAACTATAATGTGGTTGAAATCAATATGGCGCTGTATGAATTCGACCAGAGCCTGCTGGGTACGTAAAAGTTTTCTCAAGAACGGGAGTTGGCTGTGGGATACCGTTTGAATAATCATCAACGCGGCAATTCGCTGTCCTCGATTACAATGCAGTTGACTTTTCCGGAAAGTGGTGTGCAGGCATCCAGCCCGATGACGCCGTTGCCGTAATAGGGGGCAAAATTAGGATTGTTGTCAAATTCTCCACCATCGTTTTCATACCGGCAATGACCGAAGGAACAATGCCAGTGACCGCACACTATGGTCTTTCCGGCTTCCACAATGCCATGGTGGGCCGCTTCCATGCCATTAATCCAACGGGCCTTATCCCACATGGATTTATCGGCATTGCGCCAATCTCCAATGCCGATGTATTCCATTTCGTTGCTGGCAATGCTGACAGGTGTGCAGGGAATCCAACCATGGGTGAAAATATAGTGACCGGTTTCGTAGTAGTCCACCATTGCCGGAATGATTGTCTGTATGTACGGATTTTGCAGAAAGGTTCGCCCTGCGTTCTCGGTATTGGCGAACAGCTCCCGAATACCGATTTCGGTGAGTTGGCACAGGGTGTCAATGGTGCCGTTGGTGTGATGGTGGGATTGCAGATAGCTGCGCCGATGCCAGTTGTGCAAAAGGTTCAGAGCAAGATCTTCGTGGTTGCCCTTGATGAGGATTACCTGATCTTTTGCCAGCAAGTCCAGAATAAATTCCTGCAGTCGCAAGGCCTCCGTACCCCTGTCATAGATATCTCCGCAGATAATCAGCTTGTGGGGGCGCTGGTCCTTGAAGAACCCTTGGGCGGTTAGCGCGGTTATGAATTCACTAAAATATCCGTGTACATCAGCTGTTACATAGTATCTCATATCATCGTGTTCCAATTCGAGTGTTTTCGTGTTAAGGTGTATCGGGTGACACCTCTATGAATATTATACCCTCAAAAACAAAATATGCAAGAAAACGAAACTTGAAAAGAGCCTGGAGGTATTGCAGTTTTTATCTGCATGATGTACAATTTATAGTATCGGAAGAATCATTGCGTCCGTTTGGATGCGGAACGGGAGGAACACAATGAAAAAAGAATGGAACATCTTGCTGTTGATACTTGGCGCGCCGTTATGGCTTCCTTTGCTGATTGCGGCTGTTGCTATCATGTTTTCGCTGTATGCTGTGTTATGGTCCGCGGTTGGTTCTTTGTGGGCTGTGTTCGGTGCGCTGGCTGGCTGTGTACTGGGTGGCATATTTGCCGGAGTTCTGTTTATGGTGCTCGACAATCTGCTCGCGGGACTGGCAATGGTGAGCATGGCGCTTATCTGCGCCGGCCTGGCTGTGTTCCTGTTTTTCGGATGCTTTGAGGCTACGAAAGGCATGGTATTGCTGACAAAGTGGATTATCTCGGTTATCAAAAACCAGTTTATGAAAAGGGAGGAAGCGTGATGGGAAAAAAAGTATGGATATGGCTGATTATTGCCACGGTTCTTGTCCTTGCGGGTGTGATAATGCTGGTTTCTGTTATTGCGGCGTGCAGTTGGGATTTCTCCAGACTGTCCACCGAACAATATCAGACCAATACTTATACGGTGAGCGAAGAATTCCGCGATATCTCAATCAAAACCGAAACGGCAGATATCCTCTTTGCGGCTTCGGATGACGGAACGTGCAAAGTGGTTTGCTACGAAAAGAAAAATCTGCATCATTCTGCCGTTGTTCGGGATGGTTCACTGACCATTCGGGTGACAGATGAGAGAAAATGGTACGAATACATCGGCATTTTCTCCAAAGCACCGAAGCTTACCATCTATCTACCTGAGACAGAATACGCGGCACTCTTCATTGAGGAAAGCACCGGAGATATTGATATTCCCGCAGAATTCCGATTTGACAGCATGGACATTACCACCAGTACGGGTGATGTGAAATCCTGCGCCTCTGTTACGGAAATGGCAAAAATAGAGACAAGCACCGGCGATATTTCTGTTGCAGATGCATCCGTAAATACCCTTGCGCTTTCTGTAACAACCGGCGATGTGACGGTTTCCGACGTTGTCTGCGAAGGCGATGTGAAGGTCGATGTGACCACCGGTAGAACCAAAATCACCGATACCGAATGTAAAAATTTGAAGACAGATGGCAGCACCGGCGATGTTTTCCTGAAAAATGTCATTGCCATGGAAAAGTTTCTCATTGAGAGAGATACCGGTGATGTGAGATTTGACGGTTGCGATGCCGCGCAATTGCTGGTAGAAACCGACACGGGCGATATTTCAGGCAGCCTGCTGTCGGAGAAGGAATTTATCGCTGATTCTGATACCGGCAGGGTGGACGTTCCCAGAACCGGCACCGGTGGGCTATGTGAGCTTTCTACGGACACGGGTGATATTCGAATCACCATTGAATAAATCTATCTATACAAAAACTCCCTGCCCATTACTATGGGCAGGGAGTTTGATATGAGAGGAGTGGTTTAGCCGAACAGAGCACCCAAAAGGCCGCCGCCGGTAGAGGCTTCCTTAGCGGGAGCTTCGCTGGTGGACATGGTGGAGGGAGCGCTGTTTCTGGTTCCGGCCACAGGGCTCACCCATACCTTACCGGTACCGCGGTAGACGTTGACCAGACCTTCTCCGCTGGCCAGAGAGCCAAGGAGACCTTTGGTGGCCTTCTCCACACTGAATGCCAGAGAGCCGCTCCAGCACACAGCCATGTTGCCGTCGACCTTCAGCACATCATTGTTCAGCTCGTACTCAACAAGTTCCTCCAGCGGCACATAGCTTTCCAAAGCAACAACACCGGAGCCGGTGAAGCACAGATTGAACAGGCCCTCACTGCTCAGCAGCGCGGTACCCAGACTCTGGGTATTCTCCACCACGCTGTGTTTTACGGAACCCTCGCTGGCCAGGAACATGCCGTCCTCGATGACCAGACCGCTGGGACCCCATTCGGATACATCCTGCAGGATGATGTGCTTATATGTAGGCTCGAGAATCACCTGACCATTGCCATGGTATTCAGGCTTGACAGCGGTTTCGTTTGTGACTGCGGCCTTCACCATGGAGCCCAGGAAGCCCTTGGCACTGGTTACGCCGGTAGCCATTTCCACATTGCCCACAATCATCTGCATAGCACCGGCCTGAGTCTTAACACTCTGGGTGCCGTTCAGAGAGATTTCAACCTGACGGAGGCGCACATTCATTTCGCTGGAAAAATACGCATTCATGGCGGACAGAGCCCCGACGCTCAAATCTTTCTGATGCTCGATGACCCTGAACATTCCTTTTTGGGCAATAACCTGCCGATTAGCATTAACCCAATTTTTGACCGTGATTGCCATAGTGATCCTACCTTTCGTTCCTCTTGTTTTTTATGTTTCTCCGAAATGCTTCCGGAGGAATCATACTGGATTGATGAGCCGGTGCCGTTATGCGATTTTATGGAAGTTTATGTCAGTATTTTAGCGCAATCACCATTTTTTGTCAATAGAGAGATGGATTTTTTTGCGCTTCTGTCCGCCGGTTTGTAAATAGAAACGATAATTCACATGCTTATGGTGAAGGGAAAAGGCAGCCACGAAGGTGGCTGCCTTTCATTATAGTCTGAGGTCTGCCGGTTATGACAGCAGTTCCTTTGCGTAATATCCGTAGACCACCGTGGCCTGAGAGAATTTCTGCATGGGAGAAGCGTCATTCTCGGCAAAGCCCTTGCAGTATGCGGTCAGACTGTACGCGATAACGCCGGAGCAGTAGGTGGTGCCGTTGGATTCGTATACCGCACTGACGTAAAGATAGTCATCCAGATTTTTGGCGGCGATGCCGGGAGAGGTGGCGCTGTATTCACCCTTGGAATTCGGCGCCATCACCAGACAGCCGGCGGCATTTTCCGCAGTCAGCTTCGTGCTGCTCTCATAGGTTTGGACATCCCAGTAGTACAGAGTCACCGTTCCATCCACAGCATTTTGAGGAACACAATAGTAGTTGATGGCGAACGCACCCTCGAAGGAAACCTTTGGATAGAATGTGGAGAAGCCACCGGTGGCGGTGAAGGTTCCGACTTTGTCGGTAACACGGGAGAAGGCGGTGGTAATCATATCGGAGGAGTAGCCTTTCACCATCGCCTGCTGCTGCGCTGTCAGACCGGCGTTCATCAGAGAATCCGTCTTGTAGCCGAAGTATTCCTGAGCGGCTGCGCCGTAATTTAGCATGGCTACCATCAACGTTTTTGCCTCTTCGGTGCTGCCGGCGTTGTTCAGAACGGTTTCCGCGTACTTGATGGCGTGGTAGCCTGCCATTGTGCTGTATACATAACTGCCGTCAGACAGTTTGGCGTAGACCTTGAAGAACAACGTATCGCCCAGCTTTCTGGCGGGGATACCGTTGGAATGTGCCATATAGCCGTTGCTGTCGGACACATAGCCGGGAATCACCTCCGCCGCCTCGGTGATGGTACCGTCGGGGAGGGAGGCTGCAAAGGTAATCAGTCCCATCTCCACTACTTCATCGATATTCTGTGCCGAGAAGTAGATATTGTAGCGGATTTCGCTCCGGAAGGCGAGGGTGGGGTAGCGAAGTGTAAGGGTGGGCTTGGCGAGGGATTCATAGACGGCGGTGTATACCACATCCTCCACGCAAACGCCGATTTCCTTGTCCCAACCGGCAAATTTCTTTCCGTCAGGGGTGGGAATCCGGCCGTTGTAAGCAGGAAGTGCATTGGGAGCGTAGTATTCTGCCACTGTGATTTGCTGACCGTCGCTGCCCTGGAAAATCCACGTTACCTGGCAGGAGTCGGCTTCTTCGCGCCAGAGGGCGTAGTAGGTGGTGTCCGACACCGCGGCTCCGATGCCTGCGGTGGCTGCGTCGGGGCTGGTCGCCCAGCCTGCAAAGGTGCTGCCCTCCCGCACAGGCGCGGTGGCCATGTATGGAATGGTGCCCTGCTTGAAACGGGTGGTACACAGAATCTGACCGTCTGCGACCCATGTAATGGTATGGTACTGCGGAACAATTACGGTTATGCCGCAGGTTCCGCCCTCCGCGAAGGTCAGCACCAGCGAATAAGTGCCGGCAGAGCTGAAGCCGCTGCCCGGCAGAGTCAGAGTACCCTGACCGTCACGAAGCTGAACGTCATACTCCAATTGGGGGCCGTCCTCCAGCGCGACGCTCAGTAGACTGTCTGCAGCACCGCAGCTGAAATCGATGTAAATGCTGTCCTGAAGGGTAGTATCAAATTCCACGCAGTCTGTTTTCAGCTCTGGAACAGCCGTTACGGTTTCGCCCTCAGCCAGCACGCCCACGCATGCCTGATAGGCAAGATAGGTAATGTTATTGTGGGCGGCAGTTCCTTTTTCATGGGACAGTCCGGCATGCAGATAAACGGTAATCAAACCTTCTTCTGCAAGGACTTGGTCGGTCAGGGGAATCTCGTAATAGTGAACCGCTCCCGGCTCACAGGCCACGCTTACGACCCAGAAGGGGTTACCCTGAGAATCCTTTGCGGATACCAGCCGGTCCACCTCCAGAGCGGTGGCGTTGGTCAGCTCCAGAAGGGTCTGGGCATCTATGGTGGTTGTATCGTAGTTTCCGGGACGGACAATCACATAGCCGGTATTGGCAAGGTTGCCTGTGTTCTTTACTGCCAGCAGCAGATTGTTGTTTTCTCCCAGAAGAAGCTGCTTGACCAAAGGTGTCATGTCCGAATAATTCAAATCCACATCGGAGATTTCATATACGGAAGCCCCGTCGGCGCTGTCGTAGATTTTTACCACGGGGTTGGACACACCGCAACCGGACAGGGAGATGGAGATCACCGCCACATCGCCGGAGAGCAGTCCGTCGCCGTAGGTGTTTCTGGGACTGTCACCAACCGATGCGTAAATGGTTGCTGTCTGCGCGCCGGTATTGGCAATCGTCACGTTCAGCAACTGCTTGACATAGTCCACCTCGTAGGACTGAATCTCCAGCTCCGGCGCAAGGGAATAGGCGGGCTCGGTCAGCTGGTAGAGCAGTTGTCCGTCACGGTCAACGAAGTCGGCAACCAGCATCGCTGAGCAATCCTTGATGATGGCATCAAAGGAGGCAATGTACACTCCTGCCTGAACAGGGAAGGCGTTGATTTCTACGGGCAGACCCCAGGTGTCCCCGTTGCGGAACAATGCGTACATGGCAGAGCCGTCCTGAGTTTTGCCGTCCTCATCCCACGTCTTGATTGCTGTATAGAAAATGGCGGTAACAGCACCGGATGCGTCCTGGATCAGCTGATAGTCCTCGGGAAGTGCGCCGTCAGGCAAATCCACAGAGACGCCATCCTCCAAGGAGAAGGCGTACAGACCGGATTGGGTGTGACTGCTGAAATAGTACACATAGCCGGTACCCAGAGCCTCCACGCCGGTGATGCTTCCGTTTTCGGTATCGTTGACAGGGGAAATTGTCTTTCCATTTGCGGAAACGGAATACATCACCCGGTCTTCCGTATCGCCCAAATCGCCGTTGGTATCCACGATGTAGCAAATGGAGCCGTCCTCTGCCACGGCAATATCCGTCACAGCCGAAAGTCCGGACTGGATGCAAACCGGTGTCTGCCAAAGACCGTTCACCAGCTTGCTCATGTAGATGGCGTTGGCGGTGGTCTGGAACACATGGGCCGTGCCGCTGGCATCGATGTAGTTGTAGGGGGACACGCCAAACATGTCATTGTCGGCGTTTTCTGCCCAGACCGCAGTTAGCGTGCCGTCTACCTCCGCCACGGTGGCGAGGTATTTGTAGTAGGCGCTGCCGGCTACACCGGATACCGTTACATTGGCGATATCGGAAATGTCAGCCGTTTTTACAATCATATCAGCCGAGGAAACATAGGGGTCATCCACGGCGGATGCATCCAGCACCTTGGCCTGCTGGGTATAGACCAGATAGGTCTTGCCCTCCCGGACGTACACATCAAAGGCGGCGTCGTTTTTGCCGTTGTTGTCAACCAGAACGGGCTCGCTCCAGTCGGAGCCCTGCCAGATTGCCACCGCCAGCTTGCGGTAGTTATGTACATCATAGCCCTCCAGTCCGGAAGCATCCACATAGAAAACCTTGTAGATATTGCTGCCGGCGGAAATGATTCGGGCACCGCCATCGCAATGGTCCAGATTTTCGCTGCTGTAATTTTCCGCAAGATACATGGCGTTCAGACTGACCTGCGATGTCATCTGGCTGTTCAGCAGGGATACATTTTCGAATTTTGCAATCTCAAACTTCTTGGTATACCACAAAATCTTCATGTACGCGCCCAGCTCGCCGTTGAGAGTCCAGCTGTCCACGCCCAGTTCCGGATAGAAGTCCAGCACGAACACCGTGCCGATGCTGCCGTATATTCCCAGAGATGCCACGCTGCAGCCCACACCGACCTGTGCGGAAATGGTGGCGGTGAGCTTCAGCTTCGCTTCCTCCAGAGAAACCTTGCGGCTCTCGTCAAAGCGCAGCGTGATATCCACCTCGCCGCCGACCTTGACTTCCACCTCCATTACCACGGGAATGACCCAGACCACAAACTGGCTGTTGTGCTTGAAGGTGTAGTACAGCTCTCCGTGAATCTCGCTGGAGACAGGTTTTAGTCCCGCCTCACGGTCGTACTCGAAAATGAGCTTGCCGGACAGCTTTACGTCAAAGCTGTGGCTGTTGGTGACGGAGGGGTTCTGATTCAGAGCCTCAATATATTGGGCGGAGCCGTCCAAATCCGCAATGTCCTTGACCTTTTTGGCGGAGTGGTTTGCGGTGGCCAGATGGCACTTGTAAATCATGAATGCCTTGGGGGCAACTTTTTCCCGGTAGGTCTTTGCGCCTACGGCCTTGGACATGATGTCATTCAGCCCGTTGACTGCACCGTAGAAGGTGGCGACCTCGTTGGAGTACTTGCCCTCGTAGACATAGCAGCGGTAGAAGAAGTAGTTGCTTTCTTCCGTTCCCCGGGCAAAGCGCACATTATAGGTCAGCAGATGCTCCTTGCCCTTCTGGTCTGTGTAGGTGCCGGTAAACTGGAAGAAGTAGGTGTTTTTGTTGTGGCTTCCGTGATTCTTCTCATAGCCTTCCTTGTAGCTGGAGTAGACACCCACGGAGGTCTTGTCCATGGATTTGCTATGCTCAGCGCCCAGCGTCATCTCCACACGACTGCCGTCTACCGACACGCCGAAGGACACATTCTTGCCGAAGCTGACATCCAGCTTGTCCGAGCCGAACAGTTTGGCGAGGATCTGGTTCTGGTTGGCAAGATCGATTTCCAGCTCCTGAGCGTCCAGATTCACATCGTCCTCCGTTACAACGAAGTCGAAGATGTGAATGTTCAGAACGGTTGCGCACAGGAAGGAAGTATCGCCGGCATCGTAGGCGTTCAGCCGGGCCTCGACAGGCACCTCGGGTGTCAGCTTGGAAATGTCGGCGCTGAAGGTCAGCAGGACCGAATCCTCCCGAATTTCCAGAGCGCTTACCTGACAAATCCGGATGCCGTTTTGATACAGACCGGCATCGGCATCCAGCAGCTTGCCGCTTTCATCCACATAACGCCAGCCGGAGTTGGAATCGCAGTAGGCGATGATAGAAATGTCTATGGATTCGCTGATGACGGAGGTTTCCTTAATATTCCCCTCCACAAAGCCAAGGCTCTCGTCAATCAGCTCCACATTGCTGTAACCGTATTCGGCTTTGTTGATTTCGGCGCTTTCCGTATTGATGTCCACTTCGCCGCAGGTGGTGCCGTAGATGGCGGGGATGGTGCTGAGTGTCACATAGGTGATCCGCATTTGCTCGTCCAGATAGAAGGAGGGATTTCCATATGTGAAATATTCGCCTTCCGGATCGGAGACCTTCAGGGCGTAAGTTCCCTCGAAGTTCAGCGCAAAGCCCATGCCGGCGGCATCGAACAAATCATAGAACATGGCCACGCCGGTGGCGGCGCCTTCCGCACCGGTGGCAACCGTTTCAGACAGACCGTTGGGATCGGTCAGGGTTACGTTCACCCGGTCGATTCTGCGGCCTTCGGAGTCTACCACCACCACGGCGTAGAACTCGTTGCCGCCACGGTTTTCCGATTCAGGCAGTGCCTCGCACAGCACAAGGCTGTACGCATCCTCATAATTGCTCCAGCCGTAGCCGTCTGCTCCGTCCAGATAATATCCCGAGGAGTAGCCGATGCGGGTTCTGGGGTTGGACAGATGGCTTTGATCCATGCTGTCGAAGGTGGTAAAGGCATTTTCCAGAACGGAAACCGGCGCGTAAACCTTGTCGAAGAAAATCAGCGACAGGCTGGTGCAGCCGTAGAAGGCTTCCAGACCCACGGTGTTGATGTAGGACGGGATGCGGACGTATTTCAGATTGGTGTTGCCCTTGAAGGCCATGGAGGCAATCGTTCCCACCGTGGCGGGCAGCTCATACAGAGCGCCGGCTTTGGCCGCCGGATATTTAATCAGCCGTGTACGGGCATGGTCAAACAGCACGCCGTCCTGTGAGGCGTAGTGGGCGTTGCCTTCCTCCACCTCGATGGCAACCAGATAATTGCAGTCGGCAAACACGGTGTACTCGCTCTCTCCGCGCCGGAGTCCCAGAGAGGTGATGTTTTCGCCGATGAATACCCGTTCCAGTCTGCTGCCGGCAAATGCGTAGTCACCGATTCGCGTGGGCTTTTCCGGCTGCACATGCACCGCATTCAGCTTCTGCGCCATACGAAATGCGTAGCTTTCAATTGCGGTTACCTTATCCGCAGGAACGTAGAATACATTTTTGCCGTCTACCACGGTAAAGGCTTCGGATAGGGCGGGATAAATCAGCAATGTCAGGGTGCCGTCCGCGTTGCGCCGGTACAGCACACCGTCGATGCTTTGCAGACAGGGGTTGTCTGCGGCTACCTGAATCTGTTCCAGAGCGGAGCCACCGCTGCCGGAGGTGCCGAAGGCATTCAGTCCCACCTCACGGATGGTTTTGCCGAGGAAGATGGCGGTGAGCCGATCGCAGTCGGCAAAGGCAGAGGCGCCGATGCCAATGAGCATCCGGCTGTCCAGATTCACATGCTGCAGAGCGGTGCAGCCCATGAAGGCTTCCTCGCCGACATACTGGCTGTAAGAAATGGCATCCACGCCCTCCGGTAATGCCGCAGGCTGGGAAGGTGTACCGAAATTGGCGTAAATCAAGTTTTCCGCCTTGTAGAACGCGTTTTTGCCAATCATACGGACGTATTCCAAATCGATGGCACGGAGGGTGTTGTTATAGGCGAAGGCGTAGCTGCCGATTTTGACAATCAGCTCCGGCAGCGCATAGTTCAGAAGATTGGCCTGTACCGGCGCATCCACGACCTCCACCGGAAGGGCAACGCCGTCGATGGGCATGGTCCGGTAGAGAATACCTCTGTCGGCGGCAAAGTCCGGGTTGCCCTCTGCCACAATGTAGGCCCTCAGACGGGACGCGCTCTTGTCGATGCCAAACAGGGGATTGCCCAGAGCCAAATCATCAATGCCGTCGTAGCCCAGACCGGCACCAAGGGTAATGGCGGACAGATTCTGACAGCGGGCGAAGGGCATCTTGCCGACGTGGGTCACAGAGTCCGGCAGTACCATGGTTTCCAGACCGGAGCAGCTGTAGAATGCGTAATCTCCGATGGAGGAAACGGTGTCGGTCAGAGTGACGTTTTTCAGCCATGCACACCCGTCAAAGGCGTGGCTGCCGATGGTTTGGGCGTCGGTGACCGTTACAGCGGTCAGCCCCTGGGGCAGATAGATTCCGTTTTCCTTATAGCTGTAAGCGCCAAACACATAGCCAAGATAGGAGGTCTCATCCACTGCTTTTTGCCGGCCGAGGAAGGGAAGAACCAACGTCCTCAGCGCGTCACAGCCGGAAATCACACCCCGCTGTATGGTCTGGAGGCTTTCGGGGAACTGGATGTACTCCAGAGCGCTGCAGTTGACGAAGGCATATTCGCCGATATGGGTCAGGGTTTCGGGCAGGGTGACGCGGACAATATCACCGTTGCCGCGGAAGGCACCGGACAGCACCGCAGTCACCGGACGTCCGCTGTAATATGCGGGAGGAGCCACCTCATTGCCCTGACCGGCAAAGCCGGAAATGTAGAACTGGCTGAATTGCTCGTCGGTTTCGTAAAGAACACCGGCGTTTTCCTTGAACGTCAATTGGAATTCCGGCATGCCGGCGTTCCAGGTGGTGGCTTTTGTCACATGCCGCCATTCGTTCTGCTCACCGTCGTAGCGGACATCAGTCAGATTTGTACAGCCGGAGAACGCATCGCTGTCCAGCTGACGGACGCCTGTCAGATCGATTCGCTCCAGAGTGGTGCAGTTTTCGAATGCCTTCGAGCGGATAATCGCGCCACGGGAGAACTGAACCTCGGTAAGATTGGTGCAGCCACTGAAGGCAATCTGGTCGATGGTGGTGTCGCTGCCCAGAATCTGAACACTGGTCAGGCAGTTGCAGTAACGGAATGCACCGGCGTTGATGTGGCTGATGCCTTCCGGCACAATCAGCTTCCGCACACCACGAATCAGATCGATGTTGTACGGATTGCCTTGCACATCCACAGGCAGAACAACGGTTTCTTCCGTTCCCAGATAAGCCATCAGCCAGTAGGTGCCGTTCTGCAGCAGGAACCGGAAGCCGTCGTCGGTGTCGTAATAGGCGAAGCCTTCCTGCCCTTTGCGGTAGGTGTCGCCCTGTCCGGTGCGAACAACATGGGCGTAATAAGCCACATAGCCACTTCCGGAATTGCCGGGGACAAGGGACAGACTGCTGTGGTTGATGATCTCGTACAGTCTGGTACAGCCGTGAAACGCGCTGGATCCGATGCTGGAGAGATTTCCGGGAAGGGTGATGGAAGTCAGACCGGTGCAGCCGTTAAAGGCATAGGAATCAATGGTGGTGATGCTGTCCGGCAGCTTCACCTGTGCCAGACCG
Organism: Faecousia sp.; assembly: GCA_045531675.1. Lineage (GTDB taxonomy): Bacteria > Bacillota > Clostridia > Oscillospirales > Oscillospiraceae > Faecousia. Next base: position 42,935 of record JAZSEN010000007.1, read on the forward strand.
GTGCAGTTCTGGAATACGCCGTAGCCCACGGAGGTCAGCGATTCCGGAAGTGTGACCGTCACAAGACCGGTGCAGCCCTTGAATGCGTTGCTATGGATGGTGGTAACGCTGGAGGGGATTGTGATATCGGTCAGGCCGGTGCATTTGCTGAAGACTCCGCTGCCGATGGAGGTCAGCCCCTCGGGAAGGGTGATGTCTGTGAGCCGGGGACAGTTTTGGAACACATAGTTATCAAAGGTGGTCAGACCGGCGGGGAGAGTAATACGCTTCAGGCTGGAACAGTTTTCGAAGCAGTATCGGTAAAGCAGGGTCACGCCGGCGGGGATATCGATTTCCTCCAGACTGGTGCAGCCGTAAAAAGCATACTCGGGAATGGAGGTCAGTCCGGTGGACAGGGTCACCTCGGTCAGACCGGTGCAGTCACGGAATACGGAGGCGCCTATGGAGGTGACCGTATCGGGAATGGAGATGCTTTCCAGACTGCCGCATTTGCTGAATGCCCAGGCGTTGATTTTTGTCAGGCTGGCAGGCAGGGTGACAGTTGTCAGGTTGGGGCAGTCGGCAAAGGCGGAAGTGCCAATGGAGGTCAGACCGGCAGGCAGGGTGATGCGCTTCAGACTGCTGCGGTTCTGGAATGTGGTGTTGCCAATGGTTGTCACACCGGAGGGAATGACCAGATTCTCCGGCAGCATGTCCGTGACAAACAGAATCTTTGTGACCGGTTTATCGTAAAGGATGCCGTCGATAATCTGGAAACTGGAATTGCCTTGCGCCAGCCGGAGCTGGATTTTTCCGGGAAATGCAGAGGTTCCCAGAGATGTGACGCCGGCAGGAATGGTAATTTCGGTCAAGCCGTCACAGGCGTAGAACGCGGAATTGCCAATGGAGGTCAAACCGGCAGGAAGAGAAATTTGGGTCAGACCTGTGCAGCCCTCAAAGACGGAATTACCGATGGATGTTACGCCGGAGGGAATGGCAATCTCCTTCAGACTCGTGCAATGCCAGAACAGATGGCGTTCCAGTGTCGTTACGCCCTTGGGCAGTGCAATTTCTTTTAGACTGGTGCAGTTGTAGAAGGCGGAATTGCCAATGGTTTTCAAGGTGGACGGAAGGGTCACCTTTTCCAGATTGGTGCAGCCGCTGAAAGCCAAACTGCCGATGGAGGTCAGTCCCTCCGGCAGGGTGACACTTTGGAGACTGGTACAATCGCAGAAGGCTGTACTGCTCAGCGTGGTGATTCCCTTGGGGACAATCACATGGCGGACACCGCGCAGATACGAGATATCATAAGGGTTGCCCTGAAAGGTAAGGGGCAGGGTGACCGTATTCTCTGTGCCCATATAGGCAATCATCGTGTATACGCCGTTGAGCTTCATGAACCGGAAGCTGTTGGCGTCCATAAAGGCAAAGCCTGATTCTCCAGAGGCGTAGGTTGGCGTGCCGTTTTTGTCATACAGAACCTTGGCGTAATATGCCACATAGCCGTTGCCGCTGCTGCGCAGAGTGAAGGTCAGATTGCTGTTGTTGATGACCTCAAACAGTCTGGTGCAGGAGGAGAAGGCAGAGCTGCCGATGGATGTGACGGTGGAGGGAATGGTGATGCTGGTCAGACCGCTACAGTCTTTGAAGGCGTTGGAGCCGATGGTGGTCAGGCCTTCGGAGAGGGTGATGGAGGTCAGCGCGGCGCATCCGCGAAAGGCGTAGTCGCCGATGGCGGTTATGTTGGGTCCGACGGTGATTTGCCGCAGATTGAGACAGCCGGAGAAGGCGTACTGACCGAGAGCGGTTACGGATGCGGGAATGGTGATGGTGGAAAAGCCGCAGCCGGCAAAGGCGGAGTTGCTGATTGTCGTCAAGCCTGCGGGAATGGTCAGGCTGGTCAGGCTGGAGCAGCCGCTAAACGCGCTGCTTCCAATGGAAGTCACCGCGTCTGAAAGATTGATCCGGGCCAGACTGCCGCAATCCTCAAAGGCCCAGCCCTTGATTGCGGTCACAGAGTCGGGGAGTGTGACATCGGTCAGGCTGGTACATCCGGAAAAGGTGCTGCCTTCGATGGATGTGACACCGGCAGGAATCTCGATGTCGGTCAGACCGCTGCAGCCTGAAAATGCGGAATTGCCAATGTAGATCATCGAGCCGGGCAGGGTCATGCCGGTCAGACCGGTACAGTTGCAGAACGTATATTCCTCGATTCTTGTAATCCCAGAGGGCAAGGTGACGTTGGTCAGATTGGTACAGCCCTCAAAAGCATAGCTGCCGACAGCATTCACAGAGTCAGGAAGGGAGATGCCGGTCAGCGCGGTGCAGGATTGGAACGCACGGGTGCCAACGGAGGTCAGTCCCTTCGGCAGATTGACGGTTTTCAGATTGCTGCATTTCTCGAAAAGGTAGCTGTCGAGATATGTAATACCGTCAGGGATGGTGATTTCCGTCAGGCTTTCGCAGCCTCTGAAAACCCCTTGCCCCAGCTCTGTCAGTCCTGTGGGCAATGTGATGGACTTCAGACTGGTGCAGTTGCGGAAGGCATTACTGGAAATACATATCACGCCATCGGGGAGCGTAATATTCTCCAGACCGGTACAGTCCGCGAATGCGCCGCCACCGATGGCATAAACATCTGACGGCAAGGTCAGGCTTTTCAGACCGGTACATCCGGCAAACGCGCCATCGCCAATGGTGGTGACGGTATCCGGAAGAGTGACGGAATTCAAACCGGCACAATCCTGGAATAAACCGGATGGAAGCTCGGTGATTCCGTGGAGTGTCACAGACTCCAGTCCGGGGCAGTTGTCAAAGGCATAATAACCGTAGGCGCCGCCGAGGATGGTGACGTTTTCCAGCCCTTGCGGCAGAATGTTGCCGGCGTGGCTGTCGGCACCCCAGTAGTAGGTGAGAAACGCATTGGTTTTGTTGCCGTTGTTGCCGCCCAGATAAGGTAGCGTGATGCTCTGCAGCATGTCTACACCGTAGAAAGCGCCCTGAGCGATGCGGTCACCGCCGGTAATCATTACGGTTTTCAGACTTTGAGGCACATAAGAAATATTGCCGCCGATGGTTCGGGCGCCGAAAATCCAGCCGAATTGGGTGTTGCCGTCCGTGCCCAGTTCGCCGACGAAGGGCAGGGTCACGCGCTGGACCTGACAGCCGGAGAGCATGCCGTAACCAATCTGAATCACGCCATCGGGCACGATTACGCTTTGGAGCATGTCGCAGCCCTGAAAGGCCAGTGCCGCCACAATTCTGGTATCTCTATGAATCGTTGCGTCCACTACGGAGACATCCTCGGGACCCCAGTAGTAATAGTAGGGGTTGCCGGCACTACCCAGATATTTGCCACCGTCATAGCTGTGATAAGCCAGACCGGTACAGCCGTCGAATACACCTTCTTCCATGCGGGTGACGGTTTCGGGGATGGAAACTGTGACCATATTCCGCTTCCCCTGAAAGGCGTATGCCCCGATACGGGTGATGGGCAGACCGTCATATTCGGCAGGAATCACCACGTTGGACGCAGAGCCCAGATATTCCAGAATCGTATAGGATTTCAAATCCGGATTCTTCTGGATGCGGTAGGCTTTGTCTGTGATGATGATATCGCCTACCGGCGCATCATCTGCCTTTCCCGGTTCTTCAAATACAAATTCTTCGTCTTCCACCGTGAACGTTTCGGTGGTGCCGGAGGACGGACCACCGGTGGCAGAGAAGGCAGTTACGGGCAGCAGTGATAGAATCATCGTTACCACCAGTACCATGGATAAGAATCGTTTACCTGTATTCATGTATTCCACCCCTTTGTATATTGATAGCCGGGTATCTCTGATTGCAGCGATGTTCATGGCTGTTGCCACTTTATGCGACAGATTATATGGAGATACCCGGCTATTCGTTAAAGGATTATTAACAATATCATATCACTTATAATAAGGAAATGCAATAAAAATCCTATCCGGCAGAAAGGGGAGGGGCGGAAGGGGTGTGTTTTCAATAGATAAGGATATTTTTGTAAAAACTGCACATTTTTGCTTGACAATCCATGCAATCTTTGGTATTGTTTTACTAGAAGAAAACTGAATAGCATCGGATGATTGGTTCGGGAGAGACCGGAATACGGCGCCGAAGGGGAACGCAAAAACTCTCAGGCAAAAGGACCGGACCATGACGATACTCTGTAGAGTGGGGTTAACTCACGCCGAAGGTGCAACCGGATAAAGCCGGGAATCTCTCAGGTAATTTCAGCAGAGGCACAAAATGCCGCGTTGGCGTTTTGTGCCTGTTTTTTTTATGTCTTTCAAAGGAGAGTTTTCTTATGATCATCACCCGAAAGAAACCCGTTGAGGAACTGCTGTCCATGCTCCAGGGCGCTAAAAAGGTAGCAATTGTGGGCTGTGGCAACTGTGCATCCGCCTGCCAGACTGGCGGCGAAAAGGAAATTCAGGAGATGAAGGCGCTGCTGGAGGCGCAGGGCATGGAGGTGGTGGCCACCGTGCTGCCGCAGGAGTGCTGCCACAAGCTGCTGGTCAAAAAGGAAACCAAGGTCCTTCGTGACTGCGGAGCCGACGCAATCGTTGGCATGGCCTGCGGTGACGGTGTGCAGACCGTGGCGGATAACATTGCACTGCCCGTCTATCCTGCCAACAACACCATGTTTCTGGGTCAAGTTGAACGGGTGGGAATCTTCCATGAATACTGCAGAATGTGCGGCGACTGCGTGCTGGGCTCCACCGGCGGCATCTGCCCCATTACCAAGTGCGCCAAAAGTCTGGTAAACGGTCCTTGCGGCGGCCAGAAGAACGGAAAATGCGAGGTCTGTCCGGAAAATGACTGCGCGTGGATCCAGATTTACAATCGTCTGGTGTCCATTGGTCAGCAGGATAAGCTGCTGCAGACCCGTCCCGACAAGGACTACGGGGATGTTTACTATCCCAGACACATCAATCTGAGGGGGAAATCAGTATGAGCCTGTTGCACAGCGTTTTGGATAACGGCAGGTTTGCCGTCACAGCGGAAATGGCACCTCCCAAGGGATTTGATTTTTCTGAGCAAATCGAAACCGCCCGACTCCTGAAGGATAAGGTTCACGGTGTCAATGTGACGGATATGCAGTCTGCCTGCCTGAAGGCTTCTTCTCTGGGTCTGTGTATCCACCTGAAGCAGGCCGGCGTGGAGCCCATCCTGCAAATCACCGGCAGGGATCGCAACCGCATGGCGATTATGGGCGATATCCTGTCCGCGGCTTCCTTCGGAATCGATACCGTGCTGGCTCTGACCGGCGACCATCCGGTTGTGGGCGATTGCAAAAACTCCAAGCCGGTATACGATTTGGATTCGGTTGGTATTTTGAATATGCTGTCGCGCATGGAGGCCACCGGCTGTGATTGCGGCGGCAATCCTCTGGCGGGGGGCGCGCCGAAATTCTTTAAGGGCGCGGCGGTCACCCCTGTGTATGAGCCCATGATTCTGCAAGTCAACAAGCTCCGCCAGAAGGTGGATGCCGGCGCCCGTTACATTCAGACTCAGGGTATTTTTGAGGCAGAGAGCCTGAAACGGTTTTTGGATGCCGTGGACAAGGCCAACATCCATGTGCCGGTTATGGCAGGCATCATTCCGCTGAAAACCGCCGCAATGGCCAGATTCATGAATCAGAATGTGCCCGGTATCGCGGTGCCGCAGGAGCAGATTCAGCGTCTGGAGGATGCCAAAGCCAAGGGACAAAGCCCCAGCCTGCTGGGTATGGAACTGGCGGCGGAGCTGATTGCCCGAATCAAAGAGGAAAAACTCTGTGCCGGTGTCCACATCATGGCCATCGGTGCGGAAAAGAATATCCCTGCCATTCTGGAAAAGTCCGGAATATGATTTTGCATGAAGGAGATTGACCGTTATGAGTGAACTCAAGCGCACCCCTCTTTACAGCACCCATGTGGCGGCAGGCGCCACGATGGTGGATTTCGGCGGTTGGGAAATGCCCATCCAGTACCCTGCCGGTATCATCACCGAGCATCTGTACGACCGCAAACACTGTGGCCTGTTTGATGTTTCCCACATGGGTCGCCTGATTGTGGAAGGTCCCCAGCGGGTGGAATTCTTGCAGAAGGTGCTTTCCAGCGACGTGTCCGCGCTGGTTCCCGGACGGGCGCAATACTGCATGATTCCCAACGAAAACGGCGGCGTCGTGGATGATGCCTATCTGTACATGTATGAAAATGACCGCTATATGCTGGTGGTCAATGCCTCCAATACGGAAAAGGATCTGGCTCACTTCGATAAGTATTTGCCGGAGTATGACTGCCGGGTCATTGACATTACCGCCACCAGCGCATCTCTGGCGGTGCAGGGTCCCGATTCGGAGAGAATCCTGAAGGTCCTCTCCGGCGGCGCGGAAATTACCGGCCCCAGAAGAAACGATTTGAATGAGCTGGACATGGAAGGTCATACTGTCCGTGCTTCCAGAACCGGATATACCGGCGACCCCATCGGCTGGGAGCTGTTTGTTGACGCAAAGGATGTAATCTGGCTGTGGAACCGTCTGGTTGAGCTGGGCGCGGCACCCACCGGACTGGGCGCCAGAGATACCCTCCGTCTGGAGGCAGGTCTGCCCCTGTACGGCCACGAAATGGGTCAGGATCACGCAGGTCAGGAGATTCCGGTTTTCGCCGTATCTCTGGCACGGTTTGCCGTCTCCTTTGGAGAGGGGAAGGGGGATTTCGTCGGTCGTGACCTCCTGAAAGCTCAACTGGAAAACGGCACGCCCCGAAAAGTGGTACCCATCGCCTTGTCCGACCGTGGCGTGATGCGTGCCGGCATGGACATCTACAAGGATGGTGTTCCCGTCGGCTGGGTCACCTCCGGCACCATGGTGCCCTACTACCACTTCGATGAAAACGGCAACCTTCTGGACACCACCGGCAAGCGCTCCATCGGCTTTGCCTACATTGACAGCGCCGTTGTGCAGGGTGACATCGTACACATTGATGTCCGCGGTAAAAAGCTGTCTGCCCGCATCGTTGCCAGACACCTGATTCAGAATCAGCCGCCCTACGGCAAGGCTGTCATCACACCGTAATTCATCCGCTGTGCGGATAACATATCAAGAAATTGGAGGAAATTATTATGAATCATCCTGCTGAACTGAAGTATACCAAGTCCCACGAGTGGATTAAGTATGAGGACGGCGTGGCCGTCGTTGGCATTTCCGACTTTGCACAGGACGCGCTGGGCGATGTGGTTTTCGTGAACCTGCCTGCCGTTGGCGATGCGGTCACCGCCGGTGAAAGCTTCGGCGATGTGGAGTCCGTCAAGGCTGTGTCCGACCTGATTTGCCCCGTGTCCGGTGTTATCTGCGAAGTCAATGAAGATCTGGACGATTCCCCTGAAAAGCTGAACGAGGATCCCTATGCCGCATGGATTATCAAGGTCGAGAACGTGACTCTGGAGGAGGAACTGCTGAACGCCGCCGATTACGAGGCATTTTGCGCTGAGGAGGGCTAAATCATGGCAAGCTTTATTCCTTCCACCATGGAGGAACGGCTTGAAATGCTGAAGGCCGTTGGCCTGAACGATTATCGGGATTTGTATCGGGATGTTCCTGCCCGGATGCTTCTGGAGGACGGGGACCTGAACATTCCCGAGGGGCTTAGCGAGCTGGAAGTTAGCCGTGCCGTTTCCGCTATGGCGGCAAAGAACCGTGTATTTTCTACTGTCCTGCGGGGTGCCGGTGCCTACGACCACTACATCCCCAGTATTGTCAAGTACATTCCTGCCAAGGAGGAATTCCTGACCGCCTACACTCCCTATCAGGCGGAAATGAGTCAGGGTATTCTGCAGTCCATTTTTGAATATCAGACCTGCATTTGCGAGCTGACGGGCATGGATGTATCCAATGCCTCTGTCTACGATGGTGCCACCGCCGCTGCGGAAGCCGTAGCCATGTGCCGTGACCGGAAACGCCGTGTGACGCTGGTTTCCGGTGCCGCGCACCCCGACACCATCAACACCATCCGCACCTATTGCTACGGCACCAACGATGAAATGATTGTGGTGCCTGTGAAGGATGGCAAGACTGATATTGAAGCGCTGAAAGCGCTGCTGCATGAGGGTGTGGCATCGGTTTATGTCCAGCAGCCCAACTTCTATGGTCTGTTTGAAGATGCCGAGGTCATTGCCGAAGCTGTCCACGCCAACGGTGCCATGTATATTCTGGGCTGCAACCCCATTGCCCTGGGCATCATGAAAACGCCCGCGGACATGGGCGCGGATATCGCGGTGGGCGAGGCTCAGCCTTTGGGCATGCCCCTGAGCTACGGCGGTCCTTATCTGGGCTACATGGCCACCACAAGCAAGCATATGAGAAAGCTGCCCGGTCGCATCGTGGGTCAGACGGTGGATGCCAATGGCGAACGTGCCTTCGTCCTGTCCCTGCAGGCCCGTGAGCAGCACATCCGTCGGGAAAAGGCATCCTCCAATATTTGCTCCAATCAGGCGCTTTGCGCCCTGACCGCCGGGCTGTATCTGGCGGCTATGGGTCCTGCCGGTCTTGCGCAGGCGGCAAAGCAGTCCATGTCCAAGGCCCACTATCTGGCTGATCAGCTGTGCCGGATCCCCGGTGTGTCCATGGCTTACAGCGGAGCCTATTTCCACGAATTTGTGACCGTGATGCCCAAGGCAGAGAAAGTCCTGAGGGCGCTGGAAAATGCCGATATTCTGGGCGGTCTGGTGGTAGAGGGCGGCGTGCTGTGGTGCGCCACCGAGAAAGTCTCCAAGGCACAGCTGGATAAAGCGGTTGCCATCGTGAAGGAGGTGCTGGGCGCATGAAGCTGATTTTTGAAAAAAGCGTAGCGGGACGGGGAATGCAGTACCTGCCCAAATGCGATGTGGAGGAAGTGGCTCTGCCGGATGCTCTGATTCGCGCCAACGCACCGGAACTGCCGGAAATCAGCGAGACTGATTTGAGCCGCCACTATACCGAGCTGAACAAGCGTGTCCACGGCGTCAACTCCGGTTTCTATCCTCTGGGCTCCTGCACCATGAAGTACAACCCCCGCATCGACGAGGAAATGGCGGCACTGCCCGGCTTTACCGGCGTCCATCCCCTGGCACCTGAACACACCGTGGAGGGCTGTCAGGAAGTGCTGGATACCGCCCGTACGCTGCTGTGTGAAATCACCGGCATGGACGATATGACCTTCCAGCCTGCGGCCGGCGCCCATGGTGAGTTCACCGGTGTTCTGCTGATTAAGCAGTATCATCAGGCCCGCGGCGACAGCAAGCGCACCAAAATCATTGTCCCCGATTCCGCCCACGGCACCAATCCTGCCACCGCGGCTATGTGTGGCTACCAGATTGTCAACATCGCCTCCGCCCCCAACGGCTGCGTGGATCTGGAAGCGCTGAAGGCTGCGCTGGGTGAGGATACCGCCGGTCTGATGCTGACCAACCCCAACACCGTGGGTATTTTTGATGAGAACATTCTGGAAATCACCCGACTGGTCCATGAGGCCGGTGGCCTTTGCTACTACGACGGCGCCAACCTGAATGCGGTTATGGGCGTGGTTCGTCCCGGTGATATGGGCTTTGACTGCATCCATCTGAATCTGCACAAGACCTTTGCCACCCCCCACGGCGGTGGTGGTCCCGGTTCGGGCGCTGTGGGCTGCAAGGCGCATCTGGCTCCCTATCTGCCCCAGTCCGCCACCATGAACGGAACGGACCATATTCAGGTAAAAGCCTTTGCAGGAAACTTCCTGGTGGTTGTGAAAGCGCTGACCTATATTCTGACTCTGGGCAGGGAAGGCATCCCCGAAGCCGCTAAAAACGCGGTTCTCAATGCCAACTATTTGCAGGCGAAAATCAAAGGCACCTTCGAGCCTGCCTTTGACCGGATCTGTATGCACGAGTTCGTTTTGGATTTGAGCCGGTTTAAGAAGGAAACCGGCGTGTCCGCGCTGGATGTGGCGAAGAGCCTGATTGACAACGGCATGCATCCGCCTACGATGTATTTCCCCCTGATTGTCCACGAAGCGCTGATGCTGGAGCCCACGGAAACCGAGTCCAGAGATACGCTGGATTGGGCGGCACAGGTATTCCGTAGCCTGTACGAGCTGGGCTACAAGGATCCCGAGTACATGCACGGCGCACCCCACAACGCCCAGATTGCCCGTCCGGACGAGGTTCGGGCGGCCCGTACGCCTATTCTTCGTTATCAAAAATGATTGAATCAATCTGGGTTTATGAAAGCTCATCTGTGGACCCGTACCACAACCTTGCGGTAGAAGAACATCTGCTGGAATCCGTGCAGGAGGGACAAAGCATCCTCTATTTGTGGCAGAATCGCAATACGGTGGTCATCGGGCGAAACCAGAACCCATGGAAAGAATGTAGAACCACCCTCCTGAATCAGGAGGGTGGCCATCTGGTCCGACGGTTGTCCGGCGGCGGTGCGGTGTTCCACGATTTGGGCAATTTGAATTTTACTTTTCTGATGCCCCAGTCCGATTACGACCTGAATCGTCAGCTTTCCGTGATTCAGCAGGCGGTGGAAAGTCTGGGGATTCCCGCAGAAAGGTCCGGACGGAATGATATTCTGGCAGAGGGCAGAAAGTTCTCCGGTAACGCCTTCTATAAAAACGGCAGGCAGGCCTATCATCATGGCACTTTGCTGGTGGAGGTGGATATGGACCGGTTGAACCGTTACCTGTCGCCCTCGCAGGCGAAGCTCCGTGCCAAGGGCGTGGATTCTGTCCGCAGTCGGGTGGTGAATCTGAAGGAGCTTGCCCCTGATATCACCATCGACGCGCTGAAGGCTGCGCTGGTGGATTCCTTTGGTCAGGTCTATGGCGGTTGCGTCAATACCCTTGCGGATACCCGTCTGGATTCCGGACGCATCCGGATGCTGACCCGGCGGAATCGCAGCTGGGCGTGGAATTTCGGGCAAAAGCTGCCCTTTACCTTTGAACGGGAAGGACGGACCTCTCAGGGGGATGTGCATATTCAGCTGCAAATCACCGAAGGCATCATTCAGGAGGCGAGGATCTACTCCGATGCCATGGACTGGACCTTTGCGTCGGCTGTGGCGCAGCAACTGAAAGGCTGCCTCTTCGAACAACAGTCTGTGCGGCAAAGGCTGCAAGGACTTTCCGGTGCGGAGGATATCTGCTCCATGCTATGGGATGAAGCATAACCCGGCAGGATTACCTGCCGGGTTTCCTTGGCGTCAGGCTGAAATGGAGCCGGTACAGTTTTTTCGGTTCGTTCACATAATTTGGGTTTACAAGCGGCTGTGGGAGTGGTACAATATCATTCATGAAAGGAGGCGATGGCTGTGACTGTTCGCAGACTGATGCGTAAGGTTTGGAATGTGTTTTGCAAGGGCGATCTGGTTTTGCTGCTGGCGTGTGTGGCGGCGTCCGCGTTTGGTTGTCTGGTCATCGCCAGCACCACAGCGCACTCCGAATCCGGTCGTTATCTGGTGATTCAAATCGGTGCGATTATTCTGGGTATTATTTCCTATGTGGCAGTGTCCGCCGTGGATTTGGACTGGATTTCGGAGCATCGGGGTATGCTGGTGCTGTTCAATATTTTTCTGCTGTTGCTGCTGATTCCTTTTGGTACCGACTTTAACTCCGGTAACCGCAGCTGGCTGAAAATTCCGCTGGTGCCGTTCAGCATCCAGCCGGCGGAGCTGTGCAAAATCACCTTTGTGCTGATTATGGCATCGGTGATGGCGTCCTATCAGCGAAAGGTTTCCTCTCTGAGATCCGTGCTGACCATGCTGTTCCATGTGGGTCTGCTGGTGGGACTGAATATGGCGCTGTCCCGTGACGCAGGTGTTTCCCTGATTTTCGTGTTCATCTTTGCGGGCATGGCCATTGCCGGCGGTGTCAGCTGGTGGTGGGTAGGTCTGGGCGGTGGCCTCATTGCCGGCGGTATGCCCATCGTGTGGAAGTACTTTATGAAAACCTACCAGAAAAACCGTATTCTGGTTCTGTTTGACGAGAATATTGACCCCATGGGCATCGGTCCCCGATACCATATCAAGCGGAGTCTGCTGTCGCTCACCGGTGGCGGTCTGACGGGACAGGGACTGTTTCAGGGCAACCGCACCCAAATCGGTGCGCTGCCTGCGCAGCACACCGACTATATCTTCTCCGCCATCGGCGAGGAGATGGGTTTCGTGGGGTGCTTCTTTGTGCTGGTGATGCTGGGAATCATCGTTTTCCGCGTCATTCAAGTGGGCTCCCGCAGCCAGAATTATTTGCGGCGGATGGTCTGTTTTGGTGCGGCGATTGCCCTGATTTTCCAGATTTGCAGCAATGTGGGTATGTGCATCGGCGTTACGCCGGTTATCGGTCTGACTCTGCCCTTTATCAGTTACGGCGGCAGTTCCGTTGTTTCGCTGTATGCCATGCTGGGACTGGTGTCCGGCGTTCACGCCCGCCCCGCCCCTAAAAAGCATGAGCTGTATATTCGTCCCTACTGATTATCCGGCGTGCCGCTGCTGCGGCACGCCTTTGCAATTTATGGTAACGTTTTTTTGATTTAAGGGCATTGCAAAAGCGGTGGTTTTATGTTATGATGAAAAAAATAGGCCGAAAGGTGAATTTATGCTTAAATATTTACTTGTTTTTCTGGTTTCCATGGTGCCGATTGTGGAGCTGCGGGGAGCGCTTCCCCTGGCGCTGTCTCCCTGGTGCGGCGACCCCATTCCGGTGCTGCCTGCCTATATCATCTGCATCATCGGCAATATGCTGCCGGTGCCGCTGATTTATTTCTTCGCGCGAAAGGTCCTGCTCTGGGGCTGCGATAAAAAGTTCATTGGAAAATTCTTCACCTTCTGTATTCAAAAGGGGGAGAAGGGCGGTCAAAAGCTGGTTCAAAAGGCCGGACGCGGCGGACTGTTTGTGTCGCTGATGCTGTTTGTGGGCATTCCGTTGCCCGGCACCGGCGCATGGACCGGCACTCTGGCAGCCAGCTTTCTGAACATGGGCTTTAAATCCACCACCTTGTCCGTTTCTCTGGGCGTCATCATTGCCGGTGTTATCATGGGCACATTGAGCGCTTTGGGATTCCAAATTTTCTGATTCAAAGGGAGAAAACATTATGTCCAACTGTCTGTTTTGCAAAATCATCGCCGGAGAAATCCCCTCCACCAAGGTCTACGAGGATGATTCCGTGCTGGCATTTCGTGACATCGCGCCCATGGCGCCCACCCATGTTCTTGTGATTCCCAAGGCGCACATCGGCTCTGTGGCGGAAATCACTGCCGAGAACAGCGCTGTGGTATCCCACATTTTTGAGGTCATCCCTGCCATCGCCAAGGCGGAGGGTCTGGAGAACGGCTACCGTGTGGTGTCCAACTGCGGCGACGATGCCGGTCAGACTGTCCACCATCTCCACTTCCACATCCTCGGCGGTAGAAAGCTGACTCTGGAAATGGCTTGACATTTCCGGTAATTCTGCTATAATATCACCGAATCGCAAAACAAATCAATCTTCGGGGTGCCGGACGTTCCGGCTGAGATTGGGCAAGGTCGTGCCCTGACCCGCGAACCTGATACGGTCAGTACCGTCGTAGGGAAAGATGCATAGATGGGATTATTTTATCGCATTGCGCACCTTGGACGGGTTTGCAATGCGATATCTTTTTTTAGGAGGTTTGACCATGTCAAACAACACAAGTAAATCCCACCTGCGCATCCGTGCCCTTTGCGAGGGCGCCATTATGCTGGCACTTGCCATTGTGCTGAACTACCTGTCCAAGGTTCTGTTCGCCAATATGCCCAACGGCGGCTCTGTGACGCTGGCCATGTTTCCAATTCTGTTCTACGCCCACCGTTGGGGAATGGGTCATGGACTGCTGATGGGCTTCGCCTACGGTCTGCTGGATATGCTCTTTGACGGCGGCTACGCATGGGGCTGGCAGTCCATTCTTCTGGATTACCTTCTGGCGTACACCATGCTTGGCTTTGGCGGTCTGTTCAGAGGGAAGGACTGGGGCATTTTTCCGGGCATTGCCGTGGGCTGTGTGGGCCGGTTCCTGATTCACCACATCAGCGGCATTACAATTTACAAAATCATCGAACCCACGGAGGTGGCAGGCTTTGGCGTGTTTGGCAATGCTCATGTGTACTCGTTGGTCTACAATGGCGCGTACATGATTCCCAACACCCTGATTGCGTTGGTGGTGGCAGGTGTGCTGTACGTCCCCCTGAAAAAATACTTCGCCGGCAAGGATATCCGGTAAGAGGATGAAGCGATAATTTACACCATCGTCTGAAACATGAAAAATCCGGATGTGCGGTTGCACATCCGGATTTATGTATTACTCGATAACAGTGCCGTCGGGGTGGAACAGGGGAAGCTTTTCCAGATAAATCAGGTCGTCACGATTCTGGGCATCACCCTCAGCCAGAATTGCCATTTTGCCGCAGACGGTGCCGCCGGCCTTCTCGACCAGTGCTTCCAGTGCGTGGAGGCTTTCACCGGTGGAAATCACATCATCCACCAGAAGAATCTTCTTGCCTTTCATCAGTTCGGCATCGGCGCCGTCCAGATACAGCTTCTGCTCCTTGGCGGTGGTGATGGAATGGACGCTGACCTCGAAAATGTCACGCATGTACAGCTTGGGACCCTTCCGTGCCAGAATGTACTTGGCATCGCCGGCCTGACGGGACATCTCGTGAGCCAGAGGGATACCCTTTGCCTCGGCGGTGATGATATAGTCGTACTCGGGAGCCAGCTTCAGCAGCTCACGGGCAGCGGCAACGGTCAGCTCCTGATCGCCAAAGATGACAAATCCGGCAATGTACAAAGAATCGGTGACTTTGCAAATGGGCAGGTCACGCTGAAGTCCTGCAACGTTCATGGTATAATACATGAGAAATCACTCCTTAACACTATAATTATACATATTTCGCGGAGAAAGTCAAGTATTCAGGTCGTGGCGATCCACAACGGGCTTGGGGCGAATATCGCCGGCGGCGGTCAACGCCATCTTGGTCAGCATGGGACCGGCCAGCTCATAAATCAGCACGGAGAACAGAACAATATTGCGGATAATCGCGCCCTCGGCACCAAATTCCTCCGCTACCATCACGGACATGCCCAGCGCCACGCCGGCCTGAGGCAGCAAAGTGATGCCAAGGTACTTGCAGACGGAAGGCTCGCATTTCATGAACCGGGCGCTGGCGGAAGCACCGAGAATCTTGCCGGCGGAACGGGTGATAATATACATCAGACCGATACCAACAACGGCCAGATCCGCAAAGACACGCAAATCCAGCTCCGCGCCGGAAATGACAAAGAACAGAACGTAGACCGGACCGGTCCAGCGCTCGGTTTTGTGCATGATTTCCTCAGAGAAGTCGCAGAGATTGCAGAAAATCGTGCCGCACATCATGCACACCAGCAGGGAGGAAAAGCCCACGTGGACAGGACCAAGATGGAATTTCAGCTTGGAAAGTCCCACGCAGAGAAATACAAACGCAACCGCCAGACTCAAGCGTTTGGAGTTGGAATTGAAATACTTTTCCACCAGACTGAACACCCAACCCAGCGCCGCGCCCAGCAGCAGAGAGCCGATAATTTCAATCAGGGGATTGACCAGCACGGAAACGATGCTCAATGAGCCACCAATCAGAGCGGAGGCGATGCCCTTGGACACGGCGAATACAATCAGACCCACCGCATCGTCCAGCGCGACTACGGGCATCAGGATATCGGTAAGGGGACCCTTTGCCTTGTACAGTTGACAACCATCAACGTTGCCGCAGGCGCAGTAGCGGTGGCAATGGCACCGAGAATCAGGCAGGTAGACACCGGCAGCCGGTCGCCCAGCAACAGATGCAGTCCCAGCAATCCCAAATCAACCATAACAGTGGCAGTCAGCGCCTGAAAAATGGCAATGACAGTGGCCTGACGACCAATCCGGCGCAGGGCGCTGACGCGGAATTCGCTGCCAATGGAGAAAGCGATAAAACCCAATGCCGCCTCGTTGACCAGTACCATTTCTTCGACAAATTCAAAGCTTCCGAATCCCAGACCGGGCACATTCAACTGTCCCAGCACCAGCGGTCCTACCAGCAGACCCGCTACCAGATAGCTGGTCACGTCGGGCAGATTCAGCCGGGAGGTCAGCCGGGACAGCAGCAGTCCGGCGAACATGGCTACGCCGATAGCCAACAGAAATTCCATTAGAATCCCTCTTTTCATAGCATTACAAACTTTATTATTATACCGCTTTCTGACGGGGATTCAAGACTTGTTTTGCACAAAAAAATACGGATTTTCTAATGGTTTTGTGGGCAAAAAGAAAACACGCCATCGCTGAAACGATGGCGTGTTCCCCTTGTGAAAGGTTTTTGGAAAGAAGAGAGGTAGAAAAGAGGATATACGGAGGTGAAAGGTGGCGGCTCACGGCTTCCGCCGCCTTTCATGAGTATACTTTACCGCCGGCTTTTTAACAGCAAATAACGGAATTGAAAACAAAATTCGACGAAACTATGAACAAAGAATGTTATTGATAAATCCGGTTTTCGTGGTATGATAGTAGATGTAATAATTTCGAAGGAGCGCTGAATTTTGGAAGCTATTAAAAATTGGGCGGTGGGGCTGCTGGGCTCCGCTGCGTACAAAATTACATTCTTCATCCTGATAATGGTGGTTGGCATCCTGATTGTAAGGGTCGTGATGGCCATCGTCAATCGGGCGCTGAAGAAATCCCATTTGGAAAAGGCGGCCCACAGCCTGATTGGTTCGCTCATCCGGACGGTACTGTATCTGCTGCTGGGTCTGAGTGCCGCGGCCAGTCTGGGTATCGATGTGACAGGCATTATTGCGCTGGCCAGCGTGCTGTCTTTGGCGGTGTCGCTGTCGGTGCAGGACCTGCTGACCAATATCATCGGCGGTTTCACACTGCTTTACACCAAGCCCTTTAAGTCCGGCGACTATGTGGAAATCGCCGCGGAATCCGGTACTGTAACTGAGATTGGCATGACCTACACACAACTCAGGACCCCTGATAACAAGCTGATTTACATACCCAACCGGTCGGTGGTAGCGGCGGATATCGTCAATTATACTGTCACCGGCACCCGTCGCGTGGAGGTGCGCATCAGTGCGTCCTACGACAGTCATCCGGAACAGGTGATTCAGGCGATGCTGGAGGCGGCGAAGGTTCCCAATGTCATGACGGAGCCTGCGCCTTTTGCTGCTGTGGCGGAGTACGGCGACCATGCCGTTGTCTACACCCTGCGTGTCTGGTGTGCCACGGAGCATTACTGGGATGTGAATTACGCCATCAATCTGAAGGTTCGGGAAACCTTCCAGGACAGCGGAATCAGCATGACCTATCCCCACCTGAATGTCCATCTGGATAAATGAACAACTGCGGCAGTCTTCGAAAGAGTCTGAAGCTGTAAGATAAAGGTAGACACATGGTAAAACGCCATGTTGTCTACCTTTTCTTTATGCTAAAATAAAGTAACAGGGGGTGAATCTATGAAGAAAGGGCAGAAGAAAAGAAAATGGACAATAGAGCAGAAACTTGAAATTGTACATAAACATTTGGATGAGCATATCTCTGTTCGCACACTGGCAAAAGAATATGAGACAGACAGCGGTATGATTTGTCGTTGGACTAAGGAATATCTGGCAGGCGGAGAACAAGGATTGACACCAAAAGCTCGGCCTGGAAATAAGTTTGCAGCACTGCACCGAAGCAAGAATCTAACCGAATTGGAACGGCTACGTCTTTTGGTAGCGAAACAGGAAATAGAGATAGCACGGTTAAAAAAAGGATACTGGGTGGAAGGAGCTGGTGCAAACAAGGAGTACGTTACTGGACAAGATGCGAATACGAAATTATTGAAGAAATGAAAGAGAAATATCCAATAGTCTTTCTCTGCCAGCTCACGGGAGTCAGTAAATCCGGATATTACAAATGGAAGAATCGACAGGGAGTACTGAACCGGTATGAGCAGGACAGACATCTACTTACAAAGCTTCTGTTCGAACAGCACAAGAAGCATCCCTCTCATGGCTACCACATGCTTGCGGATGATGTGTTTCAGGCTACAGGATGGGTATTCTCCCATAATCTGGCCCATAAATGCTGCAAAGAAGCAGGAATCCATTCCAAGGCACGAAAGTACAGATATCAGAAGAAAGATGCAGAGGAAAATGTGGAATTCCCCAACGAAGTGAACGGCAACTGGATTGCAAACGGCCCAATCCAAATCGTTGTGTCGGATATGACTATTTTCAAGAACAAAGGCCAGAATTGGGAATGGACACTTCTTGTTGACACTTTTAACAACGAGATCCTTGCGCACCAGGCCACTCCGGTTACTGGTAGCAACAAGCCATACTATCATTGTCTGGAAGTACTAAAGAAACTTGCAGGTAAGAAAAATGAGGAGCAGACACCCCAGGTTATCTTACACACCGACCAGGGTTCCGTCTACTCCTCACAAGCCTTCCGACAGGCTCATGAACATTATAACATACTTCGTTCCATGTCGAAAGTAGGAACTCCTACAGATAATGCAATTATAGAAGCCTTGAATGGCTGGATTAAGGAAGAACTATACCTTGACTTTGGCCTGGAGACTGCTGAGGACGTTCCAAAGCTGCTTGACGAGTATGTGTATTATTTCAATAACAGGCGGCCTGCGGCCGCTCTGGGCTATAAAAGCCCAGTTCAGTATAAAACCGAACTGGGCTTCTAGAAATATGCCGTTTTTTAGTGTCTACTTTTGCTTGACAGATGCATCTTCGAAAGAGTCCTGCCGCTTTTGTTATCTGGTCAGTCAGAGGAACTTGAGCTGTCGTCCTGATAATAAAAAATCGGCACGGGGGGACCCGTGGCGATTTTTTGTAAGGAATTAGCTTGCGAAGTAAGCCTTGGCGTAGTAGCCGTAGACTGCGGTGGCAGCACCGAAGGCGTTGCCGTTATTAGCGAGAGTCTCACAGTAAGCACCCAGGCTGTAAGCAATGACGGGGGCATAGAAAGCGGTGCCGGTAGCGGCAGAGTTGTAAACAGCGGAGATGTAGATGGTCTGGTCAATATGTCTTGCGGAGATGCCGGTAACAGCGGCGGTGTACTCGCCGGTGGTGGAGGTCATCTTGATAGTACCGGTAGCATTTTCGGGAGTCAGTACATCGGCGTTATTGTAGTCCTCGGCGGTCCAGTAGTAGAAGGTCACACCGTCAGCAGGGGTGTACTTGGGAGTGAAGTAGTAGTTGATGGAGAATGCACCCTGGAAGGAAACGGTGGGATGGATATCGGAGTAGCCGTTGTTGTTGACGAACACACCAACCTTGGAGCTGTCCACCTTGACAACATCCTCAACCATGGAGCCATTGTAGGCGTTGACCAGAGCCTGCTGGGCAGTGGTCAGGGAGGCGTTCATCAGAGCGTCAGTCTTATAGTTGAAGTAGGTCTGAGCGGCTGCGCCGTAGTTCAGCATGGCAACTACCAGAGCCTTGGCCTGAGCGGAGGAGCTGGTGCTGTTCAGAATGCTCTTGGCGTAAGCCACAGCGTGGTAACCATAAACACCGGAGTAGGCGTAGGAGCCGTCAGCCAGCTTGGCGTATACCTTGAAGAACAGGGTGTCGCCCAGCAGTCTGGCAGAGATGCCGTTGGAGTGGACGGTGTAGGAGCCGTCAGCATTGGCGATATAGCCGGGGATGATAGCC